>NZ_POUD01000148.1 GCF_003236395.1 Nonomuraea aridisoli | reverse complement strand
GCCCCGCCGACGGCCCCCGCCACCCGCTGCCCGGCATGCCGGCCGACAGCTGCACGCAGCAGCTGGGCGTGCCCGGCCCCTGGTACGAGCGGCTGCCGCACTTCCGCGCCGACCAGGAGCCCAGCGGCGCCGGCGACGAGCTGCAGTCGGAGCTGCTGCTGCCGAGGGAGCACGCGGTCGCCGCGCTGCGCGCGCTGTTCGCGATCGGCGAGCGCATCCGGCCGGTCCTGCACATCTCCGAGGTGCGCTCCATCGCCGCCGACGAGCTGTGGCTCAGCCCGTTCCGCGGGCGCGACGCCGTGGGCGTGCACTTCACCTGGAAGAAGGACGTCGCCGGGGTGATGCCGGTGCTGGAGCTGGTGGAGGAGACGCTGGCGCCGTTCGGGCCGCTGCCGCACTGGGGGAAGCTGTTCACCCGCCGGCCCGCGTGCCCGGACGACTTCCGGGAGCTGGTGCGCCGGCTCGACCCGGACGGCAAGTTCGCCAACGACTTCACCCGGCTACTGCTGGGGGAGTAGGCCGGCTCCGGCGTCGTGCGCCCCCCGGCGTACGCGGTCACCGGTCCGCGAGACGATGCGGCGGGCCCGCCTGGCGGGCGATCGTGAGGGCATGACGCATCATCCGTTCAGGTTCGGCGTGGTCGCCGGGCAGGCCCCCGACGCGGCCACGTGGACCGGCCTGGCCCGCCGGGCGGAGAGCCTCGGCTACGCGACCTTCCTGGTGCCCGACACGCTGGGCACACCCGCGCCGTTCACCGCCGCCGCCGTCGCCGCGACGGCCACCACGACCCTGCGCGTCGGCACGTACGTGCTCAGCGCCCCCAACCGCACGCCCGCGGCCGTGGCGTGGGAGACCGCCACCCTGCGGACGCTCACCGGCGGCCGGTTCGAGCTGGGCCTCGGCGCGGGCCGGCCGGACGCCGAGCACGACGCGGCCATGCTCGGCGTCGCGTTCGGCACGCCCGGCCGGCGTATCGAGCGGCTCTCCGAGACCATCGACGCCGTCAAGGACGTGCGCATCGTGGTGGCCGCGTCCGGCACCCGGCTGCTCAGGCTGGCCGGGCAGAAGGCCGACACCGTGGCGCTGGGCGTGCCGCCGGCGACCACCGAGGAGCAGGTGGCGGCCAAGGTCGACGAGCTGTACGAGCTGGCCGGCGACCGCTTCCCCGCACTGGAGCTCAACATGAACCTGGCCTGCGCCGGGTCCGAGCCGCCGGACTGGGCGCTCGCCCGGTTCGGCCGTACCGGCACCGGCATCCTGACCGGGACCGCCGCCGAGATGGCCGGCACGCTCCTGCGCCGCAGGGACCGGCTCGGGGTGTCCTACGTGACGGTGAACGCGCAGTTCATGGACGCGCTCGCGCCTGTCGTGGAACGGCTGACAGGTACCTGACGTGATGTGACAGGTATGGCTGCCATGCTCCTTCCCATGACCGCAATGGGAACCTTCGAGACCGCCGGGTGGACCCCCCAACCGCCGTTCGACGACCGCGACGGCGTCACGCTGGGGGTCGTGACCCTGACCAAGACCTTCGAGGGCGACCTCACCGGCACGAGCCTCGTCACCATGATGGTGGCGACCACGCCGGAGGAGGACTCACGCTCTTATGTCGCGCTCGAACGCGTCGAGGGCACCCTCGACGGCCGGACCGGCAGCTTCGTCGTCCAGCACGACGCGGTGAGCGACCGGGGCGAGCAGTCGCTGCGGGTCTCCGTCGTGCCCGGCTCGGCGACCGGCGAGCTGCGGGGGCTGCGCGGCCGCCTCGACATCACCATCGACCCCGACGGCACCCACCACTACACGTTCGACTACACCCTCTGACGGCCGGCCGCTCGTCCGGGCGGACGGAAACTGACGGGGGCGCATCACCGGATGCCAGATGCCGTACGTGACCACCCTCCCGTCCCGACGGCGGCCAGGCCGGTCGGTGAAGCCCCCGGGACGTAACCTGGCCGTCCGCGCGGACCTGTCCTGGAAAGGGCAACTGCACGAACGCCGGCACCTGCCCTGAGCCGACCGGTACTCGACCGACTGGAACGGCCCCGTGCACGGCCGGTGGAGGGGATCTCTCACACCGTATGCCGGAGATCAGCGAGCGGAGATGGCGGCCTGGACGGTGGCCAGGTCGCCGAGGATCACCTCGTGGCGGTCGCGGCCCGCGTGCAGGTTCCAGTGGGTGCCGGCGACGGACTCCGGGGCGGCGGGGGAGCCGGGGGCGACGGCGGCGGCGATGGCCACGTGGCCCACGTGCACGCCCCTGGGCGCCAGCACCTCGGCCAGCGACAGGACGTAGGTGCGCAGGCCGGCCGCCGCGATGCCGATGTTGCCCAGGAACGGCAGCGGGTGCACGGCGGAGATGCCCGAGGTGAACAGCAGCGTGCCCGAGCCGCGCTCCAGCATGGCCGGCAGGACGGCGCCCACCGCGGTCACCGCCCCGAGGACCGCGCCGTCGAACGCGTCCTGGGCGCTGCGCCTGGTCACCTCCAGGACGGGCGTCAGGGCCCGGGCCGTGCCCGCGCCGTTGTAGACCAGGACGTCCACGGGGCCGATCCGGTCGAGGGCGTGGGACAACGAGGTCTCGTCGGTCAGGTCGCCCGCGTGGCCGGTGGCGCGCACGCCCTCGGCCGCGAGTCGTTCGGTCAGCGGCGTCAGGTGCCGCTCGTTCCTGGAGACGAGGGCGACCTCGAACCCTTCCGCGCCGAAGCGGCGGGCCACCGCGAAGCCGATGCCGGGTCCCGCGCCGATGACGGCCGTCTTCATGCCTGACTCCTTAAGTCGAGGGGATGCCTCAGGTTAACACGAATATGAGGCAATGCCTCGACTTCGCTAGAGTTCATGCCATGGAACGCCCGCTCCGCCGTGACGCCCAGCGCAACCGCGACGCCCTCGTCGCCGCAGCCCGCGAGGTGCTGGCGGAGAGGGGGCTCGACGCGCCGCTCGAGGCCGTGGCCAAGCGGGCCGGGCTCGCCATCGGCACCCTCTACCGGCACTTTCCCGAGCGCGGCGACCTGATCGACGCGATCGTCGGGGAGAAGGTGACCGGCTGGATCGAGCTCGCGCAGGAGTCGCTGGAGCTGCCGGACCCGTGGGAAGGGCTGGTGAGCTTCCTGGAGAGGACGTGCGAGCTGCAGTCGCGCGACCGGGCCTTCACCGAGCTGGCGTGCCTGTCGCACCTCGACGACCGGGCCGAGGTCAACCGGCTGATCGAACGGCTCGTGGCGCGGGCCCGGCGGGCGGGCTCGCTGCGGGAGGACGTCGGGGTCACCGATCTGGCGCTCTTCGTGATCGCCAACTCCCGGGTGGCCGAGGTGGACCCCGGCCGGTGGCGCCGCCACTTCCACCTCATGCTCGACGCCCTCCGCCCTCGGAGCGAGTAGCCCGTACGAGAGCCGGGGAAAAGCAGTGGCCGTGCGGCGTGACTCGTGAAACGGTCGGGGTCTGATGATCCGGTGGACCGAGGCGGGGGTTGAGCGATCGGCGCTCTGGCGTTCGGCGCTGGGGGCGCCGCCGCCCGGGCGCGTCGTCGTGGCCGACGACCGGATGCGGGCCGCCACCGCGTACCGGCTCGCCTGTGAGGGCACCGCGCTGCTGTGGCGCGGTGACTTCCACAACGCGCGGCAGCTGCTCGCCGCGCTCGGCCGCCGCTGCAGACAGGCCCCTGCCGGCGGCGGCTTCCACCGCCACCGCCAGGCCCGCGCGCAGCGCGCGCACACCCTCGGCATGCTGCTCGTCCCGTACGCCGAGGGGCACGTCGTGGCGCTGCCCCGGGCGCCGGACGTCCGACAGGCCTGCGCCGAGGTGTACGGCCCCGACGCGCCCCCGGCGGTCGGCCCGTTGCGCGAACTGCTCGGCGTGATCGGCGCGCACGAGTGGCGCACGAAGGGCGTGCACGTCCCGGCGCTCGGCGCCCGCGTCCACCCCCACTACGGCGTCTTCCCGCCGACCAGGGCCGAGTACGCCGACCTGGTCGCCCGCGCGCCGCTGCCCGGTGACCGGCTGGCGTTCGACGTCGGCACCGGCACCGGCGTGCTGGCGGCCGTGCTGGCCCGGCGGGGCGTCCGCCGCGTCCTGGCCACCGACATCGACCCGCGGGCGGTGACCTGCGCCGAGGACAACGTCGCCCGCCTCGGCCTGACCGGCCGGGTCGAGGTGCGGCGGGCCGACCTCTTCCCGCCGGGCCGCGCCTCCCTGGTCGTCTGCAACCCGCCGTGGCTCCCCGCCAAGCCCGTCTCCCCGCTCGACCAGGCCGTCTACGACCCGGGCGGCCGCATGTTAGGCGCCTTCCTGGCCGGGCTGCCCGAGCATCTGGAGGCGGCGGGCGAGGGCTGGCTCATCCTGTCCGACCTGGCCGAGCACCTCGGCCTCCGCACCCGTGCCGAGCTGCTGGAGAGCTTCGCGCGGGCAGGGCTGCACGTGGCCGGCCGCCTGGACACCACCCCGCGCCACGACCGCCCCCGCGACTCCGCCGATCCGCTCCACGTGGCCCGCTCCGCCGAGGTCACGTCCCTCTGGCGCCTGACCCCCTGATCCCGCTCACCGGAGGGGCGCGGCCGGCGTGAAGCGGTTCGTATGTTAGGCGGCCCTGCTTTGCGGCAGGAGAGATATATGCATATTGCGGGGGTACAGACCGTTTTGCCCGATCACCGCTACGAGCAGGCGGAGATCACCGAGGCGTTCTCCCGGCTGACCGAATGCGACGAGGAACTGCTGAAACGATTCCACGCGGCCACCGGTGTCCAGGGACGCAACCTGGCCCTCCCGCTGGACGGATACGCCAAGCTCGACTCGTTCGCCCGGGCCAACGACGCGTACGTCGAAGTCGCTCTGGACCTCGCCGAGCAGGCCATGCACGGCGCGCTGAAGAAATCGGGCATGCGGCCCGAGAAGATCGACCACCTGGTGTTCTGCTCCACCACGGGCCTTGCCACGCCGTCGCTCGACGCGCGGCTGGCGCAGCGGGTGGGGTTGCGTCCCGACGTCAAGCGGGTGCCCGTGTTCGGGCTGGGCTGCGCGGCGGGCGCGTCCGGGCTCTCCCGGCTGCACGACTACCTGCGGGGCTGGCCCGACCACGTCGCGATGCTGGTCTGCGTGGAGCTGTGCTCGCTGACCATCCAGCGCGACGACACCTCGATCGCGAACCTCATCGGCAGCGGTCTGTTCGGCGACGGCGCGGCGGCCGTCGTGGCCACCGGGCGCGGGCGCGGCCCCGAGGTCGTCGCCACCCGCAGCAGGCTCTACCCCGGCACCGAGCACCTCATGGGCTGGGACGTCGGCGAGCGCGGCTTCCGCATCGTCCTGGACGCGGAGCTGACCGGCTTCGTCGAGCAGGTGCTGGCCGAGGACATCAAGCGGTTCCTCGCCGACTACGGCCTGACGCCCGACCAGGTCCCCACGTGGATCTGTCATCCCGGCGGCCCCAAGGTCATCGAGAAGATCGTGGACACGCTCGGCATCCCGCCGCGGGCCCTCGACCTGACCTGGCGTTCGCTGCGCGAGCACGGCAACATGTCGTCGGTCTCGGTGCTGCACGTGCTCCAGCAGACCCGCGGCCGCTCCGGCGCCCCGGCGGTCCTGATGGCGCTGGGCCCCGGCTTCTCCGCCGAGCTGCTCCTGCTGCACTGGTGATGGCGTACGCGCTGCTCATCGGCCTGGTCGTGCTCGAACGACTGGCCGAGCTCGTGGTGGCCCGCCGCAACCTGGCCTGGGCCAGGTCGAAGGGCGGCGTCGAGTACGGCAGGCGTCACTACCCGTGGATCGTCGCCGCCCACGTCGGGCTCCTGGCGGCGGCGCCGGCCGAGGTGTGGCTGCTGGACCGGCCGTTCGTGCCGGCGCTCGGCTGGCCGATGCTCGCGGTCGTCGTCCTGGCCCAGGGGTTGCGCTGGTGGTGCATCGGCACGCTCGGCCGGCGGTGGAACACCCGCGTCGTCGTGGTGCCCGGGATGCCGCTGGTCGAGCGGGGGCCGTACCGGTGGCTGCGGCATCCCAACTACGTCGCCGTGGTCGCGGAGGGGATCGCGCTGCCGCTGGTCCACGCGGCGTGGCTGACGGCACTGGTGTTCACCGTGGTGAACGCGGTCCTGCTCACGGTTCGCGTACGCGTGGAGGACTCGGCCCTGGCACTCTGTAGGTCATGAACGAGATGCTGACGATGATGCGCGGGGCCGCCGAGCGCACGTCCGCGCTGGTCGAGAGCCTGCGCGACGACGAGCTGGGGCTGCCCACCCCGTGCGCCGAGTATGACGTCAAGGCTCTGCTCGCCCACCTGGAGTGGGGCGCCGACCTGTTCGTGTCGCTGGCCGACGACGGCGGGATGCCCCCGCAGAAGGAGTACACCGGCGACTTCCGCGAGCGGGCCGAGCGCATGCTCGCCGCCTGGGAGAAGCCCGAGGCGTGGGAGGGCGCCAGCCGGACGATGGGCCTGCCGAAGCCGGTGCTCGCCAACATGGCGCTGACCGACCTGGTGGCCCACGGGTGGGACCTCGCCAAGGCGACGGGGCGTGACTACGGGGTCGAGGAGAGGACGGCCGCGGCGTTGCTGGAGTTCGCCTCGAAGATGGCGCCGACGGGCCGTGAGAGGGGCGCGTTCGGGCCGGAGGTGCCGGTGCCGGACGACGCGCCGGTGCTCGACCGGTTCCTCGGCGTCATCGGGCGCGACCCGGCCTGGAAGCCGTGATCCGGCCGTTCTGACCGCCGGGGGCCGGCGGTCGCGTGATCACGCGTTGATCGCGGTTCGTGCTCACTTGCGTCACCGGCCCGGCCATCGCGTACGGCGCTCCGTCGTACGCGATGGAGGTGGTTGAGATGAAATTTCGCCCTTTAGTGGCCGGGATCGGATTAGTCTCCCTGCTCGGCCTCGCGGCCTGCGCCGGAGAGAGCTCCAGCAGCGGCGCCCGCGCCCCCGTCAGCCAGGATGCGCAACGCAACTCACCGGCCACCGAGCCCGCGGACGGCGAGCAGGACACGACCACCGCGCAGATCTCCACGTTCGCCCTCGACGTGGACACCGCCTCGTACGGCTACGCCCGCCGCGCCCTCCAGGAGGGCCGCCGTCCCGCGCCCGCCGAGATCCGCCCCGAGGAGTGGGTCAACGCCTTCCGCCAGGACTACGCGCAACCGCCGGACGACGGGTTCACCGTGCACGTGGACGGCGCCCGGCTGCCCGGTGACGAGGCCGTGCTCCGCGTCGGCCTGCAGACGCGCTCCTCGGGTGCGGCCGAGCGGCGGCCCGCCAACCTCACGTTCGTGGTCGACGTGTCGGGCTCGATGGCCGAGGCCGGCCGGCTGGACCTGGTCAGGTCGGCCCTGCGCACCCTGCTCGACGAGCTCGGGCCGGGCGACCAGGTGTCGATCGTCTCCTTCAGCGACGAGGCCGAGGTGCTGGCCTCGATGACCCCGCTGACCGCCAGGGACGAGCTGTCCGCCGCGGTGGACCGGCTCGTCACCCAGGGCGGCACCAACCTGGAGGCCGGGCTGGTGGCCGGCTACGAGGAGGCGTCGAAGGGGTTCCGCACGGCCGCCACGAACCGCGTCGTCGTGCTCTCCGACGGCCTGGCCAACCAGGGCAGCACGCAGTGGCAGGCCATCCTCGACCGGGTCGAGGAGCACGCCGCCCGCCGCGTCACGCTGCTCACGGTCGGCGTCGGCCGCGAGTACGGCGACGAGCTGATGGAGCAGCTCGCCGACAACGGCGACGGGCTGGCGGTGTACGTCGCCACCGAGGAGGAGGCCGCCGAGGTCTTCACCACGAAGCTGCCCGCCACGATCGAGCTCCGGGCCCGCGACGCCAAGGCCCAGGTCGTCTTCAACCCCTCGGTCGTCGAGAATTACCGCCTGGTCGGCTACGAGAACCGCGCCCTCGCGGCCGAGGAGTTCCGTGACGACAGCCGCGACGGCGGCGAGATCGGCCCCGGCCACTCCGTCACCGCCCTGTACGCGCTCACGCTCAAGCCCGGCGCCGACGGCCAGCTCGCCCAGGCCACCGTGCGCTGGCAGGACCCCGACACCCGGGCCGCCTCCGAGGCAGGCGCCACCCTGGGCTCGGGCGAGCTGGCCGCCTCGCTCACGGACGCGCCCCTGCGGCTGCAGGTGGACGTGGTGGTGGCCGCGTTCGCCGAGCACCTGCGCGAAGGGAAGGCGTTCGGCCTGGACCTGGCCGCGCTGGGCGAGCACGCGGGACGGCTGGCCCCCGCCACCGAGGACCCCATGGTGGCCGAGCTGCGCACGCTCATCGACCGCGCGAAATCCGCTGGCTGACGGCGGGGCCCGTCCGGCAGGCTGTCCGGCATGGAGATCACGCCTCCCGCCCGGCTCGGCCGGGTCACGCTGCCCGGCGGCCGGGCGCTCGGCTGGGCCGAGTGGGGCCCCGCGTCCGGCACACCGGTCGTGCTCTGCCCCGGGGCGGGCACGAGCCGGTGGCTCGGCTTCGGCGCCGGCGTCGTCGAGGAGCTCGGCGTCCGGCTCGTCTCGTTCGACCGGCCGGGGCTCGGCGCCTCCGACCCCGACCCCGGCCGCACGCTCGAGTCCTGGCCCGCCGACGTGGCGGCGGCCGCGCGGGAGCTCGGGCTCGGGGAGGTGCGGGTGGTCGGGTTCTCGCAGGGGGCGCCGTTCGCGCTGGCGTGCGCGTGGATCGCGCGGCGGGTGGCGATCGTGTCGGGGGCCGACGAGGTCGCCTCGCGTCCCGAGGATCTCCCGGAGGGGCTGCGGGAGCTCGTGGAGCTGACGGCCGCCGACCCGGCGCAGGCCGAGGCGGTCTTCGCCCGGCTCACGCCCGGCGCGTTGTGGGACATGATCGTGCCGGGCGCTCCCGCCGCCGACCGGGCCGTCTACGAGCGGCCCGCCTTCGCGCGCGCCTATCGGCAGGCCATGGAGGAGGCCTTCGCCCAGGGGCCCGGCGGGTACGCCCGCGACACCGTGCTGGCGATGGGCCGCTGGCCGTACGCGCTGGAGAAGGTGCCGGTGCCCGTCGACCTCTGGTACGGCGAGCTCGACGCCTCCCATTCGCCCGACCGGGGAGAGACCCTCGCCCGGCGCATTCCCGGCGCCCGCCGCCACCTCGTGCCCGGCGTGGGCGGTGCGGTGTTGTGGACGCACGCCCGCGAGATCCTCCGCACGCTCTTGGGCGATTCGTGACTGTGCTCGGAGGGGCGCGAAGTGGGCTACACTCGTACACGCACGAGGGGCTATGGCGCAGTTGGTAGCGCGCCTCCATGGCATGGAGGAGGTCTGGGGTTCGAATCCCCATAGCTCCACACCCTTCACGAAAGGCCGTCCCCGTCACCGGGGGCGGCCTTTCGTCATGCCAGGGGCCTTTCCGGCCCCTAGATCTCTGACTAAGGTCAGAGAATGAGCGACACAGCGGTGGTCCGGCGCTTCCAGCGCACGGTGACGCAGCGGATCGGCGCGCTCGAGGACGGCTTCCTGGCCCGCGGCCGCCCCCTCGGCCAGGCGCGGGTGTTGTGGGAGATCGGCGAAGGCGTCGAGGTGCGCGCGCTGCGGGCCCGGCTCGGGCTCGACTCCGGCTACCTGAGCAGGCTGCTGCGCGCGCTGGAGGCGGAGGGGCTCGTCGTGGTCGAGGGCGGCGGCGCCGACGGACGGGTGCGCACGGCCCGGCTCACCCCCGCCGGGATCGCCGAGCGCGAGGAGCTCGACCGGCGTTCCGACGAGGCCGCCGCGGAGGTCCTCGCCCCGCTGCCCGCGGCCCAGCGCGACCGCCTGGTGGCCGCCATGGCGGAGGTCGAGCGGCTGCTCACCGCCTCCATGGTGACCGTCGAGGCGCTCGATCCCGGCCACCCGGCCGCCCGGCGCTGCGTCGAGGCGTACGTCGCCGAGCTGGGCCGCCGCTTCGAGAGCGGGTTCGACCCGGCGCGCAGCCTCTCCGCCGAGGACGACGAACTGCGGCCGCCCGCGGGCATGCTGCTCGTCGCCACGCTGCACGCCGAGCCGGTCGGCTGCGTGGCCGTCAAGCTGCACCCCCGCCAGAGCATGGCCGAGATCAAACGGATGTGGGTGGATCCGTCCGTACGCGGGCTCGGCCTGGGACGCAGGCTGCTCGCCGAGGCCGAGACCCGCGCGGCCGGGCACGGCGTGCGCACGCTGCGGCTGGAGACCAACCGGGCGCTGGCCGAGGCCGTCGCGCTCTACCGGGCGTCCGGATACCTGGAGGTGGCGCCGTTCAGCGAGGAGCCGTACGCGCACCACTGGTTCGCCAAGCGCCTCCGCTAGACCGGCGGGTTGAAGCGGTGGTAGCCGGGGGCCGTCCAGGCCGACGGGATCGTGCCGGTCAGGTGGACGTACTCGTCCAGCTCGAAGCGCACCACCCGCCGGTCGCCCCATTCCACCTCCGCCCGGCCGGTGAGCTGGAGCGTCTCGCCGCGCTCCCAGCCGGCGAACAGCAGCCCGGCCGCCGGGTCCAGCTCCAGGTTCCCGAGCGTCATGAACATGTTGTTGCCCTGGTAGTCGGGGAACTCCAGCGTGTGCGGCCCGGTGACCCGGACGAAGCCGGGGTTGCCGCCCCGGTGCGACACGTCCGCGCCGAAGCCCTCGGCCCGCGTGGCGATGAAGAACGTGTCGGCCGCCGTGATCCAGGCCTGGTGCGAGCCCTCCAGAGCGGTCCCGCGCACCGGCGCGGCGGGTGTGCCGGGAGCCGAGGTGGGTTCGCGGGTCTGGAGGTACTTGGGGCAGTTCGCGTAGACCTGCTCCGTACGGACGACGAGAGAATCCCCGGCCTGTACGGCGGTGCCGTTCACGCGCATCCTGCGCCGGGTGCGCGGCTCGATGGCCAGCAACCCGAGGTCGCGCTCGCTCGTGAACAGCCCGTGCAGGGGATCACCCGAGGCGGGCAGGGCGCGCAGCACGATCGTGCGCTCGTCCCGCGGGTCCGCGAAGCCCGCGGGCCCCGTCAGCGCGCCCGCCCAGACGCGCCCATGGTCGTCGGCCGCTCCGGCGACGACCATGCGCTGACCGCGGAGGAACTCCGCCGCCACCTCGGGGATCTCCGGACGGGTGCGCGAGCTGCCGTGCGAGCCCTGCCGCACCCCGGCCCGCCGCTGCGCGGCGACCTCTCCCGGATGCGTCCTCATTAGAAGAACCCGCAGGTCGGCGCGCCCGCGGTGGGCGCGGGCCGGTCACCGGCGGCGTCGGGGGCGAAGATCTCCAGCCTGATGCCGTCGGGGTCCTCGAAGAACACGCCGCCCGACGAGGCGCCCTCACCGTGCGGCACGACGCCGTCATGGTGGATCTTCGCGCCGAGATCCCGGATCACCGTCTCGGCCCGCCGCACCGCGTCGAGGTCGGGCACCTGGAACGACAGGTGGTGCAGCCCGGGCAGCCCGGCGGCGAAGCGGCTCTCGCTCTGCTGCCACAGGGTCAGCACGAGCGTGCCGTCCTGCGCCAGGAACGCGTAGCGCCGTCCCTCCTCCCGGGACTCGCCCGCGACGGCGAAGCCGAAGACCCGCTCGTAGAACTCCCTGGACCTGTCGAGGTCGGTGACGTTGAGCCCGATGTGCCCGGTCTGAAAGGACATGCTCTTCTCCTCTAACGCATGATCGGCCGTCTTGCCGTTAGAAGAACTATAACGGCAAGACGGCCGGTCTGGCGTTAGAAGACGGCTATTTCTTGTGTTCCCGGTAGTGCCGGGCCGCCCGGGCGCGATTGCCGCACGCGGTCGAGCACCACTCCTGGCGTGGGTGCTCCTTGACGAAATAGAGCACGCAGCGGGGCGCCTGGCAGGTCCGCAGCGACTCACGTTCGGGCCCGGCGAGGAACTCCACGGCGGCCGCGGCGAGCCGGCCGCGCAGGCGGGCTGACTCGTCGCCCCCGGTGGTGACTGTGGACAGGGAGGGCTCGTCGTCCCAGGCGAGTTGCGGGGCCGTGGGGGCGGCCAGCGCGGCGGCGTTGACCAGCGCCAAGGACTCCTCGAACGCGGGCAGGGCGGCGGCGTCGGCCCGGCTCGGCGGGCCGGGCGCCACGGCCCTGGCGAACAGCGCCCGCACGGCCTGGCGCAGGCGCACGGTCTCCTGCCGCAACTCCTCCGAGGCGGTGAACCCGGGGCCGAACCCGGGGCCGGCGCCCAGGTCGGCGGCGTGCTCGCGGACCCAGGCGGTCATGCCGTCCGCGTCCGACAAGAGGTCGATCTCTCCGGTGCGGTCGGCCCTGACCGTGCTGACGAATTCCAGGGCGAGGAAGGACATGCCTCCAATCTAACGCCGCCTTCCCCCGGCATCCGTTAGACGCGCAATCGTTGCGTGATCAGGAAATTGCGTGATCCGCAACTTCTGGCCGCCCTCCGGCTGGCCCTCGAACGCGGCCTGGAGCACGTACGCGTCGAGGACATCGCGGCCGAGGCGCGGGCTGCCCACCCCTTCGACCTGAGGAGACCTCCCATGCACACCGACGTCGTCATCGCCGGCGCCGGCCCCAACGGGCTGATGCTCGCCTGCGAGCTGAGCCTCGCCGGGGTCCGTCCCACCGTCGTCGAGCGCGCCCGCCCGCCGCCGCATCGCCGCCCTGCTGGCCGGGTCGGACGTGACGTACGCGATGCCCGCGCCGCCGCACCCGCTGGTCGGCCGGTTCCTGCCCGAGCTGCCCGCCGGGCCCGCCGCCCGGGCCAGGCCCGTGCTGCTCTCCCCGGAGCAGGGCGTGCGCGTCCGCCACGGGCGCGTCGAGGTCGTGCCCGCCGACGGGCCCGAGGCCGTGCTCGTCCGCCCCGACGGCTACGTCGCCTGGGCCGGCACCCCGGACGAGAGCCTGGAGCGTGCCCTCGCGACCTGGTTCGCCGAGAGCCTGGAGGCCGTCTAGCTCAGTCGCGCCGGAACGTCCGCCGGTAGGCCAGGGGCGGCACGCCGACCGCCGCGTGCAGGTGCTGGCGCAACGAGACCGCCGTGCCGAACCCCGACCGCCTGGCCACCTCCTCCACGCCGAGGTCCGTCGTCTCCAGCAGATGACGGGCGTGCTGCACCCGCTGCCGGACCAGCCACCGCCCCGGGCTCATGCCGGTCTCGTCGCGGAAGCGCCGGGTGAACGTGCGCACGCTCATCCGGGCGTGGCCGGCCAGCGCGTTGAGGTCGAGGGGGACGTCGAGGTGGGCCAGCATCCAGGCGCGGGTGGCCGCGGTGCCGCCGCCGCCCTGGGGGAGGGGCCGGTCGACGTACTGGGCCTGGCCGCCCTCCCGCCACGGCGGCATGACGCAGCGCCGGGCCGTGCGGTTGGCCACCTCGCTGCCGTGGTCGCGCCTGACCACGTGGAGGCACAGGTCCAGGCCCGAGGCCACCCCGGCCGAGGTCAGCACGTCGCCGTCGTCCACGAACAGCACGTCCGGATCGAGCCGGACCTTGGGGAACAACCGCGCGAAGCGGGCGGCGTCCCGCCAGTGGGTGGTGGCCGGGCGCCCGTCGAGCAGCCCCGCCGCCGCGAGCACGAACGCGCCCGTGCAGATCGACATGATGCGGGGCCTGTCCCGCAGAGCGTCCCTGAGCGTGGGGGAGATGGTGCCGTGCCGCAGCGGAGCGCCCGCGTGGATGCCGGGGACCACGACGGTGTCGGCGGTGTCGAGCACGTCGAGGTCGTGGTCGGGCTGGACGGTGTAGCCGGCCGAGCAGCGCACCGGCGCGCGGCCCTCGGAACAGGTGACGACCTCGTACAGCTTCTCGCCGGACGGTGTCTCCGCCGACCAGAACACCTGGCCGGGCACGCCGAGGTCGAGCGGTGCGAAGTGGTCGAGCACGACGACCGCGATCCGATGCGTCATGGCCGGATTCTTGCACATATTGGCTTTCAGGCCACTCGTGCCCCTAGAGCTGGATAAATAAGGATTGGCGGATGACCGTCAGCGTTCCCCCTTCCACCCGGCGCGGCCTCCACCGGGCCTGGTACGTCGCCGCCGTCGCCTTCGTCGCCATCCTGGGCTCGGCCGGCTTCCGCGCCACCCCCGGCGTGCTCATCACCCCGCTGCAGGAGGAGTTCGGCTGGACGGCCGGCACCGTCTCGTCCGCGGTCTCGGTCAACCTGGTGCTCTACGGCCTGACCGCCCCCTTCGCCGCCGCCCTCATGGACCGCTTCGGCATGCGCCGCGTGGTCGCGGCCGCGCTGCTGCTGATCACCGTGGGCAGCGGGCTCACCGTGTTCATGACGGCGAGCTGGCACCTCCTGCTGCTGTGGGGCGTCTTCGTGGGGCTGGGCACGGGGTCGATGGCGCTGGTGTTCGCCGCGACGGTGGTGGACCGCTGGTTCGTCCGGCACCGCGGCCTGGTCACCGGCGTGCTCACCGCGGCCGGCGCGACCGGGCAGCTCGTCTTCCTGCCCGTGCTCGCCCAGCTCGCCGAGGGGCCGGGGTGGCGTTACGCCTCGCTGACCGTGGCCGCCGCGGCGCTGGCGGTGGTGCCGTTCGTGTGGTGGCTGCTGCGCGACCGTCCCGAGGACGTCGGCACGACCGCGCTCGGCGCGGACCCGGAATCGGTCCGCACCGAACCCGCCCGGGTCAACGCGGCCGTGCGGGCCGTCACCGTGCTCGCTGCGGCGGCCCGTACGCGGCCGTTCTGGCTGCTCGCGGCCGGGTTCGCGATCTGCGGGGCGAGCACGAACGGCCTGGTCGGCACCCACTTCATCCCCGCCGCCCACGACCACGGCATGGCCGAGCCCGTCGCCGCCGGGCTGCTCGCCATCATCGGGATCTTCGACATCGCCGGAACGGTCGCCTCCGGCTGGCTCAGCGACCGCATCGACCCCAAGCTGCTGCTCGGCGTCTACTACGGGCTGCGCGGCCTGTCGCTGATGGTGCTGCCCGGCCTGTTCGCCGCCACCACCGAGCCCAGCATGCTGATCTTCATCGTCTTCTACGGCCTGGACTGGGTGGCGACCGTGCCGCCCACGGTGGCGCTGTGCCGGCGGATCTACGGGCCCGACGGGGCCGTGGTGTTCGGCTGGGTGTTCGGCTCCCACCAGGTCGGTGCGGCCATCGCCGCCGTCGGCGCCGGTCTCACCCGCGACCACCTCGGCGCCTACGACCTCGCCTGGTACGCCGCCGGCGCCCTCTGCCTCCTCGCCGCCGGGCTCTCGCTGGCGATCGGGCATGCTAGAGGGCGATGAACGAGCTCTATGTGCTGCCGCTGATCGTCAGGATCGAGCGCGCCACGCCCCCACAGCGCACCGACGCGCTGGAAGCGGCCGCCATGGCCGTGCTGAGCCTGCTCGACGACCCCGGCGAGTGGGCCGCCGACCTGCACGCCTGGCAGTCCACCGGCAAGATCCGCAAAGTCGTCCGCCGGGCCAGGGGCGCCGAATGGCGCCGCGCGCTCGCGCTGCCCGGCCGGACGATCGAGCACCGCACGGCCGAGGTGCGCGTCCACCCGCCCGTCCCGCTCGACGCCTGGCCGCGCGACCTGGCCCGCCTCCAGGTGTCGGGCACGGAGCTGACCGACACCGCCGAGCCGCCGCCCGCCGGGCCGCCGGTGTTGTGGGAGAACCCGCGGCTCGGCATGTCGGCGGGCAAGGCGATGGCCCAGGCGGGGCACGCCGCCCAGCTCGCCTGGTGGGCCAGTGACGCGGCCGAGCGGGCGGCCTGGCGCGAGCGCGGCCTCGCGGTGTCGGTGCGCACCTCGCCCACGCAGGACGATTTCGACACCCTGGCGGCCGCCGGACTGCCGGTGGTGCGCGACGCCGGATTCACCGAGATCGAGCCGGGCTCGTGCACGTTCGTGGCCGACGCGCCCTGGCTCGCCGCCCGCGTCGCTAGACCGTGAACACGTCGGCCAGCACGCCGCCCGCCGGGGTGATCCGCGCGGGCGACGGGCTGTCGTAGACGACCATCAGGCGGCCGTCCGGCAGCCGCACGAGGCCCTCGGGGTGGTCGCAGCCGACGCCGTACGGGAGGTCCAGTACGGTCTCCAGCGCGTCGGCGGGCACCGCGCCCTCACGTCCCGGCCCGGGACGCCAGCGCATCACCCGCACCGGCCCGTCGAGGTCCATGGTCGGCCCGGTGAGCAGCAGCAGCGCGTCGCCGTCGGGGCACATGTCGCGCACCCCGAGCCCGCCGAGCGCGAGAAAGTGCTTGCGGTACGGCTCCGCCATCCGCAACCGCCCCCTGCCGGCGTCCTCCAGCCGCAGCTCCAGCACCACCGCCCAGCCGCGCAGCACCGGCCCGCGCAGCCCCAAGTAGACCCGCCCCGACAACACGGCGATGCCCTCGACGTCGAACCCGTTGTCCTTGCCCGGCAGCGCCAGGAACGGCGCCAGATGCCGGTCGTCGCGCAGGTGGGCGGTCAGGTTGCGCGAGCCGGCCAGGATCGCGCCCCGCCCCGGCACGCCCGCCTCGTCCACGGGGAGGCGTACGACGATGAAGCGGTTCTCCTCCCTGACCACGGTGGCCAGCCGGTCGGCGGCCTTGGCCGGGTCCTTCGACTTGACCCGCCGGCGCTTGAGGCTGTGGGAGCCGACCAGCCACAGGTGGCCGTCGTCGAGGGCCATCCCCTCGATGTCGGCCTCGTCGTGCGGTCCCGCGGGGAGGGCGACGTGGTCGGCCAGCGCGAACGTGCGCTGCTCCCCGTAGTGGTCGCCCGTCCAGGTGAGGTGCTCGAACGTGGCGGTCTCGTCGCCGGCGACCCACAGGCCGGTGCGGCTGAGCCGGATCGCCGAGAGATTCGTATGCGTCTCGGCCGCCCGGGAGGCGTGGTCGAAGCGCAGCTCAACCTGATGCACCACGCCATGATTGCACTTCGGTCGCTTCAACAGCGCATTGGCGGGATATGTCGTACGCTCCCGTCGTGCTCCAAGGGGAAGATGAGATCAACGGTTCCGGAGTGAGAACGACGGGCAGGCCTAGAATCCCTGCTTCTCCGCCCAAACGCTCCCGCATCGGTGACATCCGCATGCGGGTGGTGTACCGGGGGATCGCCGTGGTCGCCGCCGTCGTGGCCGTCGCCGTGACGCTGACCGTGGTGCTGCTCCCGTCGGAGCCGGACGAGGTCGTCGCGCGGCCGGTCACCGCGCCGCCGGCCGCGGCCCTCCCGTCCGGCTCCGCACCGGCCTCCGGCTCCGCGCCCAGCGCCGCGTCGGTCTCCGTCTCTCCCGTGGCGTCTCTGTCGCCTGTGCCGGCGTCCGCCTCGGCGGCGCCCTCGTCGACTCCCTCGTCGACCTCCTCGTCCGTGTCGGCCACGCCGACGCCCGGCGCGTCTCTCGCCCCCGGCTACACGGCCATGGAGGCCCTGCACGCCGACCCGCGCCTCGCACCGCTCACCGACGACGTCAGGCGCATGGCCCTGCGCGCGACCGGCGGGCGGGCCCTCAAGGACAGGCGCACGGGGCTGGCCGCGCCGAAGCTGCCCCGGCCGTGGAAGACGTACGGGCCGGCGCCGTTCACGACCAGGCAGGTGCTGCCGCCGCAGCGGGGCACGAAGCTGCGCGGCATGTTCGTCACCTGCCCGCTGCCGATCATGGAGCAGGAGTCGCCCCGCGACACCGCCCTGCTGGCCGCCCGCTGGACGCTCAACCACCACCCAGAAGGCTCGAAGATCAGCTGGCTCGCGTCCCAGCCGGTCAAGAACGGCTGGATGCTCGTCTACCGCGTCACGTACGGCAGGCACAGCTCCCGCGCGGCGGTCGTCGTCATGGACGGGGGAATGAGCAAGCCCGGTTTGGCGTTCGTCACAGTGCCTGACTCGCAACGCAGACATTGGCGTGACATCGGCCGCGTGGCCGCGGGGGTGCGTGTTCTAGGCTAGAAAGATCATTGATGCGGCGATGTGGGGAGTGACGCCGTGGAACGCTCTGGACCGCCGCAGGCTCAGGACAAGGGCAAGGGCAAGCCGCCCTGGCGCTCGGAGGGCCTGCCAGGCACGCCCGGAGGAAAGCCCAAGATCAACTGGTGGCGATTCGTCGTCACCCTGCTCGTCGTGTACGCGGCCTTCTTCGTCGTGTCGTCGTTCGTCGACAACGAGTCCGTCGAGACGATCTCCTACACCGAGTTCACCAAGCAGGTGAACGCCAAGAACGTCAAGGAGATCTACGCCCAGGGCCTGTCGGTCGAGGGCGACCTGCGCTCGGCGGCCAACAACCCGGAGAGCGGCGAGTCCTACGACAAGTTCGCCACCGAGATCCCGGCCTTCGCCAACACCGACCAGCTCGACCAGCAGCTCGCCAACGGGCAGGTCGAGATCACCTCTCAGCCCATCACCCGCGGCTTCTTCTCCAATCTGCTGCTGTCGCTGCTGCCCGTGCTGCTGCTGGCCGGCCTGTGGATCTGGATCATGCGGCGCGGCGCCAGCATGATGGGCGGCGGCGGTCTCGGCGGGCTGGGCAAGTCGAAGGCGGCCAAGCCGGTCGAGGCCGGGCAGGTGCGCGTCACGTTCGATGACGTCGCCGGCATCGACGAGGTGGAGAACGAGCTCGTCGAGATCGTCGACTACCTCAAGGACCCGGGCAAATACCGCCGGCTCGGTGCGAAGCTGCCCAAGGGCGTGCTGCTCGCCGGCCCTCCCGGCACCGGCAAGACGCTGCTGGCCAGGGCGGTCGCGGGCGAGGCCAAGGTGCCGTACTTCTCGGCCAGCGCCTCCGAGTTCATCGAGATGATCGTCGGCGTGGGCGCCTCGCGGGTGCGTGACCTGTTCGAGGAGGCGCGCAAGGTGGCGCCGTCCATCGTCTTCATCGACGAGATCGACGCCATCGGCCGGGCCCGCGGCGGCGCGGGCGGCGTCGGCGGCCACGACGAGCGTGAGCAGACGCTCAACCAGATCCTCACCGAGATGGACGGCTTCTCCGGCGCCGAGGGCGTGATCGTCATCGGCGCGACCAACCGTCCCGAGATCCTGGACCCGGCGCTGCTGCGTCCCGGGCGCTTCGACCGCACGGTGCAGGTGGGCCTCCCCGACGCGGCCGGCCGCACGGCGATCCTCGTCGTGCACACCCGCGGGGTGCCGCTCGACGCCGAGGTCGGCCTCGACCAGCTCGCCAAGACCACCCCGGGCATGACCGGCGCCGACCTGGCCAACCTGGTCAACGAGGCAGCGCTGCTGGCCGCCAAGCGCGGCAAGGAGAAGGTCACGATGGCCGACTTCACCGACGCGCTGGAGAAGCTGCAGCTCGGCGCGGCCCGCAGCATCGTGATGCCGGAGGAGGAGCGCACGCGCACCGCCTACCACGAGGCCGGCCACGCGCTGCTCGGGATGCTCCAGCCGGGCGCCGACCCGGTCAGGAAAATCTCGATCATCCCGCGCGGCAGGGCGCTCGGCGTCACGCTGTCCACCCCCGACACCGACCGCTACGCCTACGACGAGCAGTACCTGCGCGGGCGCATCACCGGCGCGCTCGGCGGCATGGCGGCCGAGCAGGTCATCTTCGGCGTCATCACCACCGGCGCCGAGAACGACCTCGAACAGGTCACCATGATCGCGCGCGGCATGGTCGGCCGGTGGGGCATGTCGGAGAAGGTCGGGCCGCTGACCATCCTGTCCAACGACGGCCAGCCGCCGCAGGCCTCGCCCGCCACGCTCGCCACCGTCGACGAGGAGGCGCGGCGCATCGTGGACGAGTGCTACGACCGCGCGGTCCGCATCCTGACCGACAACCGCGACAAGCTCGAGGCCATCGTGGCGGCCCTGCTGGAGCACGAGACGCTCGACGAGGCCGACGCGTACGCGGCGGCGGGCCTGCCGCGCTCGGTGGCCGCCGACGAGACGCCCGAGTTCCCGGCGTCCGCGAACGGACAGGCGATCCCCGGCGGAGAGCCCGCCGGTTTTCCGAAGAATTAGGACAAAACGGACGTTGCTTCAGCTCCCCCGAGGGAAGTCTTCCGGGACGAGGGATCGGGGGACTGTCGTGACACTGCATGACGAGCTTCTCGCCGGGCTCGGAGACTCAGGACTGGAACAGGTCGCAGGCATGCTCGACACCGACACGCTCGCGGCCCGCAACGTCCTCGAGGCCGTGTCCGGCGCGATCGTCGGCGGCATGGCGCGCAACGCCGAACACCCGGACGGCGCCGAGGCCCTGCGCGGGGCGCTCGACGACCACATGGACACCGACCCGTTCAACGGCGACGTCGCCTCGCTGACCCGCGACGGGCACAGCATCCTCGGCCACGTCCTGGGCGGCCAGGGCACCGAACAGGTCGCGGCCGGCCTGGCCAAAAACGCCGGTGTCGGCACCGGCGCCGTCATGAGACTGATGCCGCTGCTCGCCCCCATGGTGCTGTCCCTGCTGGCCAACCGCGCGACGGACCGCGACATGGACGCCGCGGCCCTCGCCGACGACCTCCACCGCGAGCAGGCGTCCCTGCCCCACGACCTCGCCGACCTGCTCGACGGCATGCTGGACGACATCTTCGGCGGCAGGACCCGGCGCGGCCTGTACGAGTTCGGCGACGCCGACCGGACCGAGCACCAGGTGACACCTGGCTCGCCGAACCCCGACTGGTGACCGGTAGGCTTGTTCGGTGATCGTTCTGGCCTCTGCCTCCCCTGCCCGCCTGGCGCTGCTGCGCGGTGCGGGCCTCGACCCCAAGGTGATCGTCAGCGGCGTCGACGAGGACGCCTACTCCGCCCACACGCCGGCCGCGCTCAGCCTCGTGCTGGCCAAGGCCAAGGCCGAGGCGGTGGCGAGCGGTTTGGAAGAGGGGCTGGTCATCGGCTGCGACTCGATCCTGGAGCTCGACGGCCGCCCGTACGGCAAGCCCGCCTCCGCCGAGGAGGTCGTGGAGCGCTGGCGGCTGCTGCGCGGGCGCACGGGCCGGCTCGTGACCGGCCACTGCCTGATCGACGTGGCCGCCGGCCGCCAGGTGGCCGAGGTCGCCACCACCGTGGTGCGCTTCGGGCAGCCGTCCGAGGAGGAGATCGCCGCCTACGCCGCCACCGGTGAGCCGCTGGGCCTGGCCGGGGCGTTCAGCATCGAGGGGCGCGGCGGCTGGTTCGTCGAGGGCATCGAGGGCGACCACGGCAACGTCCTCGGCCTCTCGCTGCCGCTGCTGCGCGACCTGTTCGCCGAACTCGGCTACGCGGTGACGTCGTTCTGGCGCTAGCCTGCCGGGCATGCGATCACTGCGCGACTTCGCCGCCGGCGTCGGCTTCTTCGTCCAAGGCTTCGGATGGGTGTCCAGGCACCCGCGGTGGTGGCTGTTCGGGCTGATCCCCGCGGTGATCGCGTTCGCCGTCTACGTGGTGGCGCTGGTCTTCCTCGGTACGAACGCCGGCGATCTGGCCGCGTTCATGACGCCGTTCGCCGACTCGTGGAGCTGGCGGGAGGCGTTCCGCGCCATGGTGGGCGTCGCCCTGTTCCTGGGCGGACTGGCGGTGGCGGTGCTCACGTTCGCGGCGGTCACGCTGACCATCGGGGAGCCGTTCTACGAGCGGCTGTCGTCGGCGGTCGACGTGCTGGAGGAGGAGGACGAGCAGCCGTGGTGGCGCACGCTGCCCCGTTCGATCCGCGACAGCCTCGTCACGCTGTTCTATGTGCTGATATTTACGATTCCGCTGTTCTTTCTCGGGTTCATCCCGGTCGTGGGGCAGACCGTCGTACCGGTGTTAGGGGCTCTGGTGTCCGGCTTCTTCCTCACCGTGGAGCTCACGACCCTGGCGCTGGAGCGGCGGGGAAGGGCGCGCAAGCAGCGGTTCGCGCTGCTGCGGGGGAACATGGCCAGCACCCTGGGCTTCGGCGTTGCGGTGTTCCTGCTGTTCCTGATCCCACTGGTGGCGGTCATCGCCATGCCCGCCGCAGTAGCCGGCGCCGCCCTCCTCGTCCGCACCCGCATATCTCCCACCCCCGACCACTGACCCACCACC
>NZ_POUD01000147.1 GCF_003236395.1 Nonomuraea aridisoli | reverse complement strand
GGGGTGCTGGAGTTGACGGGGCCGGCGGAGGAGGCGGTCGCGGCGGCGTTCGCGCATACGGCGGTGCTGGCCGGCAGGCCCGAGAACGCCGCCGCGCTGGCCGAGGCGGGCAGGTTCTTCGGCCGCATCGCCCACCTGGTGGACGCCTGTGAGGATCAGGCCGAGGACGACGCGCGCGGGGCGTTCAACCCGCTGACCGCCACCGGCGTCACGCCGGAGCAGGCGCGGCGGCTGTGCGACGACGCCGCCCACGGCCTCGCCCTGGCGCTCGCCGAGGTGCGTTTCGAGGAGCGCCACCTGGTGGACGCGCTGCTCGGCGCCGAGGTGCGCCGAGCGGTGGACCGCGCGTTCCGCCCCGCCGTCGCCGCCCAGCGCCGCCCCGGCTGGATCCGCAGGTCGGCGGCCGGCACGGCGATCTTCCTCACCTGCGGGCTGTGGCGGCCGGAGTGGAGCGCGCTGGCGGGCGAGTCCTGGGACGAGCGCTGCTACGTCTGCCGATACGGCGACTGCTGCGAGTGCTGCGGCAACTGCGGGGACTGCTGCTCCTGCTGCGGCTCCGACGGTTGCTGCTGCGACGGCTGCAGCTGCTCCTGCGACTGAGACGGCTGAGACGGGTGAGAGGACTGAGACGAGACCACGACGGCGACGGCGGCGGCCGCCCGGTCAGGGACTCAGCAGCACGGGCAGCGCCCGGTGGCCGTTGGCGATGAAGGAGTCCAGAGGCGTCAACTCGTCCGCGGGCACGGCGAGGGCCAGGCCGGGGAACCGGGCGAACAGGGCGGGCAGCGCGACACCGGCCTCGAGCCTGGCCAGCGGGGCGCCGACGCAGTAGTGGACCCCGTGGCCGAACGACAGATGCTCCCGCCGGGTCGGACGGGTCAGGTCGAACCGGCCGGCGTCGTCCCCGTGTTGTGCCGGGTCGCGTCCGGCGGCGGCGTAACCGGCGAGGATCGGCTCCCCCTCGCGGATCACGACGTCACCGACGGGGATGTCCTCGATCGCGTACCGCAGGGGCAGGTTGGCCACCGGCGGCTGCCAGCGCAGCGTCTCGTCGATCACGTCGTCCCACGTGGCCTGACCGGTGCGCACGAGGTCGAACTGGGCGGGATGGGTCAGCAGGGCCACGACGGCGTTGCCGATGAGGTTGACGGTGGTCTCATGACCGGCCGAGATCATCAGGAAGAGGGTGTCGATCAGCTCGGCCTCGCTGAGCCGTGAGCCGTCCCCCTGCTCGTCGCGGGCCGCGATCAGGTCGCTGGTCATGTCGTCGCCGGGGTTGTCGCGCTTCGACGCGACCAGGCCGCCCAGGACCTCGTAGGCGTGGCGCAGGGTGGCCACGGCCTGCTCCGGGTCCGCGGAGGTGTGGAAGACGCCGTCGACGATCCGGCGCAGATCCCCGCGCGCGCTGTCCGGCAGGCCGAACATCTCGCCGATCACCCGGGTGGGCAACTGGTAGGCGAACTCCTCGCGCAGGTCGACCGGCTCGCCCGCCGCGGTGCCGGCGAGCGCGCCCAGCAGTTCCTCGGTGATCTCTTCGATGCGCGGGCGCAGGGCCAGGGTGCGGCGGGCCGTGAACGCCTTGGAGACCAGGGAGCGCAGCCGCCGGTGCTCGGAGCCGTAGGCGGTGAACATGTTGTCCACCGCCACCCAGGAGTAGAGCACCCAGTCCGAAGTGATCTTCCCGGACGTGTAGGCCGGCCAGTGACGGCGTGGATCCTTGGAGACGCGCGGATCGGCCAGGAGCCGCCTGAGCGATTCGTGCCGCGTGATCGCCCACGCGGTCACGCCGCCGGGCAGTTCCACCCGGGTCGCCGGGCCGGCCTCCCGCAGGCGGGCGGCCTCGCCGTGGATGTCACGGCCGCTGGGGTCCAAGGGGGTGACGGTGGATTCCACAGACTCTCCAGGTGTCTTCGCGTGCAGCGGACAGGAGGGAGCGTTGGTGCGGAGGTGCGGGTGTGACGGCCGTACCGGGACGGGCCACGATCCAAGATGTCACGACTTATCACCATCGGTCATGCCCATAAGTCAGGAAATTTCCGGCGTGAGGGGTCAGGAACGGGCAGCGTTCATCCACTCGGGCACGTCGTCGAGCAGTCCGCCCAGTTCGTCGAGCAGGTCGTCGCCGACACCGGCACCGGCCCGCGCGCGTTCCTCCACCCGCCGGCACAGCTCCGCCTCGCGGCTCGCGCCGACGGTCGCGCACGCGCCCTTCAGCCGGTGAGCCAGCTCCGCCGCCAGCGCCGGGTCGCCGTCGCGCAGCGCCTGCCGCAGCTGCGCGAACGTCTTCCCGGCCGACCCCCGGTACGCCTGCGCGACGTCCGCCAGCGCCTCCGGCGACAACCCCGCCAGCTCCGGCGGCACTCCGGCCGAGGCCGCCCACTCCGGGATCCTGGCCAGCACCCGCTGCCAGTCGACCGGCTTGGCCAGGTGGTCGTCCATACCCGCCTCCAGGCACCGGATCCGGTCGTCCGGCATGGCGGCGGCGGTCATCGCGATGATCGGCGTGTGGACCTCCTCGCGGGCCCTGATCTCCTCGGTGGCGGCCAAGCCGTCGAGCACCGGCAGCTGGCAGTCCATGAACACCATGTCGTAGTCGCCGGCGAGCACCGCCCGCACCGCCTGGGCGCCGTCCTCGACCACGTCGACCTGGTGCCCGGCCTGACGCAGGACGAGCAGCGCGACCTGGCCGCTCACCTCGTCGTCCTCGGCCACCAGGATGCGCGCTCCCCCGCCGCCGGCCTCGGCGCCCTCCAGCGGCTCGCCGGGGCTCTCGCCGTCGCCGAGGGCGTTCTCCACGGCCGCGAGCAGGCGGCGGCGGCTGAGCGGCCGGGTGATCGACTGCACGTGCCGCTCCCCCGCGCCGCCCGGCCAGGCGAAGCCGGAGCGGCCCGGCGTGACGACCACGACGACGCTGGTGGCCTGGAGCTCCGGATCGGTGAGGATGGTCTGGGCCAGCGAGCTCGCGCCCGGCTCCGGGGCGTTGCCCAGGTCGAGGGCGACCACCGCCAGCTCGTACGGCTCCCCGCCCGCGGCGGCGGCCCGCAGCAGTGCCAGGGCCGATTCCTGGTCCCTGCTCTCCGCCACCTCCAGCCCGGCGTCGGCCAGGAAGCGCGCCGCCAGGGCGCGGTCCTCGGGGCGCGGGTCGGCGACGAGCGCACGGCGGCCCGCCAGCGTCTCGTGCTCCTGCTCGGTCCAGGTCAGGACGTCGACCGGCAGCCTCACCCAGAAGCGGCTGCCCACGCCCTCGACGCTGTCCAGCCCGATCCGGCCGCCCATGAGCTCGACGAGCTGCCGGCTGATCGCCAGGCCGAGACCGCTGCCGCCGGTGCGGCGGGTGATGGGCGAGTCGACCTGGCGGAAGACGCCGAACACCCGCTCGCGGTCCTCCGGCCCGACCCCGATGCCGGTATCGGCGACCGCGAACCTGAGCACCGCCCGGTCCTCCCCCGGCACGCCCTCCTCCACGGTGACGTGCAGGTCGACACCGCCCTGGAAGGTGAACTTGAGCGCGTTGCCGACGAGGTTCGTCAGCACCTGGCGCAGCCGTTCGGGATCGCCGCGGAGCTGACGCGGGACGCCCTCCTCCAGCCGGAGCGTCAGCCACAACCCCTGCTCGTACGCGCGCGGCGCGAACGGCGCCACCACCTCGTCGCACAGCCGCGGCAGGTCGAACGGCACCTCCTCGACCTGCAGGTGGCCCGCCTCGATGCGCGACAGGTCGAGGAAGTCGTCGAGCAGGCGCAGCACGTTCTGGGCCGCGGACTGGGCGGTGCCGGCGTAGTAGCGCTGCTCGTCGTCCAGGCGGGTGCCCATGAGCAGGGAGTTCATGCCGAGCACGCCGTTGATCGGGGTGCGGATCTCGTGGCTGATCTTGGCCACGAACTCGGACTTGGCGCTGGAGGCGCTGACGGCCTCGTCGCGGGCGGCGGCCAGCTCGGCGGCGTACCTGGCCAGGGTGGCCTGGGCGCGGCGGCGGCCGCGGGTGGTGTGGATCTGCAGGCCGAGCCCGATGAGGATGAGCAGGGCGAGCAGGGCGGCGACGGTGAGCACGTTCGCGCGCACCTGCTCGGCCTCGGCCAGCGCCTCGGCGGCGGACACCTCCGCGGTGACCGTCCAGCCGATGCTCGGGATGGGCTCGGAGGCCGACAACACCGTGCCGTCGATGCCGCGGAAGTCGCCGCTCCACGCCTGTCCGGCCAGGGCGGCGTCCACCCGCGGGTCCTCGCGCAGGGAGGTGAGGGCGAACAAGTTCCTGCCGGGGTCGGCGACGAGCACGCCGGCCCGGTCGGTGATGAGCAGCCGGATGTCCTGCGCGTCGGCGGCCTCCTCGGCGAACTCCTGGATGGCGTCGAGGCTGTAGACCACCGTGAGCATGCCGAGCATGCCGGTGCCTTCGGCGCTCGGGACGGGCGCGGCCACGGCGACGGCCCGCGACACCCCGACCATGGTGGGCGTGTACGCCTGCGACACGTGGGCCTGGGGCCGGTCGCGCACCGCGCGGTACCAGTCGGTGCTGACGATGTCCTGGGGCAGCACGCTCTTCGGCTCGCCGCCCAGCATCCTGCCCTCCGGCGAGATCATGATGAGGCCGCTGACGCCGTCGCGCATCCGCTCGAGCTCGGCCAGCCAGTCACGCAGCACGCCGGGGCCGGGGCCGTCCACGGCCTCGCGCACCTCGGGCCGCTGGGCGAAGGAGGTGACGAGCTGGGTGAGCGAGCTCATCTGCTGGTCGACGACGACCCGGCTGACGGACGCGGTGGTCTTGACCCGGTCCGTGACCTCCTCGCGCACCGCCTGCTCCGACAGGGAGATGCTGGAGGAGGTGAGCAGCGCCAGAGGCAGCAGACCGAGCAGCGTCCACAGGGCCGTCACCGCGAGCAGCCATCGCACCGCCGTCCATCCTTTCCCGACCCGCAGTAGTGGGTAACAGGTTAGGAGGAAAAGCCGTTGAGCGCCTTTTTCCGTTGAGCACAATGAGCAGAAGTCGAAATAATCGAATAAAGCACGCCTAAGCTGCAGTCAACTGCCTTATGGATGAGGAGCGGGGCCGGTGCCTGAGTTCAGGGACATCACGGTTCTGATCGTGGACGACGACCCGGTCATCACGACCACGCTGAAGCACCAGGTCGGACAGGTTCCCGGGTTCAGGGTGGTGGCGATCGCGCCCAACGGGCAGACTGCGCTGGACGCGGCCGCCCGCTTCGCGCCCCGGCTCGTGCTGCTCGACCTCCATCTTCCGGACATGACCGGCCTCGAGGTGGCCCACCGGTTACGCCACCCCGATCGGCCGCCCACCGACGTCATCGTCATCTCCGGGCGCAAGGAGTCCGACACCGTACGCGCGGCCATCCAGCGCGGCGCTCTGTACTACCTCGTCAAACCCACCCGGGCGAGGACGCTGAAGGAGACCCTGCTGCGTTACGCGGACACCGTGGAGCTGCTCCAGCGTGACTGCGTGTTCGACGAGCAGCAGGAGATCGACGAGCTCTACCGCGTGATGCACCTCGACCTGGCGGCGCGCCCCAAGGGCATCACGGCGGCGACCGAGCGGGCGGTGCTGGCCGCGCTGACCGAGGTCGAGGCGGACGCCTCGGCCAACGAACTGGCGGCGATGGTCGGCGTCAGCCGCGCCACCGCCCAGCGCTACCTGGAGTACCTCGCCGGTCGCGGCCTGGTCGAGCGCGGCCCTCGATACGGCCTGCCCGGCCGTCCGCAGCACCGCTACCGGGTGCGGTGAAGGCGCTGCGGGCACTGCTCGCCGCAGTGCTGTTCTGCCTCCTGCCGGCCGGCTGCGGCGAGGCGCAGCCGTTCCCCGAGGACTCCACGATGGCCCGCATCAGGGAGCGCGGGGTGCTGACCGTCGGCATCAAGTTCGACCAGCCGATGTTCGGTTACAAGGACCCGGTCAGCGGGCGGATCACCGGCTTCGACGCGGAGATGGCCCGGCTGGTGGCCAAGGACCTCACCGGCAGCGAGCGCAACATCCGCTTCGTCGAGACCGTCTCGCGCGAGCGCGAGAACTTCCTGTCCCAGCGCGTGGTGGACGTCGTCATCGCCACGTACTCGATCACGGAGAAGCGTGCCGGCAAGGTGGCCTTCACCGAGCCGTACTACTACGCCGGGCAGGACCTGCTGGTCAGGGCGAACGACTCGACCATCAAGAACGTGGGCGATCTGGAGGGCAAGAACGTCTGCACGGCGATCGGCTCGACCTCCGCCGAGCGGTTGGACTCCCGGATCCCCCGGCTGAGGAAGCTGGAGATCGTCGAGCGCTACAGCGACTGCGTGCCGGCGCTGATCGCGGGCACGGTCGACGCGATCAGCACCGACGACACCATCCTGCTCGGATTGCTCGCCCAGCATCCGGCCGCGCTGCGGCTGGTCGGCAAGCCGTTCGGGCGGGAGCCGTACGGGATGGGGGTGCACAAGGAGGACACGGTCTTCCGCGACTACCTCAACGGGCTGATCGACCGGTGGCTGCGCGACGGGCAATGGGACCGCGCGTACATGGCGACCATCGGGGTCTCCGGCGCGACCTCCGACTCCTCCCGCCCGCCGACCCCCGAGCAGAACGGCGCCTGACCGCGATACCGCACATATCCCGATATGTGTACAAAGAGACCATGCCGATCCCCTTTGGCCCCTTTCATGGGCGTAGCATCGCCTCCCTCGCGCGCGACCTGCGCGCGGGGCGCACCTCCTGCGCCGAGCTGACCCGGCAGGCCCTCGACGCGGTCGCCGCCCTCGACCCCCGACTCAACGCCTTCGTCACCGTCGACGCCCCCGGCGCGCTCGCCGCGGCCCGGCGGGCCGACGAGGAGCTGGCCGCCGGCGCCGACCGGGGGCCGCTGCACGGCGTGCCGGTCGCGGTCAAGGACCTCGTCCTGGTCGCCGGGCTGCCCGCGACCATGGGCTCGCGGCACTTCGCCGGGCACGTCGCCGCCTCCGACGCCGCCTGCGTGACCGGGTTACGCCGGGCGGGCGCGGTCGTCATCGGCAAGACGACGACGCACGAGTTCGCGTACGGGCCCACCGGCGACCGTTCGGCGAACGGGCCCTCGCGCAACCCGTGGGACACCGCGCGCATGTCGGGCGGTTCCAGCGGCGGCAGCGCCGCGGCCGTCGCGGCGGGGATGGTGCCGCTGGCGATCGGCACGGACACGGGCGGCTCGGTCCGCATCCCGTCCGCCCTGTGCGGGATCGCCGGGTTCAAGCCCGCGTACGGGGCCATCCCGGCGGACGGGGTGTTCCCGCTGTCCCGGACGTACGACCACGTGGGCGTGCTGGCGGGCGACGCCGGCGACTGCCTGCTCGCCTACGGTCTCCTGGCCGGCGACGGCGTCCCGCCGGAGGCGCCCGGGCCCGCCCGGGTGGCGTGGCTCGATCCCGCCGGGCTGTCCGGCGGCGACCCCCGGGTGGCCCACGCCGTCAGGGAGGTCGCCGAGCGGGCCGGGGCCAAGGAGGAGGTGCGGCTGCCGGACGGCGCCGGTGAGGAGCTGCGGGAGGCGTACACGGTCGTGCAGAGCTGTGAGGCGGCGGCCGTGCACGCCGACCGGCTGGAGCGGGACCCCGGCCTGTTCGACCCGGAGCTGCTGGAGCGGCTGCGGGTGGCCGCCGGGCTGCCGGGCTGGCGGTACGTGCGCGCCATGGAGGCGCGCACGCGGCTGGCCGCCCTGGCGGACGTGCTGTTCGCCCGGCACGACGTGGTGGCGCTGCCGACTGTGCCCATCGTCGCGCCGCCGCTGGACCGGCGCGAGATGGAGGTGGACGGCCGGCCGCTCGCCGTCAGGCCTGCCCTGCTGTCCCTGACGAGCCCGTGGAACGTGCTCCGCCTGCCCGCCCTGACCGTCCCCGCCGGGACGGTGGACGGCCTGCCGATCGGCCTCCAGCTCGTCTGCCGCCCCGGCCACGAGCGCCTGCTCTTCGACACCGCCGCCCTCGCCACCGGCTGAACGGCGGCCCGCCTCAGTGCGGGTTGTTCGCGTGGGTGAGGGTCTCCCAGGCGACGAACAGGTTGTTGGTCCCCGCGGGGCGCTGGCGTTCGGTCAGCGTCTGGGTGTTGGTCATCGGGATGCCCGTCCGGTTGTGCAGGGCGTTGAAGCCGACCTCGGTGACCGGGCCCAGGCCGAGGGTGAGGGAGCCGCGGCACAACCAGCTCGGCACGGCGGCGCCGAGCTGGTATTTCGCGTGGAAGCCGAGGCCGTGCCTGAGCCGCTCCGCCACCTCGGGATAGAGGTCCTGGCCCTGGATGCGGGCGGTCTCCGCGATGTGCGAGATGGAGGCCAGGCCGTAGCCGGTGTGGGTGAGGTCGCGGCAGGTCTCCTGGCTGAGGCCGTCGACGAAGGTGGTCTGCTCGTGCCAGAAGCGGATGATCTCGTCGCGGGTGTCGACGCCGCCGACGGGCGGCGCGACCGGCAGCGCGCCGTCGGCGGTGATGTAGAGGTAGGCGGGCACGCGGGCGCGGAACTTGGCCACGGCCCGGTCGTAGGCGGCGCGGTCCTCCAGGAAGACGGCGATGCCGAGGGCCGCCTCCGTCATGGTCAGCTCCCAGTTGCCGTTGCTGCTGGAGCCGCCGGCGACCTCCGGCAGGTACACCTCGCGCAGCATGGTGGCGAAACGGCCGGCGTTGGGCCACCCGGAGTAGGTGTAGCGGATGATCTCGGCGGCGCGCGGCCAGGTCGAGCCCGCCCAGCCGCTCTGCAGGGGCGCGTTGCTGTTGGTGTGGTCCCTGATCGTCGCGGACCAGGCGTCCATGATCTCGATCGCCTTCTCGGCGTACCTGGCGTCGCGGGAGATGTACCAGCGCAGCGCGAGCGTGTACGCGGCCAGGGCGTCCTCGCGCTCGTCGGTGCAGCCGTTGTTCGGGTTGGAGTACGAGCCGCACTCGACGATCGCCCGCGGCCGCGGGGTCCTGGTCAGGGAGGCGTACCGGCTGGCGTTCATCTGGTCGTAGGCGGCTTTCCACGGTTGCTCGTTGGCCTGGACCTTGGCCCGCACGAAGTCGAGCTGCGGCCGGCTGACGAGCACGCCGGGATGGGTGAAGGTCGCGGGGGCGGCCTGGGCGGGGTCGCCGGGGGTGATCAGCCCTGTGACCAGCCCTGTGATCAGCCCTGTGGTCAGCCCTGTGATCAGCGCCGTGACCAGCGCGGACACGGAAAGGAGGGCACGACTGCGCATGGGGGGAGTCCCTTCGTCCACGTACGTGTACGGCATGAACCTGAGCGGCTTGCGGACGATGGCGAACCTAGGCGCCGCGCGTCTTCCCGGTCAAGCTTTTCTGTTTGTAAACTTTCCTATTGACTGGACCCACCCGAGAACGGAGCGTCGATCACTGTGTGCTCACCCGTAACTCCCGGTCCACCTGAGCGCTCTAGCGTGCGCGCATGAAGATCCGCAGGTTACTCGCGACCGTGCTGTCCGGCGTCCTCGCCGGGGGTACGTTCGCCGTCGTGCTGACCCAGATCCCGCCCGCCTCGGCCGAGCGCCGCGGCCAGGCCCCGCTCGTGATCGGCCACCGCGGCGCCAGCGCCCTCCGGCCCGAGCACACCCTGCTGTCGTACGAGGCCGCCATCGCCATCGGCGCCGACTACATCGAGCCCGACCTCGTCTCCACCAAGGACCACGTGCTGGTCGCCCGGCACGAGAACGAGATCTCGGGCACGACCGACGTGGCCCGGCATCCCGAGTTCGCCGACCGGCGCACCACCAAGACCATCGACGGCCGCCCGGTCACCGGCTGGTTCACCGAGGACTTCACCCTGGCCGAGCTGAAGACGCTGCGGGCCAAGGAGCGCGTGCCCGACCTGCGGCCGGACAACACGGCGTTCGACGGGCTGGCCGAGATCCCGACGTTCGAGGAGGTCGTGCGGCTCGCGCAGCGGCACGGCGTCGGCGTCATCCCCGAGACCAAGCACCCCACCTACTTCGACTCCATCGGCCTGTCGCTGGAGGAGCCGCTGCTCGACGTGCTGAACAGGTACCGGGTGCGCGAGGCGTACATCCAGTCCTTCGAGACCGCCAACCTGCGCGACCTGAGCAAGAAGACGCGGCTGCCGCTGGTGCAGCTGGTCACGTTCGGCGGCGCACCCTACGACTGGGTGGCCGCCGGCAGCACGCGCACGTACGACGACATGGTCACGCCCGCCGGGCTGCGCGAGGTCGCCGAGTACGCCGACGTGATCGGCGCCGACACCCGCCGCGTGGTGCCCCAGGACGCCGAGGGCAGGACCACGCAGCCCACCTCGCTGGTCCGCGACGCCCACCGCAGGGGCCTCGACGTGCACGTCTGGACGGTGCGCAACGAGAACTCCCAGCTGCCCGCCGACTACCGGCTCGGCGACCCGGCGAACCCCGTCCACCAGCGGGCGACCGGCGACGTGATGCGCTGGATCTCGACGCTGGTCGCGCAGGACGTGGACGGCCTGTTCTGCGACGACCCCGGCATGTGCCGGGCGGTCGTCGCGCGGTTGTCGGCGTAGCGCGCGTCCCGACTCACGTACGGCGCCAGCGGGACTCGCCGAAGCAGTAGCCGGCGAACAGCAGCAACCCCAGCGCCACCGCCACCAGCAGCCAGGGACCGGCGGGCGTGTTCGCGAACTCCCGCAGCGTCGCGTCGATGCCGCCCGCCTCCTCCGGGTCGTGGGTGATCGCCGCCTGGACGATGAAGATCCCGGCCAGCGCGGCGATCACGCCCCGGGCCGCGTACCCGCCGAGCCCGAGCCGGTCCATCACGGAACGGGCTCGCGGGGACATCCGCCCGCGGTCGAGCTCCTCCCTGAACCCCTTCGTGACGCCCTGCCGCACCCAGTGGACGCCGAGCACCACCAGGGCGAGGCCGATCACTCCCACGATGACGGGCCCGGCCGGCAGGGCGAGCAGCTTGGCGGTCAGGTCCTGCGACTTCTGGTCGTCGGAGGGCGCGCCGTGCGCGGTCAGCACGCTCAGCAGGGTGAAGAAGACCAGCACGTACACGCCGGTACGCGCCACCGACTCGACCCGTTCGAGCGCCTTGCCGCCGCCGAACACCGCCTCGGACGCCTGCCACAGCGCCAGCGCGGCGAACCCCGCTGCCATGACCCACAGCAGCACGGACCCGAACGGCAGGCCCGCCAGCGTGGAGATCGCGCCTGACTTGTCCGCCTCCTGTGAGGTGTCGCCGAACGCGATCTGCACCGCCACGATGCCGATCAGCGCGTACAGCACGCCGCGGCAGGCCAGGCCCACCCGGGTCAGCACCTCCATCGGCCGGCTGCCGGCCGCCCGCCGGGTCGCGGCCTTCGCCTCGCGGCCCGCCTGTTCCGCTGTGTTCGCCATGATCACCATTCCTCGATGAGGTCTGCAGGGACCACGAATGCCCCGGAAACGGCGGTCTAGGCGTCGGATGCCAGGTGTCGCGGGGCTTTTCGCTGGTTACATTCACTGCGTGACCCAGGATCAGCACGGCCTGGCGATGACGGGCGCCGGGTCCGCCGCAGCCCGCCACTACGACCGGGCGATCGACGAGTTGCTGCACTTCCGCGCCGAGGTGGACGCCGAGGCCGGCGCCGCGCTGGCCGAGTCGCCCGACTTCCCCATGGGCAACGTCCTGGCGGCGTACCTGGGGCTGCTGACCACCGAGGTCGAGGACGCGCGCACGGCGCGGGTGCGGTTCGGGGCGTTCCGCCGCAGGATCGACGAGAGCCGGCTGCTGCCGCGCGAGCGCGCCCACCTGGCGGCCGTGGCGGCGCTGCTCGACGGCGACTTCCTGACCTGCGGGGCGCGGCTGGCAGAGATCACCGTGGCGTACCCGCGCGACGCCCTGGCGCTGGCGGCCGGACACCAGATCGACTTCTTCACCGGCGACGCCCGCATGTTGCGCGACCGGATCGGCGGGGCGCTGTCCGCCTGGCGCGAGGACGACCCCCACTTCGGCCACCTGCTCGGCATGTACGCCTTCGGCCTGGAGGAGGCCGGCCACTACGACCGGTCCGAGGAGATCGGCCTGCGGGCGGTGGAGCTGAACCGGCGCGACGTGTGGGGCATCCACGCGGTGGTGCACACGTACGAGATGCAGGGGCGCTTCGGCGACGGCCTGCGCTACCTGGACGCCCGGGTGCCCGACTGGTCCACCGGGACGTTCTTCAACGTGCACAGCTGGTGGCACTACTGCCTGTACGCGCTCGAGGCCGGCGACGTGGACCGGGTGCTGGCGATCTACGACGCGGTGATGTCCGACGGGCAGTCGTGCATGGAACTGCTGGACGCGGCGGCGCTGCTGTGGCGGCTGCACCTGGAGGGCTCCGACCAGACCGCGCGCTGGCGGGCCCTCGCCGACGCCTGGCCGGTGCGGGTCGCCGAGCCGTTCTACGCGTTCAACGACATGCACGCGGTCATGTCGTACGTGGGCGCCGGGCGGCTGTACGACGCCGAGAAGCTGATCGCGACCCGGGAGGCGTACGTGCGTGAACCGCATCCCGGGGTGACGAACCACGACATGACGCTGCGCGTGGGGCTGCCGGTGTGCCGGGCGATCACGGCCTTCGGGCGGGGCGACCACTCGACCGTGCTCGACCTGCTGTATCCGATCCGGCACCGGATCAACGAGTTCGGCGGCAGCCACGCGCAGCGCGACGCCGTGCAGCGCACCCTCCTGGAGGCGGCCCTGCGGTCCGGGCGGCATGACGTGGCGCGGGTGCTGGTGAGCGAGCGGGTGAACGTGCGTCCGTGCAGCCCGTACAACTGGCTCAAGCAGGCGGCGCTCGCGGACGCGGCGGGCGACCGCGCGGCGGCGGCCCTCGCCCGCCGCCGAGCCGCCACCCTCGCCCGCACCGCCCTGGCAGGCTGACGGGCTCCCGGAAGTCAGGGCCGGTGCTCGGCGAACCGTCCGGGCCGCGATTCCGCGACCCGCCATGCGCCCGCCGAATTGTCGGGGGCGGCGAGTAGGGTTCCAGCCATGGATCGGCAACTCACCCTGATGGTCGTGCACGCCCACCCCGACGACGAGTGCCTGAGCACCGGCGGCGTCCTGGCCCGCTACGCCGACGAGGGCGTCCGCACCGTCCTGGTCACCTGCACCAACGGCGAGCAGGGCGACGGCGACGGCGGCGTCAAGCCGGGCGAGCCGGGTCACGACGACGCGGCGGTGGCCAGGAAGCGCCTGGCCGAGCTGCGCGAGTCGGTCGCCCTGCTGGGCGTGGAGCATCTGGAGCTGCTCGGCTACCGCGACTCGGGCATGCAGGGCTGGGAGGGCAACGCCCACCCCGACGCGTTCGCGAAGGTCCCGGTCGACCAGGCCGCCGCCCGGCTGGCCGCGCTGATGGAGCGCTACCGCCCGCAGGTCGTCGTCACCTACGACGAGACGGGCGGCGGCGGATACGGCCATCCCGACCACGTCCAGACCCACCGCGTCACGGTGGCGGCCACCGAGCTGAGCGGCATCCCCGCCAAGCTCTACTACACGGCCATGCCCCGCTCGGCCATGAAGCAGATGTTCGACCTGATGCGCGAGCAGGGCATCGACGTCGGCTTCACACCGTCCGACGACTTCGGCACCCCTGACGAGCGCGTGACCACCCTCGTCGAGGTCTCCCCCTACGTCGAGCGCAAGCTCAAGGCGCTGCAGGCCCACGAGAGCCAGGGCGACAACATCTTCCTGTGGCAGATGCCGGAGGAGATCCGCCAGGCGGCCTTCTCCCACGAGGCCTTCGAACGCGTCCTCAGCAAGGTCGACACCCCGGCCCACGAGGAAGACCTCTTCGCCGGCCTCCGCGACAACTGACGAAGCCGCCGCCCGGACCGACAGCCGCACAGACCGAGAAGACGTCTTCCCGACCTACGAGCCCGCAGACCGAGAAGACGTCGTTTCGGCCCGGAGCCGCACAAACGTCCGGTGACGGACTCCCGGGACGGCGCGGCACCATCGTGTGTGCACGATCGTGCGGCGCCATCCTTGCGAGGTCATGGTGAGCGACATATTCGACGTCTATAACGCGACGGAACACCTGCTTTTCGAAGAACCTACCTGTATCACCTGGGTTGGTGGTCTGCCCTTGCCGGAATGCGTCCGCCTTTTCGGCGGGGACCCGCTCCGGACACGGGAGGCTGATTTCCAGGACATCTACGAGGGCGGCTACGACCTCGATCCCGACGACCCGAGCGACGGCGCCATCCTGCTCGATCAGCAGGGCGACTGGGTGGTGGTGGTGGAGCCGACGAGCTACCGCGGGATCTCATCCGCATTGTTGAAGCGGCTCTCCGTGAACGGAGCCGCCTTGAGTGTCTCCTGGACCGTCAACGTCGATGCCTACGTCAAGTGGGCCGAGCATGGCCATGTGCTCTATATCTTCGACCCGCTGGCCCTCGACATCATGAACCCCGAGATGGCAGAGGTGGGCTGGGTCGTCGATCAGGGTGTAGATCTCGACGCATGGGATCAGAACTGGCTGGCGGCAACGCTGACGCTGGCGGAGAAAATCACCTCCGTTCGCCTCGACCCGGCGTGGATGGAAAGGCCCCATGTGGGCGTGACCGTGGGCCCCATGCCCTCGGCCTGAGCCGGACTGCCGGAAACTGAGCATGACCGGCCGGGCCTCTGAGGCCGTCCTCGGCGGAGCTGTGGGGAGGCGGCCGATGACCAGCGCCCCCTACCGGGTGGCCGCTCCGGCTCATCCACTTCGAGGAACCCCTCCGAGGCACCTGCCGCCGGCTCCAGCAGGTGCGCGGCGCCACCACATCGTCCAGGCAGGACACCCCTGCGGCCACCGCACGGGACAGACCGCCGGACACCTACGCGCACGCTCACCCACCGCCACACACACCCGCAGACCAACCGCTCCCAGCCCCACGGACACATGGAGAGCAACCGCTCAGACCCCACCGCCACCCACCACACCTGCAGGTCAGTCGCCATCGGCTACATCGCCGCCGTTGATGACCGACCGGCCGGGCGTACCGGGCGAGTTCTTTGGCGTCGGGGGAATTCACGCTGAGCTGCCACACGCGGGTGGGCCCGGATGGGACGAGAGGGTTATGGGGATATATCGGAGTTTTTATGAATGATCTGCCCTGCTTTGTGCCGAGGGCGGCATCGCGTGGTGGGGAGAGGCCGTGAGCAGGTGAGAGGGCCGTGGCGTGGCGGGTGGCGTACGGGAGGGTGGTTTTTGTAGCCGTGGCTGCGCGGGAGGCGTTGCACAGGGCGTGAATGCCGCGGAATTGGGGTGATATTTGTTGGGGTAATCGTGGAGGTATCGGGGGCGGTCGTTCAATCTACCCATTCAGGAATTACGGGAGGATATGTGGTTCGAGGCCACTTTGGTTTGTGTGTTTGGAGCCGCCCATGCGAGCCGTCGCTGCTCGGGACCGCGCCACGGGTGTCAGCGGGCTCCCCCTGACCGAAAGGCCCTACCCGCATGCCGCCGAGAACGACGTCATCGTCCGGGTGCATGCCGCGGGGTTCATCGCCGGAGAGCTCGACTGGTATGGGACGTGGGTCGATCGGGCCGGGCATGCAGGGCCTGTTCGCCACGGCCGCCTCGCGAGCGGCGAGACCGTGCTCATCCACGGCTCCGCGGGCGCGGTCGGCTCGATCGCGGTGCAGCTCGCGCGTGAGGCGGGAGCCCGCGTGATCGGCACCGGCCGGGCCTCCGCCAGGGACACCGCGCTCCGGCTCGGCGCCCACGCCTTCCTCGACCTGCAGGCCGATCCCCTGGAAGACGCCGGTGAGGTCGACGTGGTGTTCCACATGATCGGCGGCGACGTCCTCGCGCGTTCGGCCGCGCTGGTGCGCGCCGGCGGCACGCTCGTCACCCGCCGTCGCACCGCCCGAGGTCCGGCCGAAGGACGGCCGGGCGGTCCTCTTCGTCGTGGAACCCGACCGCGCCCAGCTCGCCGACCTCGTCCAGCGGGTGCGGGACGGACGGCTCAAGCCGAACGTCGGGACGGTACGGACGCTGGCCGAAGCGCCGGCGGCGTTCACTCCCGAGCGGCGCACCCCCGGCAAGACGATCATTCGTGTCACCGAGGCCCGATGAGGAGGGCATCATGATCGGACTACGATTCGCCGGCGGTTGTCTGGCCGCCGCCATGGCGGCCACCGCGTGCGCCCCTGCGGCAGAGCGTGCGCCCGACGTCGCACCGGTCGCCGCCGTGGCGACGCCGCCGCCCGCGGACAGGACGCCGCCGTCGGACAAGCTGACGATCCAGTACGAACAGGCGCTCCCGAACGTCAAAGGCAAGACGTTCACCTCGGCGATCGTCGACTTCCCGCCTGGGGGACGCGCGGCGCCGCATCGGCACAGTACGGCGTTCGTCTACGCGTACGTGCTCGAAGGCACGGTGCGCAGCAAACTCGACGACGAACCGGTGCGTACGTACCGCCAGGGCGAGGACTGGGTCGAGAAGCCGGGCGCCCACCACGTGCTCGCCGAGAACACCAGCAAGACGGAACCGGCGCAACTGCTGGTCATCTTCGTCTCCGACACCGGACAAGAGCTCAAGATCGACGACTAGGTCGCCGCAAGGCGGCCACGGCCGCCCTGCGCGCGAGGGCATTGAGTTCCCGCCTGAGCGGCGCAGAGCCGTTCCCCGGTGGCCAGAGTTCCCCAGCCGGACCGACACGCTTGCCCGCGGCCCGGCCGGGTAGGGGTGGGCGCATGGCCACACTCATGGATCGGGTGCGCACGTACCTGCGCAGTCCTCAGGGCAGACAGAACCTCGAGAAGGCGAAGCGCATGGCCCGTGACCCGCACACCCAGCAGAAGGTGCGGCGGTTCCTGGACCGGTTCCGGTCACGGCGTCACTGATATCGGGCGGGCTTCGCCGGCACGGTGGGAGGCCCGGCGGGAAACGCCGGGCCTCACTCCGCCTTGTGCACGGTGACGGCCTGAACCGCCGTCAGCAAGATCGTGTGCACGGGTGATTCATGCCGCGTCGCGGCGGCCCCCTGCGCGAACTCGTCGAGGACGACGCTCTTGCGGGCCCGGTCCAGCTCGACGACGACCCCCTTGAGCGACTGGCCGCCGTACAGGTGCACCGTCACCCGCTGCCGGCCGCCTTCCACGCTGGACAGCACGTCCACCCACACGTCCATGACTTCCATCCGGTCCTCCGTGTGGACGTTCGCCCGTAGACATCTCCCCCTTATTCTCGCATGTCCGGACATATCGGGCCGAGTGGGCGAACGGCGTCAGATCCAGCCGCGGCGGGTGGCCTCCATCGCGACCTGGAAGCGGGTCTGGGCGCCGAGGCGGCGCATCAGCTTCGTGATGTGCCGCTGGACCGTGCGCTCGCTCCAGCCCAGCGCGCGGCTGGCCGCCTTGTCCGTGGCGCCCGAGGCCAGCAGGGTGAGCAGGCGCTCCTCGTCCTGCGACAGCTCCCCGCCCTGCGATGTCAGGCGTACGGGGACGCTGCGCTCCCACAGCGCCTCGAACAGCGCCATCAGCGCGTCCAGCAGCGGCGAGGGATGGATCAGGTACGACGCCGTGACCGCGCTGTCACCCGCCCGCAGCAGCGGGATGATCGCCAGCCGGTCGTCGGAGATGGCCAGTTTCATCGGCAGGTCGGCGCCGATGCGCGCCTGCTCCCCGCGCTGCATCCCGGCCGTCACGTCCTCCAGCCAGCCGGGCAGCTCCAGCACGCTGGTGTCGTAGATGACGCGGTACTTCACGCCGCGGCGCAGCAGGTCCAGCTCGATCGGATTCGACTGCCTGTGCTGCTCGGGGGCGGCGTACGGCGGCCGGTCGAAGCCGCGCATCTCCGCCCGGGTGTTCCGCTGCAGCTGGGCGAAGCACTGGTTGACCTCGTCACGCCCGGAGATGACCTCGACGAGCTCGCCGGGGTGGGCGAAGCGGGTGCTGGCGCGGTAGACGTCCATGAGGGCGCGGATGTGGGTGCGGACGCCGTCGAGCTCGCGTTCGCGCTCGCGCAGGATGGCCTCCAGGCTGCTGTCGGGCGAGACGGCGACGTAGCGGGTGGGACGGCCGGTCGAGCGGGTGGCCAGCCCCAGCTCGGCCAGCGACTGCAGGATGCGCCGCGCGGCCGTGGCCGGCAGGTGGCAGTCGACGGCGATCTCGGCGACCGTGGCCTGGGTCCGGCGTACGAGAGCGTCGTAGACCTCCTCGTCCTGGACGCTGAGTCCGATGGCCTGCAGCAACTCCGCCTCCCTCGGATGTCGGGTTTACGCCATATGACAGAAACTCGTCATCTACGGATCTTGTCAGGAAATAGATGGAGATGTCAGCGTTCTTGGGCACCATCGGCCCCCGTGGCCACAGGATGAAGGAGCCCCATGCCGCTGTCCCCCCGTCGGTCTCCTGGACGACGCCTGCTCGCGGCCGTCCTGCCCGCCCTGCTCGTGAGCGCAGGGATGTCCGGGACGCTCGTACCGTTAGCCGCGACCTCGGCGATGGCGCAGGCCGCCACCGCCGACGAGCCCGGCCCCGCCCCGAAGATCGACCCCAAGCTCGCCCGCCAGATGACGAGCGCCCGCGGCCGCCTGGAGGCGGTCGTCGTGCTGCGCACCACGCAGGAGGCGCCGGCGATGAAGTCGCGCGCCGAGGCCCGCGCCGCCCTGACGGCGAGCGCCGAACCCGCCCAGGACCCGGTCGCCGCGCTGGTCGCCCAGCGCGGCGACGTCGTGGTCAACCGGTTCTGGCTGAAGAACATGCTCCTGGTACGGGCCACGCCCGCCACGCTGGCCTCCCTGGCGGAGCTCGACGTGGTCGACCGGATCATCCCGAACTTCACCCTGACCACCCCGGACCCGGAAAAGCCGGAGGCCGCCGCCCCCAAGGCCACCGCGGCCGGGAGCGCGACCTGGGGCGTGGCCAAGATCGGCGCAGATCGGGTGCGCGCCGAACGCGGCCTGACGGGCGAGGGCGTGCGCGTGGCCGTGCTCGACACCGGCATCGACGCCGCCCACCCCGACCTGGCCGGCAAGCTGGCCACCACCGACGCCTCCGACCCGAAGCACCCGGGCGGCTGGATCGAGTTCGACCCCTCCGGCATGCCGGTGCCGTCCGAGCCGCATGACAGCAGCTTCCACGGCACGCACGTGGCGGGCACGATCGCCGGCGGCGACGCGTCCGGCACGCAGATCGGTGTCGCGCCGGACGCCGAGCTGATGGCCGCCCTCGTCATCCCGGGCGGCACCGGCACGCTCGCCCAGGTGATCGCCGGCATGCAGTGGGCCATCGCGCCGTACGCGGCCGACGGCAGCCCGGCGGGCGAGCCGGCCGACGTCGTCAGCATGTCGCTGGGCGCCGAGGGCTACTCCGACGAGTTCATCGAGCCGGTGCGGAACATCATCAAGGCCGGCGCGTTCCCGGCGTTCGCCGCCGGCAACGACTGCGTGGAGGGCCAGTCCAACAGCCCGGGCAACGTGTACGAGTCCGTGGCCGTGGGCGCGACCGACGCCGACGACAACGTGGCCGACTTCTCCTGCGGCGGCGTGGTCCAGCGCGGCGACTGGTTCAGCGCGCCGCCGGAGTGGCCCGACTCCTACGTCGTGCCGGACGTCTCCGCCCCCGGCGTGGACGTGGTCTCGTCCCTGCCGAACGGCGAGTACGGCTCCCTGAACGGCACCTCGATGGCCACCCCGCACGTCAGCGGCACCGTCGCCCTCATGCTGCAGGCCCGCCCCGGCCTGACCGTGGAGGCGGCCGAGGAGATCCTCGCCGGCACGTCGGTCTCCGACGACCGGTACGGCCCCCGCCCGAACCCGCGCGTCGGCCAGGGCCGCATCGACGCGTACGCCGCCGTCACCGAGGCCGCGCTGGAGAGCGGCGTGCGCGGTACGGTCACCGACGAGCGCAGCCGCAAGCCGCTGGCCGGTGTCAAGGTCGCCGCCGGTACCGGCCGCAGCACGGTGACCGACGACGAGGGGCGTTTCGAGCTGCGGCTGCCGCCCGGCACGCAGGAGCTGACGCTGTCCAGGTTCGGCTACCAGGAGGACACCCGCAGCGTCCGCGTCAGGGACGGCCGCCTCTCCGACGTGCGCTGGGAGCTCGAGCGCACCCGCTGGAGCACGATCGCGGGCACGGTGACGTACGGGCCGACCGGCTCGGCGGTGCCGGGCGCGACCGTCACGGTGCTCGGCGTCCCCGACGAGCTGACGGGCGTCACCGACCAGAACGGCCGGTACACGATCAAGGACGTGCCGGTCGGCGACCACCGGATCTCCGCGTACGCCCCGGGCGTGTCCCGCTCGCAGCCGGTGCAGGTCACCGTGGGCCGCCAGAAGGCGTCCGCGGACGTGACGCTGCCGCGCCGCCCGCAGACCGAGCGCGTGTCGGTGGGCCCGGACGGCCGTCAGGGTAACCACGAGACGTGGTGGCCCGAGATCAGCGGCGACGGAAGCGTCGTCGTGTACGCGAGCTTCGCCTCCAACCTCCTCGACGACGAGGACACCAACGCCGAGCTGGACATCTTCGCCACCGACCTGCGCACCCGGACGACCGAGCGGGTCTCGGTGCCGACCGGCGGCGGCCTGGCGAACTCGTTCTCGCTGTCGCCGACGGTCAACGCCGACGGGCGGTTCGTCGGGTTCAACAGCGGGGCGAACAACCTCACCGAGGGCGACACGAACGGTCAGACGGACGCGTTCGTCCACGACCGGCGGACGAGGACGACGGAGATGGTGTCGGTCTCGTCCGACGGCACGCCGGGCGACGGGCTGTCGGGCTCGCCGGTCATCAGCGCGGACGGCCGGTACGCGGTCTTCAGCAGCGACGCCACGAACCTGGTGCCGGGCGACACCAACGGCCGCAGCGACGTGTTCCTGCGCGACCGGCAGGAGCGCACGACCGTGCGCCTGTCCGTCGCCCAGGACGGCTCCCAGCTGGACGGTCAGGCCCGCGAGCCGTCGATCAGCGCGGACGGCCGGTACGTGGCCTTCCAGAGCGACGACGCCGACGTCGTGCCGGGCGACACCGACGGCGTGAACGACGCGTTCGTGCTGGACCGCCAGAGCGGGACGGTCAAGCGGATCGAGGGGCCGTTCCCCGACACCGAGACCACCGGGCCCGTGCTCAGCGCCGACGGGTCCGCGGTGGCTTTCACCAACGGCGTCGGCCTCGGCGAGATCTACGTGCAGAACCTGGCCACCGGCAAGACCGACATGGTGTCGGTCACGCTGGACGGGCAGGGGGCGAACGCCCTGTCGTTCGCTCCCGAGCTGAACGGCGACGGCAGCAAGGTCGTCTTCTACAGCGACTCCGGCCGGCTCACCGAGGGCGACACGAACGCGCGCAGCGACGCGTTCGTGCGCGACGTCGCGGCGGGCACCACCACACTGCTGTCCGTCGGGCCCAACGACGAGGAGGGCGACGACCGCACCGAGCTGCCGTCGATCAGCGACGACGGGCGGTACGTGGTCTGGCAGAGCACCTCGGGCAACCTGGTCGAGGGCGACACCAACCACCGCTCCGACATCTTCGTGCACGACCTGGTGGCCGGGCCGGAGGCGCTGTTCACGCTGGCCGGTCTGGACGTCTCCCCCGCCGTCTCGCGGTCGGGGCGCGTCGAGGTGCGCGCGCTGGTGAAGAACATCGGCGAACGGGCGGGCTCGTACGAGGCCGTGCTGCGCGTCGACGGCGAGCCGGTCCAGCAGCGTACGGTGTCGCTGAAGCCGGGCCGCGGCACAAGCGTCACGTTCGCGCTGCGCGCCGAGGCCGGTGACCACACGGTCGAGCTGGGGCCGCTGACCGGGCGTTTCACGGTCAAGCGCTAGCGAGGTCCGCTGGCAGGGCCGCCCGTCATCCGGGCGGCCCTGTCGCGTTTCATGAACCCCGGAGCCGGAAGGGTCAGCGGGCGGGGGCGGTTCTCCGGCGCCGTGGACGAATCAGGGC
>NZ_POUD01000146.1 GCF_003236395.1 Nonomuraea aridisoli | reverse complement strand
GGGGAGGAGCACCGGCTCGCCGGCCAGGAGGCGGGGGAGGAGTTCCAGGGCGGTGTCCGTGCGCCGGCCGCGCTCCGCGTACGGGACGCCGGCGGCCGCCCACTGGTCGGGGCCGCCGCCGGAGCCGACGCCGAGGACGAGGCGGCCGTCGGAGACGTACTGCAGGGAGGCGATCTGCTTGGCGGCCCACGCGAGCGGGCGGATGGCGGGGATGAACACGCTGGTCCCGATGGCGATCCGGGACGTGGCCGCGGCGGCGGTGGCCAGGGCGATCGGGGCGTCCAGCGTGGGGCCGCCGACGGCGAGGTGGTCGCCGTGCCAGACGCCGTCCAGGCCCGCGTCTTCGGCGTGCCCGGCCGCGTCCCACAGCGTGATGCCGTCCCGGCGTTGGACGTCCACTCCGGGCAGGATGACGCCGATCTCGAAAGTAGCCATGGCGCAACGGTGCAACCTGAAGCTGGGTTGATGTCAACGGCGCCCGTGGTCGGCGGCGCTCGTAATCGTGTGGCGTAGGCAGGTCGAGCGGAGGAGTATCGGCTCATGCCTCCGATACGCCCGGCCGCCTGGAAGGGCCGGAAAACACGCCGCGGGCTGGAACGTCCCCAGTGACCGGCCGGAAACGGCGGTTCGCCGAGCGGGAAGAGCTGACGGGCCTGGTACGCGACGTGCTCGGCCGGCGCCTGGTCGCGGTGGAGCCGCTCAGGGGCGGCACCAGCAAGGGCGTCTACCGGCTCACCCTCGACGACGCCCCCAGCGTGGTGCTCTACGTCTGGTCCGACGAGGAGGACTTCTGGACCCGAGCGGACCGAGCGGACCGAGGAGGGCGGGCGCCGGAGGCGGCGGGGGCGCGGACCTTTGAGGCGGCGCATGGGCGGTTGGCCGCATGTGGGGTGCGCGTTCCGCGGACGCGACCCCCGCGTCCCAGACCGTCCTGAGGTGGGCGCTTCGCGAGCTCGCCGAGGCCGCGTCCCGGGTGGAGCCGATCGGTGAGATCCGCGGCCGGCTGGAGGACGACCTCAGGCGGATGGCCGCCGCCCTGCCGCCGCGCGAGACCCACGGCCTGATCCACGGCGAGCTCGGCCCCGACCACGTGCTGATCGACGAGCGCGGCGAGCCGGTGCTGATCGACCTCGATGGCGCGATGTACTTCGACGTCGAGTGGGAGCACGTGTTCCTGCGTTTCAGGTTCGGCCCCCACTACGACCGCCTCCGCGTCGAGGGCCTGGACGAGGCCAGGATGCGCTTCTACCGCCTGGCCCAGCACCTGTCGCTCGTGGCCGGCCCGTTGCGGCTGCTCGACGGCGATTTCCCCGACCGGGAGTTCATGATGGGAATCGTCCGGCATCACCTCGCGGAGGTGCTCGCCTGGCCGACGCGATGAGTTACGCCGACGACGGAGGTCTCACCGGTATGCGCAAACTCCTGTACTGCATGCTCATCTCCCTGGACGGCTACGTCGAGTCCCTCAACGGCGACATCAGCTGGTCGGGCCCCGACGACGAGGTCCACGCCTTCATCAACGACCTGTCGCGCGACATCGGCGGCGCCCTGTACGGCAGGGGCCTCTACGAGAACATGTCCGCCTACTGGCCCACGGCCGACGAACGCCCGGACGCCCCCCAGATCGAGATCGACTTCGCCCGCATCTGGCGGAACACGCCCAAGTACGTCTTCTCCAAGACGCTCGACAAGGTCGACTGGAACAGCACCCTCGTCACCGGCGACCTCGAGACCGAGGTGAACCGGCTCAAGCAGGAGGGGGACGGCTACCTGGAGGTGGGCGGCGCCACGCTGGCGCACAGCATGATCCGGCTCGGGCTGGTGGACGAGTTCCGCATCTTCGTCCACCCGCTGGTCCTCGGCCGCGGCAAGCCGTTCTTCCCCGAGCTCGACACCTCGTTCAGGACCACGCTGCTGGAGACCCGGGCGTTCGACTCGGGCATGGTCTATCTCCGTTACGGCGTCCAGCACTGACGAGCCCTTGCGCCCGCAGCGGAAATCGTCAACTCTTAAGAAGGTTTCCAATGGGGCTGGGGAGCGGCCTGTGCGTGGTGGGCATGTCCTGGCGGTTCTCGTCCTGCTGCTGTCCGTCGCCTGCGGGCAGGCCGAAGAGAAGGCGGCGCCGGTCAACGCCGACGACGTGATGTTCGTCCAGATGATGGTCCAGCATCACCGGCAGGGCATCGAGATCGCCAGGATCGGCGCCTCCCGCACCACCGACCCCGAGGTCAAGACCCTGACGGCGGCCATCGAGACCACGCAGCAGGACGAGGTCGAGATGATGCTGCGCTGGCTGCACGACTGGGACCAGCCGCTGACCGCCGCCTCGGCCGCGCACGACCACCACGGCGGCATGCCGGAGACCGACCGGCAGCGTCTCCAGCAGCTCAGGACGTCGCGGAACGTCGACTACGACCTGCTCACCGTGCTCATCCGGCACCAGGACGGCGCCGTCAAGATGGCCGCCGACGAGGTGACGCGCGGCGCCAACCCGGCGGTCCAGCAGTGGGCGGCCCAGGTGCAGACCTCCCGCAGGGCGCAGATCGCGATGATGACCGACCTGCTCAAGCGATAAGCGACGAAGCAGTAAGACCGTCATCACAACCCATATGTCACGAAATAAACACTCCTCATAGACGGCGCGCCGCTTAAGTGATTAGATCACTTGATATGTCCGAGGTGACGCGGCCGACGCTTTCCGACGCTCTGACCGAGCGCATGCTGGAGCTCATCCGTACGGGAGGGCACCGGCCCGGCGACAGGCTGCCTTCGACCAGGGAGCTCTCCCAGCGCTTCGCCGTCACCACCCCGACGCTGCGCGAGGCGCTGCGCAGACTCGAGGCCACCGGGGCCATCGAGATGCGCCACGGCTCCGGCATCTACGTCGGAGCCGCCATCGAGCGGCTGGTCCTGCCCAACCCCAACATGCGCGAGATCCGCGCCGCGCAGCTCCTGGAGCTGCTGGACGCCCGGATCGTCATCGAGCCGCCGCTCGCCGCGATGGCGGCCGGGCGCGCGGCCGAAGAGGAGCTGACGGCGCTCAAGCAGGCCCTCGACACCGCGGGCCGGCATCTGCGCGGCGAGGACGCCGAGCTGCACGACGCGAACATGTCCTTCCACCGCGCCACCGCGCGGATGGCGGGCAACGTCGTGCTGCACGAGGTCGTCGACGCGCTGCTCACCGTCCACGGGCCTGAGCAGCGCGAGATCCTGCAGCTCTTCGACGACCGGCGCCGTGACCACGAGGAGCACCTGGCGATCCTTGCGGCCATCGAGGCGCGCGACGCGGCGCAGGCCGAGGAGCGCATGCGGGCCCACCTGGTCGACGTGAAGACGGTTATCGAGCAAAGGGTGCAATCCCCCCGATGAACAAGGAGGCCGGCCCATGTTCCGGTCACGTGTGGCCACGCTCGGCGCGGCGGCGCTCGTCCTGACCGCCTGTGGCGGAGGCGGCGGCGAGGCGCCGCAGAAGAAGACCGAGCTGAGCCTGTACAACGACAAGGGCGCGTGGACGAAGTACTTCGATGAGATGGGCGCGCTGTCCAAGCAGAGCATCGGCCTGAGCATCAAGCCGACGGGATACACCGACTCGGCGCAGTACCAGGCGTTCATCAAGGCGTCGTTCCGCACGGACGTCAAGCCGGATCTCTTCACCTGGCAGACCGGGGGGATGCTGGAGGAGATCGTCAAGCAGAAGCAGGTGGCCGACACCTCGGCCATCTGGCAGGAGGCGATCAAGGCCGGCGACCTGTCGCAGGACCTGATGCCCTACTACACGGTCGACGGCAAGCAGTACTGCGTGCCGATGAACGTCGCCTACTGGGGGATGTTCTACAACAAGAAGATCTTCGACCAGTACGGCCTGAAGCCGCCGGAGACCTGGGACGACCTGATCGAGGTCGCCGAGACGCTCAAGCGGAACAACGTGAAGGCGTTCTACCACACGAGCGTGCTGTTCTCGTTCGTCTGGTTCGAGCAGCTGCTCGCCGGCACCGACCCCGACCTGTACGACCGGCTGGCCACCGGCCAGGCGAAGTACACCGACCCGGGCGTCGTCCAGGTGATGGAGCGCTGGAAGCAGCTCATCGACGCCGGCTACTTCATCAACCCCGGCGACAAGACCGACCCCGGCGACGTGCTGAAGAACGGCAAGGCCGCGATGGTGTCGTTCGGCACCTGGTTCAACACCAGCATGACGTCGCGGAGCATGAAGGCCGGCACCGACTACGACTTCTTCGTCATCCCGAACGTCAACCCGGCGCTCCCCAAGACCTCGATGATCTTCGAGAGCGGCCCGCTGTGCTCGCTCACCAAGGCGGCCGACCCCGAGGCGAGCACGCGCTACCTCAAGTGGTGGACCACCGCCGAGGCGCAGCAGAAGTGGGCGGCCAGCCGCGGCGACGTGAGCGCCAACCCGAAGGTCACGATCGACGACAAGGCCCTCGGCGCGGTCACCAAGGACGCGGGCGGCGGTGAGTACCGCCTGGTCAACCGCTACTTCGAGGCCACCCCGCCGCCGATCCTGACCGCCGCGCTCGACGGCTTCTCCAAGTTCGTCACCGAGCCCGGCACGTACATGGAGGTCCTGCAGACCATCCAGCAGGCCGCCGACGAGTACTGGAGCACGCATCAGTGAGGCGAGGGAGCACCGTCGCCTGGAGGAGCGGCGGGAGCGGAGCGACCAGAGTGGGGGAAGGCGGCGGCATTCGGGCGACCGAGCCGCCGAACGGAGTGAGGCCATGAGCGCGCGAGGGAGCGCCGTCGCCTGGAGGAGCGGCGGGAGCGGAGCGACCAGAGTGGGGGAAGGCGGCGGCATTCGGGCGACGGAGCCGCCGAACGGAGTGAGGCCATGAGCAGGGCGCAACCGATGCTCGGCAGGTTCCGGTACGGGTACGTGGCGCCCGCGGTCCTTCTGGTCGCCGGGTTGCTCTATGCCCCGTTCGTGTGGACGGCCTATCTCAGTTTCACCCGTTATGACGGGCTGGAGTCGCCGGCGTGGATCGGGCTGGACAACTTCGTCAAGCTGTTCGACGACGCGGCGCTGCTCACCTCGACCCGTAACACCCTGATCTGGGTGGTCGGCACGATGGTGCTGCCGGTCGGGCTCGGGCTGCTGGTCGCGGTGCTGTCGTACGACATCAAGGGCGGCGCGTGGTTCCGCGTGCCGTTCATGTTGCCGTACGCGCTGAGCGGCGCGGGCCTGGCGATGGTGTGGAGCCCGATCCTGTCGCACGACGGCGTCGCCAACCGGCTGCTCGGCGTGGACACCGCGTTCCTTCAGGACTCGCCGTACAACACGCTGGCCATGTTGCTGGTCTGGACGTGGCAGCAGCTCGGCGTGAACACGCTGCTGTTCGTGGTGGGCCTGCAGTCGATCCCGAAGGAGCCGATCGAGGCCGCCCGGCTCGACGGCGCCTCCGGCTGGCGGTTGTTCCGGCACGTCATCTGGCCGCTGATGCGCCCGCTGACGGCGGTCGTGGTCGGGCTCGCGCTGGTGGCCGGGCTGAAGACGTTCGACATCGTGTGGGTGCTGACCCAGGGCGGCCCGGGGCGCAACTCCGAGACGCTCGCGGTGACCATGTACAAGGAGACGTTCGTGTCCAGCGACTACGGCTACGGCTCGGCGGTCGCGGTGATGCTGACCGTGGTGACGGGCCTGGCGTCCTACCTCTACCTCAAGAGGCAGGTGACGGCCACATGATCCGGCGTGCCGTGCTGGTCGTGCTCGGGCTGGTGTGGCTCGGGCCGACGTACCTGCTGCTGGTCAACGCCTCGCGGCCGGCGGACTCCTACGACCCGGGCAGCGCGTGGATCCCCTCGGGCGACTTCGCGCTGCTGGAGAACTTCGCGAGCGCCGTCGAGGGCGCCAACCTGTCGGGGAGCCTGGCCAGCACCGCGCTCTACAGCGTGGTCTCGCCGCTGCTCGGTGTGGTGATCGGCGCCCTGGCCGGCTACACGATCGTGGTGCTGCGGCTGCGGCACGGGTTCTGGTGGTTCCTGCTGATCTTCGGCGGCACCGTCTTCCCGTCCCAGATGTTGCTCGTGCCGCTCTTCGTCGGCTACAGCGACGCCGGTCTGTACGACAGCCGCGCCGGCATGATCCTGCTCTACACGGCGATCAACGTGCCGCTGGCCGGGTTCGTGCTGCGCAACTTCTACAGCGGGGTGGCGTTCTCGATCTTCGAGGCCGCCCGCATGGACGGCGCCTCCACGTGGCGGATCTTCTGGCGCATCTACCTGCCGATCTCGTTCACCGCGCTGGCCGCCGTCTTCATCCTGGAATTCACCTTCATCTGGAACGACCTCGTCTTCGGCCTGACCCTCACCCAGACCGAGGAGGTCCGGCCGGTGATGACCGCCATCGCCGGCCTGATGACCGACGTGTACGCCGGCACCCCCGTCCCGGTCGGCCTGGCCGCCGGGCTCGTGGTCTCGCTGCCGACGGTCGTGCTGTTCCTCGCCACCCAGCGCCTCTTCGCCAGGGGCCTTGCTCTAGGGAGTGTTCATTGACCAGCCGGTTGCTCCAGCGCAGTCTGGGGAGCCCCGACTACGACGGCATCAGGCAGGCGCTGCGCGACGACACCTCGACGCCCGTCATCAGCGTGCGCGGGCTGGAGGTGCGGGTCGCGGTGCTGCCGCTGTTCACCCACGACGGCCGGCAGGCGGTCAGGGTGTCGAGCACCGAGCCGCTCACCCACGTCCTCGTCGGCGTGGACAGCGCGTCCGGCACCGACGTGACGCTGCTCGTCCCCGAGGTGGACGCGCCGCGCGTGCTCACGCTGGAGTGCCGCGACGACGCGGGCGTGGTCGGCAGCGCGCAGGTCACGGTGACGCCGCAGCGCAAGTGGAGCGTGTTCGTGGTGCACCACTCGCACCTCGACATCGGCTACACCGACCCGCAGGGCACGGTGCTCCGCCACCACCTCGACTACCTCGACACGGCGCTGCGGCTGGCCGAGGAGAGCGCGTCCTGGCCGGACGACGCCAAGTTCCGCTGGACGGTCGAGTCGTCCTGGCCGGCGCTGAGGTGGCTGGAGGCCCGGCCGAAGGAGCTGACCGACCGGTTCACCGAGCTGGCCAGGGCCGGCGTCATCGAGGTGACCGCGTTCCCGTTCCAGCTGCACACCGAGGCGTGCTCGACCGAGGAGCTGCACCGCCAGCTCCGCTTCGCCGGGCAGCTCGACCTCCCGGTCAGGTCCGCCATGCACACCGACGTGCCGGGCGCGGTCGTCGGCCTGGTGGACGCGCTCAGCATGGCGGGCGTGCGCTACCTGGCCGCCGCCCACAACTGGGCCGGCCGGTCGGTGCCCTACCTGCACGGCGGCGAGAAGCTGACCCGGCCGTTCCGCTGGCGGGCGCCGAGCGGGAACGAGCTGGTCGTGTGGTTCACCGACACGCCGCACGGCATGGCGTACATGGAGGGCAACACGGTCGGGCTGACCGACTCCTACGAGCTGGCCGACGACCTGCTGCCGCGCTACCTGTCGGCCCTGGCCAACCGGGGCTACCCGTACGGGCCGGGGACGTTCGGCTGGCAGGGGCCGGACGCGCCGAAGGAGCCGTACGAGCTGGACGTGCTGCACCTGCGGGTGCAGGGCGCGCATGCCGACAACGCGGGCCCGTCGATCGTCCCCGCCGAGATCGCGCGGCGGTGGAACGAGCAGTGGGCCTACCCGCGGCTGCGCTCGGCGATCAACAGCGACTTCTTCGACCACGTCGTCGAGCGTTACCACGACCGGCTGGCCGTGCACGAGGGCGACTGGACCGACTGGTGGGCCGACGGGCTCGGCTCGGGCGCCCGGCCGCTCGGCTACGTCCGCCGCGCCCAGTCGGCGCTGCGCGTCGCCGAGACCCTGCACACGCTGGCCGGCGTGGACGCGACGGCGCAGGTGGACGAGGCCTACGACAAGGTGGCGCTGTTCAACGAGCACACCTGGGGCGCGGCCAACCCGTGGGAGGACGCCGAGGAGGCGGGCGACTCGGGCGGCCTGCAGTGGACGCGCAAGTCGTCGGGCGCCTACCAGGCCCAGGACGACGCCGCCGACCTGCTGCACGCCGCGACGCGCAGGTTCGCCGCCGCGCTCTCCGCCGCCCTCTCCACGGACGGCGAGAGCGGCGCCCTGGCCTCGTTCGCCGTCTTCAACCCCGCGACGCGGACCAGGACGGACGTCGTACGGGCCTTCCTGCCGCGCGACGTGGTCGCTCTCGACGTGCCGATCGCGCTCGTGGACGCCCGGACGGGGCAGACGCTCCCGCACCACGAGGAGGTCGTGCACCCGGACGACTGGCCGACCCGCCCGATCGGCCGGCACGTCCACGCCGTCGTGCCCGGCGTCACGGGCTACAGCCACGTCCGCCTCGACGTGGTCCCCGGTGCCACCCAGGCCCCCGAGCCGGTCGAGCTCGACCCGAGCGGCGTGATCGAGAACGAGTTCTACCGCGTCGCCTACGACGTCCGCGAGGGCCACATCAGCTCGATCTTCGACAAGCGGGCCGGCCGCGAGCTGGTCAACGCCGACGCCGCCGCCGGCTTCGGCCAGTACGTCTACGACCAGTACGCCACCGCCCCCCACTTCAACCATCTGTCGGGCCACGTCGGCGCGCACGACCGCACCCTGCTCGGCGACCGCGCCATCGGCCGGCACGCCAGGATCACCAAGGTCCAGCGCACGGCCGTGGGGGAGAAGCTGGTCGTGGAGCTGCACGGCAAGGGCGTCGACTGGATCCGCACGACGATCGAGCTGCACGCCGGCGTGCCCCGGCTCGACGTGACCTACCAGCTGGCCAAGCAGGGCACCCCGGCCAAGGAGGCCGTCTTCCTGGCCTTCCCGTTCGCCGCGGGCCAGGCCACGGCCTGGGAGCTGACCGGCGGCGTCGGCGGGCCGGACGTGCCGCGGGTGCCGGGCTCGGCCGAGTACATGTTGCCGATCCGCCACTGGATCGCCTTCGAGGACCCGGAGCTGACCATCGCCTGGGCCACGCTGGAGGCCCCGCTCGTGCAGCTCGGCACCATCCACATGCCGTACGCGCCGTTCCCGCCCACGCTCGACCAGGAGGACGGCACGGTCTACTCCTGGGCGCTCAACAACATCTGGGACACCAACTTCCCGGCGCAGCAGCAGGGCGAGACGACGTTCCGCTACGCGGTCACGTCGGAGGCGGGGGTTCCGGGCAGGCGGCTCGGCGCGGCCGCGGCCTCCGGGCTGACCGAGCCGTTCGTTGCCGCGCTGGTCGACGGCTCCGGCACGCAGAAGACGTACGTCTCCGTCGACCACCCCGACGTGCTGGTCACGTCGCTCGGCCGGTCGGGCGACGAGTGCGTGGTGCGGCTGCAGTCGCTGGCCGCCGAGCCGGTCGAGGCGACGGTCACGCTGCCCGGCCTGCGCTCGGCGCGGGACCTGGACGTGGTGGACGAGTCGGTCAAGGTACGCCTGCCCGCCTGCGGGGTGGCGGTCGTTTGGGGGACGTGTTCGTGAAGATCGTTGACATCCGGGCCACGACGGTCGCGGTCCCGCTGGAGGCGCCGCTGCGGCACAGCAACGGCGCCCACTGGGGCCGGTTCGTGCGCACGATCGTCGAGGTCGAGGCCGACAACGGGCTGGTCGGCCTGGGGGAGATGGGCGGCGGGGGCGAGAGCGCGGAGGCGGCCTTCAAGGCGCTGGTGCCGTACCTGGAGGGGCACGACCCCTTCCAGCTGGAGGCCCTGCGCTTCAAGATCGCCAACCCGACGGCCTCGCTCTACAACAACCGCACCCAGCTGCTCGCGGCCATCGAGTTCGCCTGCCTCGACCTCGTCGGCCAGCACCTCGGGGTGCCCGTGCACGACCTGCTCGGCGGGCGCGTGCGCGACGCGGTGCCGTTCGCGTCGTACCTGTTCTTCCGGTACGCCGCCGAGGGTCACGACGAGATCCGCACCCCCGAGCAGCTCGTCGCGCACACCGCCCGGCTCAAGGAGGAGCACGGGTTCACCGTGCACAAGCTCAAGGGCGGGGTGTTCCCGCCCGACTACGAGCTGGAGTGCTACCGCGCCCTGGCCGCGGCCTTCCCCGGCGACCGCCTGCGCTACGACCCGAACGCCGTGCTGTCGGTGGCCGAGGGCCTGCGCTTCGGCCGGGCCATCGAGAACCTCGACAACGACTACCTGGAGGACCCGGTCTGGGGGCTCGAAGGGCTGAAGACCGTGCGCGAGCAGGTCAGGGTGCCGATCGCGACCAACACCGTGGTGGTCAACTTCGAGCAGCTCGCCGCGAACGTCATGCGCAGGGGCGTGGACGTGGTGCTGCTGGACACGACGTTCTGGGGCGGCATCCGGCCGTGCGTGAAGGCGGCCGGGGTGTGCGAGACGTTCCAGCTCGGGGTGGCCGTGCACTCGTCGGGGGAGCTGGGCATCCAGCTCGCGACCATGCTGCACCTCGGCGCGGTGCTGCCCAACCTCACCTACGCCGCCGACGCCCACTACCACCAGCTCAGGGACGACGTGATCGAGGGCGGCAAGATGGCGTACTCGGAGGGCGCCATCCCCGTGCCGTCCGGCCCGGGCCTCGGCGTGCGGCTGGACCGGGAGCGGGTGGCCCGCTACGCCGAGCTCTACCGTGAGCTGGGCGGCTACCCCTACGACCGCGATCCCGGCCGGCCCGGCTGGTACGCCACCGTGCCGAACGAACGTTTCGCCGACCCGGCTGTTTCTCGGGAAATAGCACCATAATTAGGCGATATGTCTGAAGAGTCGAAACCCTCCACCCCCGCCGACAACCTCGTCACCTCCTCCCACACGCTGCCGTCCGGCGAGTCGTACACCGCCACGACCGGGACCATGGTGCTGCGGGAGGAGGTGTTCACCGACGGCCGGTTCGAGGGGCTGCGGCCGAAGGCCGAGATGTTCGTCACCGCCTACACCCTGGACGGGGCCGACCCGCTCACCCGGCCGGTGACGTTCGCCTTCAACGGCGGGCCCGGGTCGTCCAGCGTGTGGCTGCACCTCGGCGTGCTCGGGCCGCGCCGGGTCGTCATGGGCGACGCGGGGGCGCTGCTGCCGCCGCCGTACGGGCTGGCCGACAACGAGGAGACGTTGCTGAAGGAGAGCGACCTGGTCTTCATCGACCCGGTCTCCACCGGCTTCTCCCGGGCGGCCGAGGGTGAGAAGCCGGAGCCGTACCACGGGTTCAAAGGCGACCTGGAGTCGGTGGGCGAGCTCATCAGACTGTGGACCACCAGGAACGGGCGGTGGATGTCGCCGAAGTTCCTGGCCGGCGAGTCGTACGGCACGGTGAGGGCGGCGGGGCTGGCCGAGCACCTGCAGTCGCGCTACGGCATGTACCTCAACGGCGTGATGCTGATCTCCTCGGTGCTGGACTTCATCACCGGGGAGTTCAACGAGGGCAACGACCTGGCCTACGCCCTCTATCTGCCGACTTATGCGGCTATCGCGCACTATCACGGGCTGCACGGCGACCGGTCGCTGGAGGACGTGCTCCGCGAGGCCGAGGAATACGCGGCCAAGGACTACATGTGGGCCCTGGGCCGCGGCAACCGGCTGACCCCCGAGGAACGGACGGCCGCGGTCGCCAAGGTCGCCGCCCTGACGGGGCTGAGCGAGGACTACGTCGACCGGGTGAACCTGCGGATCGAGCACATCAGGTTCTTCACCGAGGTGCTGCGCCCGCGCCGGCAGGTCGTCGGCCGCCTCGACGGCCGCTTCACCGGATGGGACCCCGACGCGGGACGCGAGCACTTCGAGGCCGACCCCAGCATGAACGCGATCACCGGCCCCTACGGCGCCGCGCTCAACCACTACCTGCGCTCGGAGCTCGGCTACGCCAACGACCTGCCGTACGAGATCCTCACCTCGCGCGTGCGGCCGTGGTCGTACAAGGAGTTCGAGAACGCGCACGTGGCGGTGGTGGACCGGCTCGCCACGGCCATGCGGACCAACCCCCACCTGCGCGTCCACGTGGCGTGCGGCTACTACGACGGCGCGACGCCGTACTACGCCGCCGAGCACTCCTTCGCCCGCCTGCCCGTGCCCGCCGAGCTGGCCCGCAACATCGAGTTCGCCTACTACGAGGCGGGACACATGATGTACGTGCACGAGCCCAGCAGGCTGCGGCAGTCAGCGGACCTCGCGGCCTTCGTCCGCGGCCAGAACGGCTGAGGCGCGCTTCAGCCGCTGCTTGAGGTTGGCCCGCAGGGCGGAGAACCGCGCGGGATTGTCGGTGATCACCTTGTCCTGCCGCTCGGCGTCGGCCGTGTACCAGGCGAGCACCAGCCCCGACGACCACTTGCAGGTCGTGTCGTCGGTCGCCGCGCGCTTCTCCGCCTCGCTGACCTGCGGCTGGTCCAGGTTCCAGCGTTCGTCGCCGATGGCCGCCTCGGGTGAGGCGTAGGAGTGACCGGCCTTGCTCATGCACTCCCGCCAGCGCTTGGTCGCCGCGACCACGGACGGGTCCTTGGCGGCCTGCTCCAGCGTGACCGCGTCCTGGCGGGCCAGCCACGACCAGTCGGCCTTGGGCGCGCCCTTGTCCAGGTCGAGCGTGGCCTGGTCGACGCAGCCCCGGTCGGCGGCGGTGCCGTACAGCCGGTGCCGGGTCTGCTCGGGCAGCTTCGCCGCCCAGGCGTCGGTGGTGTTCGGTGCGGGCGGCCTGGCCAGGTGGTAGCCGTGGGTCCTGGCCGCGTCGATGTCGGTGACGCCGTAGCGTCGCGAGTTGCCGGGGTCGATCGCCGCGAGGGTGCGGGGATCCTCGTCCGGCGGGGTGACGGTGATGCCCTGCTCGCGCATGCAGGCGACGAGCAGGCGGTTGTGGGCGTTGCCCAGCGTGGCCCGCTGCTTGGGAGTGGTCTTGTACGCGTCGAACGGCAGCACCAGCTTCTCCACCACGGTGACGCCCTGGGTGGGCGCCGGCGGTGCGGGCGGCCGCTCGGCGGCGCAGGCCGCAGTGGCGACCGCCAGCAGCACCGTGCTGGCGATGACCCCGCGGCGGCCGGTTTCCGGCGGCCAAGCCCGGAAACCGGCGCTCCCTGCGTCGGTCAGCGGCACCAGATGTCGAGCGAGCTGGCGCGGTTGTTGCCGACGGCGTTGTTCGCGAGCATGCCGTCGTTCGAGTTGTGCGTGAACGTGCTGTGCGAGCCGGTGAAACCGGGGTGCTGCCACAGGGTGGTGCTGCAGCCGATCCGGTTGCGCACGGAGCTGGTGTCGTTGTCCATGCTCCGCCAGGAGTTGCTGAAGTCCCAGTTCAGCCAGTTGTTGTCGGCCAGGTTGGAGTCGTCCTGGACGAAGTCGCGCCAGTGGTCGACCTGCCCGCGGTTGTAGTCGTAGCCGGCGTACAGGCAGACGCGGCCGCCGTAGCAGGTCGAGCGCGGGCTCGCCACGGCGGCGGCAGCGGGGGCGGCCACGGTGAACAGTGTGACCGCGGCGACGATGCCGGCGGCCTTCTTGGATAGCCTCACGGGTCTCTCCTCAGATCGGTGAGTCGGTTTCGACCTCGGTAATGCGGCGTGCCGGATCGAAGGCGAGCCGTGGTGACCCGCCGATCCCGCAAGGCTGCGCGCCCCGGAGAAGGGTCGCGTGCCTGACCGCCGACCAAGACGTACCAGCCCTGTGATGTGGGACTTCGCCGCGTTGACGCAACGCTTGCCAGCTGTGGTGCGCCGCTGGAGGAACCCGTGGGCTCTGCTTTCAGTCGGGCCGGGCTCTCACTCGGGGAGCGCGGCGGGGTTCTGCGCGAGCAGGCCGCCGTCCACGCGGTGCTCGGCCCCCGTGATGAACGACGCGCGCGGCCCCGCGAGGAACGCGACCAGCTCCGCGACCTCCTCCGGCCGGCCCACGCGCCCGAGCGGATGGGAGCGGCCCCACTGCGCCACCTGCTCCTCCTGCGACAGCTCGCCCCGCCACAGGTCCGCCGCCCAGCGCAGCATGGGGGTGTCGACCGAGCCGGGGCAGACGGCGTTGACCCTGATGCCGTCGGCCGCGTGGTCGAGCGCCATGGCCTTGGTCAGGCCGTTCAGCGCGGCCTTGCTGGCGGTGTAGGCCGCCACCTGGGCCTGCGAGGCGAACGCCTGAACCGACGAGACCACCACGATCGAGCCGCCGCCGCGTTCGCGCAGCCGGGGGACGGCCGCCTGGCAGGTGAGGTAGACGCCCTTGAGGTTGATGTCGAGCACTTCGTCCCAGACGTCCTCGGGGGTGGTCTCGACGCTACCGTAGCGCTGCACGCCGGCGCAGGTCACCACGACGTCGAGCCCGCCGTACCGGGTGACGGCCAGGTCCACCAGGTCGCGCATGTCGCCGGCCCGGCGCACGTCGGCGATCCTGCCGGTGACGCGCTCGCCGTCGACCTCGGCGCCCTTGTCGGCGCCGCAGAACACCACGGACGCGCCGCCTTCGGCCAGCCGGTCCACCACCGCCCGGCCGATGCCCATCGACCCGCCCGTGACCAGCGCCACCTTGCCGTCGAACTCGCTCACGCCAGCACCTCCGCGCGCATCCGCATCACCTTCGTCTCGTACGGGCCCAGCGCGAGCGCCGTCCCGTTGGCCACCGCGGCGGCCAGGCCGTCGGTCGGCATGCTGGAGAACGGCTCCAGCCCGATCGTGTACGCCCGTCCCCACCAGGGATAGCCGGTGGACGCGCCGAGCTCCTGCCACATCCACAGGTAGGGCAGCACCGTCGCGTCCCATTCCACCCGAATGCCGATATGTCCCGCGATCTCGTACCAGCCATCGGGGAAGCCGGTCAGGTAGACGATGTCGCTGGGGGAGCCGGGGTCGGGCACGACGCTCAGATCCGTCAGCCCGCCCCCGTGCGCCGGGACCTCGGGCCACGTGCCGCCCGCCGCGACCCTGCGCTCCGGCGGGTCGATGGCGGTCTCGTGCGGGATCACCGTGACGCCCTCCGGCAGCCTGATCCTGGCCCCCGGCCGCAGGAACGGGCGGCCGTACACGATGTGCTGCCCCCACATGGCGTGCAGCGGCAGCCCCGACTCGTTGGTGGCCCGCCCCTCTACCTCCAGCGCGGCCGTCCCCGACCGCACCCGCACCACCTTCTCCATCCGGTACGGCAGCCGCCGCGTGCGCACGCTCAGCCGCACCGCGACCTCCTCCGGCGAGTCGGCCACGACCTCGCACTCCCACGGCAGCCCGGACACCTCGCCGTGCTGCGCCAGCCGCGCGCCCCGGTACTCGCTGGGCGCGCCGCCGTTCGGGAAGACCTCCTGCCAGCCGCCCGCGTAGTGGTCGACGAACGGGGCGACGTCGTCGGGCGCGCCCTGGAGATGATCGCGCGGGTCGCGCAGGCCCTGGGGCGACAACCAGACGAAGTCGGTGTCGGTGGGCTTGTGCAGGAACTCCACCACGTCGCCGCCCTTGCCCGGCAGGACGGTCACACGCAGCCGTTCGTTCTCCAGCGTGACCGCGTCGATCCCGCCGATGGTGCCCCGCCGCAGCCGGGCCGCCCAGTTGCGTCTCACCCGAACGTCACGTCCAGGAAGCGCGGCCGGTAGATGGTGACGTCGCGGTAGTGGTCGGTGTTGACGAAGCTGTTGACGTTGTACGACACCACCAGGCCGTCGCCCGCCACGTCGGGGTGGGCGTGGGCGTTGTAGGTGAAGATGTTCCCGCCGGTCTCGGGGGTCGTGTAGACGTGCTGCCTGCCGGTGAACGGCCCGAAGGGCGAGCAGGACGAGTAGGCCACGATGTTCGGGCTCAGCGCCTCCGTCGTGTCATGCGTGATCAGGACATATCCGGATCCGAGCTTGGTCACGCTGTACTCGTTCGCCACCCCGCTCATCACCCGCGCCGAGTCGGCCTCGTCCGGCGACCAGGTGCCGTCGGCCGTCAGGAACTCCCAGTCGCCCAGCAGGCTGTGGCCCTTGACCCGGGCGATGTGCATGTACTTGGGCGAGCCGAGGTCCTCGACCCCGTAGACGTAGAGGTGTCCGCCGTGCTCCAGGAGGCCGGAGGCCCAGGCGACGCCGTTGCCCGACGGCAGGTCGTGCACGCCGATGGGCTCGGTGAGCCGGCCGGGCGCGAACCTGGCCACCACGTTGCGGTGCCAGCGCCAGTCCCAGGCCCCCGGGCCGAAGCGCTCGTACTCCTGGTAGGTCACCTCCACGACGCCGCCGGCCAGCGTCGCGTCACCGGCCCAGTACCAGTGGTTCGCGTCGCGCGGCGGCATCACCGCCTCCGGCTCGTCGTCCGTGCCGCCCTGGATCGTGGCCAGCCGGCCGTCGCGCTCGACGGCGAAGGAGTTGTTCAGGAAGACCGTCGTGCCGCCCTCCTCGACGACCGGGGGCCGCGAGCCGTCGGCGTTGACCTGGCCGAGGAACGTGTCGGAGAACACCCACAACTGCCGCCCGCTCGGCAGCCGCAGCGAGTAGGTGCCGTCGGCGCCCGTCCAGTCCTTCAGGCTGCTGTTGTCGTTGCCGTAGGTGGCGAACAGGCTGGTCAGCCGCGGATTGACCGTCGCCCCCCGCACCTGCGGCGCGCACGCGGGGGCCGCGGCGGGCTGCTGCTGGACGGCGACGGACGGAACGGGCTTCGGCGGGGCGGCGGAGGCGGGCTGCGGTACGGCCGTGAGACCGAGCAACGCGATGGCCAGGGGGGCGAGGGCGGAGCGGAATCGCGTCATCACCTGTCCTAGGGGGAGGAGTCCCTACAGTTCTAGTCATTAGATCACTTACTGTCCAGACCCTCTGTGAGCACAAGCCGCCGTTAGGGTTGATCGCCGAAACTGTCTCCGAGTGGAACGGACGTGTAAATGTCAGCCCATGTGCCGGTGACCCGCAGAGGACTGCTCAAGCTCGGCGCCGGGGTGGCCGCGACCGCCGCGCTGGCCCCGGCGGAGGCCGCGGCGGCGGCCGAGGGCCGGTTCGACCTCACCGCCCCCTCCACCTCGCTGATCTGGAAGAAACCGCTGCGTGACGGCACCGTGCTGCAGTCGTTCGCCATCGACAACACCAACCGGCACATCTACGCGGTGCAGCTGAAGAACGGCGGCGGCTCGAACGCCGCGGGCGACCTGTGCGTGACCAAGCTGAGCCTGTCCGGGTCGATCCTCGGCCACATGTACCTCATGGGCTTCGGCCACGGCGTCCAGATCGGCGTCGAGCCGTCGGGCACGTCGGCGTACCTGTGGACGGAGACGGACGCGGCGCCCGCGGCCGACGGGGCCAGGGGCAAGCGGCTGGCCCGGTTCGCGTTCGCCGCCGGGCGCACGATCACCCCGTCGTCGTCGGGACTGACCAAGTACTCCCTGGTCGCGGGGGCGGCCAACACCACCTGCACGATCGACCCCTCGACCGACCGGCTGGTCATGCGCTACCACGACGGCGGCGGGTTCCGCTTCGCCGCGTACGCGCTGGCGGCGGTCAAGTCGGGCTCGAAGAAGGCGGTGTTCGACGTCGCCCAGCCCTCGGGTCTCGGCACCTTCCAGGGCTACGCCGCGTACGGCGACTTCGTCTACCTCCTGACCGGCAACGCCTACCACGCCACCGACAACCCGCCTCCCGGCGACACCTACACCCACTGCGTGGACCTGCGCACCGGGAAGCTGGTCCAGCGCGCCCGCAGCGTGGCCGGCAAGTCGCTCGACTACCGCGAGCCCGAGGGCATGGGCATCCAGATCGTGGGCGGCGCCCCGCGCCTGTGCCTGGGCCTCGCCTCCGGGCCCAGCGGTGACCGCCTGGCCAGCATCTTCTACAAGACGAAGCTCGTCTGATCCGGACTCGTCCGGCCCGGGCGAAATCCATGTGACGGGCTCCGGGGCGGGCCGATAGCCTCGTGCGGGGTTCCGGAGGGATGAGTCGTGGGACATGTGGAGATCGGGCATCTGACGTACGTGCTGCCCGACGGCAGGCCGCTGCTCAACGACGTGTCCTTCCGGATCGGCGAAGGCGTCAAGGCCGCCCTGGTCGGGCCCAACGGCGCCGGCAAGACCACGCTCATGCGGCTGGTCGCCGGTGACCTGGAGCCCGTCGAGGGCAGCGTCGCGAGCTCCGGCGGCCTCGGCGTGATGCGGCAGTTCATCGGCAGCGTGCGCGACGGCAGCACCGTGCGCGACCTGCTGCTCGGCGTCGCCCCACCGGCCGTGCGGCAGGCCGCGCGGCGGCTCGACGACGCCGAGCTGGTCATGATGGAGCGCGACGACGAGAAGACGCAGATGCGCTACGCCCAGGCCATCAGCGACTACACCGACGCCGGCGGCTACGACATCGAGGTGCTCTGGGACACCTGCACGGTCGCCGCGCTCGGGGCGCCGTACGAACGGGTGAAATACCGCGACGTGTCGACGCTGTCGGGCGGCGAGCAGAAACGCCTGGTCCTTGAGGCCCTGTTGCGCGGCCCCGACCAGACCCTGCTGCTCGACGAGCCCGACAACTACCTCGACGTGCCCGGCAAGGAGTGGCTGGAGCGGCAGCTGCGGGAGACGCCGAAGACGGTGCTGCTGGTCAGCCACGACCGCCAGCTGCTCGCGAACGCCGCCGACCGCATCATCACCGTCGAGTCGGGCAACATCTGGATCCACGGCGGCGGCTTCGCCACGTACGCCGAGGCCCGCAGGGCCCGCAACGAGCGCCTCGACGAGCTGCGCCGACGCTGGGACGAAGAGCACGCCAAGCTCAAGGCCCTGGTCAACATGTTGAAGAACAAGGCGAGATACAACGACGGCATGGCCGCGCCCTACCACGCGGCCCAGACGCGGCTGCGCAAGTTCGAGGAGGCCGGGCCGCCCGAGACGGCCCCCGCCGACCAGAACATCACGATGCGCCTGCGCGGCGGCCGCACCGGCAAGCGCGCGGTCATCTGCGAGGGCCTGGAGCTCACCGGCCTCATGCGCCCGTTCGACCTGGAGGTCTGGTACGGCGAGCGGGTCGCGGTGCTCGGCTCCAACGGCTCGGGCAAGTCCCACTTCCTGCGCCTGCTGGCCGGCGAGCCGGTCGCCCACGAGGGCGTGGCCCGGCTGGGCGCCCGCGTGGTGCCCGGCCACTTCGCGCAGACCTACGCCCGCCCCGACCTGCTCGGCCGCACCCCGGTCGAGATCGTCATGACCGAGCACGCCCGGCTGAAGAACGAGGCGATGAAGGCGCTGGCCCGCTACGAGCTGGCCGGGCCGGTCGCCGAGCAGCGCTTCGACACCCTGTCCGGCGGCCAGCAGGCGCGCCTGCAGATCCTGCTGCTGGAGCTGTCCGGGGCCACGCTGCTGCTGCTCGACGAGCCCACCGACAACCTCGACCTGGCCAGCGCCGAGGCGCTGCAGGCGGGCCTGGCGGCATTCGACGGCACGGTCCTCGCGGTCACCCACGACCGCTGGTTCGCCGCCGACTTCGACCGCTACCTGGTCTTCGGCTCCGACGGCACGGTCTACGAGTCCGCCGAGCCGGTCTGGGACGAGACCCGGGTGGTCCGCCCCCGCTGAGGGCTTCGGGCAAGAGATCCCTTAAAGAGTTGGTACGCCCGGCGCGTGTCCCCTGCCGACCATGCCCAGGCCCGGGTTATCACGGCAAAGTGATCCTGCGTAGCCGAACCGTCAGCCTCCTCGCACTCGGGGCGATCTGCCTCACCGGGTGCACGAGCGAGGACCAGCCCGCACAGCCATCGCTCAAGCCCCTCGCTCTCAAGGAGCAGGTCTCGAACATCGTCAAGTCCGCCGACGGGTACGCCGTCAGCTGGGCCGGCGTGCTCAACAACGCCAACCCATGGCACTTCGGCGAGCACGTGGTGGCGACGATCGTCGGTCACGACGCCAAGGGGGCCGAGGTCGTCCGGATGGACCAGCCGCTCGACGCGGTGCCGCCGGGCGGGCAGCTGGCCTTCACCGGCCAGGCGAAGGCCGCGCAGAGGCCGGCCAAGGTGTCGATCCAGTACCGCCCCGCGCAGTGGCGGCAGGCCGCTCGGATCCCTTCGGCGTTCCAGCGGTTCCCGGTTTCACGTGTGCAGACGTTGCGCCAGAAGGACGGCTCCTACCTCGTCACCGGATATGTCAGTAATCCTTATCGAGTGACGGCCGGCAGTCTCGTCGTGAACGCGATGCTGCGCGACCAGTCCGGCAAACTCATCGGTGGTGGCAGCACGTTCGTGGACGATGTGAAAGCGGGCAGGCCACCGCGATTCGTCCTCACGGTGAGCGGGGTGCCGAAGAAAGTGAAGGTCGCGCGAACGGACGTCTCCGCGCGTACCTGGGGATCGACCGGGAAACCGTACGAGGAGCTGGCGCTGGCCGGGATGGCTCCGGTGCACACGGTCAAGCCGACGACCGAGCCGTTCGCGGAGGACCGCCGGACGCAGATCGTGTCAGAGTATAAGCAGTAGTTTTCCACTATAAACGGCGAAAAATCGGGCGAGCCAGTGACATATCCCGGAATTTCAGCATGAAATTCGGGCGCGTTGCCCGAAAACCGCAGCCATCGCCGCTGAAATGGTAGAACTACAAGTTACCGATCCATTACCTTCGGTCACATGAATGACCGCGTCTTGGTAGAAGCCCTCCGCGCCCGCGATCGGGCCGCGCTCACCGCGCTCTACGACACGTACGCGGAGAGCCTCTATCGCTACTGCTGGTCCCTTCTCCTGAGCGCCGACAGCGCCCAGGTGGCGCTGCGCGACACGCTCATCGCCGCCGAGGCGCACGCGGGCGCGCTGGCCGACCCCGGGCGGCTGCGCGCCTGGCTCTACGCGCTGGCCAGAGCCGAGTGCCTGCGCCGCAGGGCCGCCGCGCCGCCGGGTGCCGCCGAGGCGCTGGCGCAGGCGCCGCCGCTCGACGACCCCGCCGACGCCGACCTGCGCGTCATGGCGTGGAACGCGGTGCAGAGCCTGCCCGTCGCCGACCGCGAGATCCTCGAGCTCGTCCACCGGCACGCCGTGCCCCCCGCCGAGCTCGCCCAGGTGCTCGCGATCCCGGCCCGCCAGGTCGAGCCGGCCATGGAGGAGGCGCTGGAGCGCCTGCACGACGCGATCACCGCCGAGATCCTGGCCGGGAAGGGCCCGTACGACTGCCCGCGGCGGGCCCGCATCCTGGCCGGCTTCACCGGCGAGCTGACCCAGGAGATGCGCGAGCACCTGGTCAGGCACCTGCCCCGGTGCGAGACCTGCGCGCCGCACCGCACCCGTCAGGTCTCGGCCGCCAAGGTCTTCGAGCTGCTGCCCCAGGTCGAGTTGCCCGAGTCGTTGCGCATCCGGGTGATGAGCTGCTTCATCGATCCCGAGTTGCTGCCGTACCGGCGTTATGTCGCCCGGCGGACGAGCGCGCTCGGCGCGGCCGGATTTCCCGTTCCCGCCTTCCCGCAGACTCGGCGGTGGCCTCAGGCGCTGGCGGGCGCGGTGGCGGCGGTCGCGGCCGTGGTGGCGATAGCCGTCATCTTCGACCAGATCGGCCGCGAGAACGGCGGCGTGACCGGCGTGGCGACGGCCGCGTTCCCGCCCACGGGGGAGCCGCCCGGCATCCGCCTGCCCTGGCAGGCCGAGCCGCAGGACATGCCGCTGACCGTGGTCCCGATCCTCGACCAGACGGGGGCCAAGCCCGTGGGGACGCCGCCCGGCCCGTCCTCACAGCCGGTCCAGGGCGCCGTGCCGGGCTCCGCGCGGCCCGCGCCGAGCGCCGGCACGCCGACCTCGCCCGGCTCGGGCCACTCCCAGCCGCCCGGGACCACGCACCCGCCGGTGACGGAGGCGCCGCCGACCGGGTCGCCGCCCGGGGTGCATCCCACGAAAGGCCCGCGGCCGGGCTGGCCGGGCGGGCGCCCACCGGGCGGGCGTCCCCCGGGGAAGTGGGTCTCGTGCCGCCGCGACCAGCGCCACCACTGCCCCCCGCATACGCACTGGCCACCGCGCACCCACCGGCCTCCGCACGGCACGAGACCGCCGCACACCCACCGGCCCCCGCACGGCACGAG
>NZ_POUD01000145.1 GCF_003236395.1 Nonomuraea aridisoli | reverse complement strand
GGTGGGGTCGTCGGCGGCGCACGCACTCGCCGGGCGGTTCGGCACCGGGCGGGCGGCGTGGCTGGTCAGCCTGGCGACCGCGCCCGCCGCGCTCGCGATCCCGTTCCTCGACCGCGGGCCGTGGTTGTGGCTGGCCGCCGCGGCGTGGTTCGTGCTGATGTTCCGTACGGGACTCAACAACGTGCTCCTCGTCAGCCTGCGGCAGCGGGTCACGCCGGACGAGATGCTGGGCCGCATGACGGCCACGATGCGACTCCTGCTGATGGGGGCGACCGGCGCGGGAGGGCTGCTCGCGGCGCTGCTCGGCGAGTTGTGGGGGGTGCGCGCGGCGCTGTGGGCGGGTGCCGTGATCATGGCGCTGAGCTGGATCCCGTTCCTGCGCTCCCCGCTGCGCACGCACCCGTGACGGCCAGGTCCGATTTCCGCCGGTCACCATCCCTGGCGAGGGCATACCGTCGGAGACATGGCACCCCTCGAACTCGACTTCGACTCCTGTTACCGGGCCGTCTCCGCCAGGGACGCCCGGTTCGACGGGCGCTTCTACACGGCCGTGAAGACGACGGGGATCTACTGCCGTCCGATCTGCCCGGCGCGTACGCCGTCGTCGCGCAACGTGCGCTTCTACCGGCACGCGGCGGCGGCCGAGGCGGCCGGGTTCCGGCCGTGCAAACGCTGCCGGCCCGAGCTGTCGCCGGGCGACCCCGGATGGGACCTGCGCGGCGACCTGGTCGGACGGGCGCTGCGGCTCATCGACGACGGCGCCGCCGACGAGCGGGGCGTCGCCGGGCTCGCCGGTCGGCTGCACATCACCGAGCGCCACCTGCACCGGCTGTTCGTCGCCGAGCTGGGCGTCGGGCCGCTGGCGGTGGCCCGGACGAAGCGCCTGCTGCTGGCCAAACAGCTCCTGACCGAGACGGGGCTGCCGATCACGGACGTGGCGTTCGCGGCGGGGTTCGGCAGCGTGCGGCAGTTCAACGCGACGATGCGGGAGACGTACGGCTTCACGCCGAGCGAATTGCGCGCCACGGCCGGACGGTGGACCCGCGAGCCGGCCCCGGCCGGCCCGGTGACGCTGCGGCTGCGGCTGCACCGGCGGGAGCCGTACGACGTCGAGGGGGTGTTCGCCTTCCTCGCCGCGCGCGCGATCCCCGGGCTGGAGACGGCCGATGAGGCGTCCTACAGCCGGGCCGTGCCGGGCGGGACGATCACGCTCACGCCGCGCCCCGACCACCTCGCGCTCGACGTCGCGGTTGACGACACGCGGCAGCTCAACCGCATCGTGGCCCGCTGCCGCCGCCTGCTCGACCTCGACGCCGACCCCGACGCCATCGCCCAGGCCCTCGGCCAGACCTCGCTCGGCCCGCTGGTCGCGGCGCGGCCGGGGCTGCGCGTGCCGGGCACGTTCGACGGGTTCGAGCTGGCCGTACGCGCCGTCGTCGGCCAGCAGGTCTCGGTCGCCGGGGCGCGTACGCTGCTGGGCCGCATCGTCGCGCGGGCGGCCGCGCCCGGCGGGCTCTTCCCGTCCGCGGAGTGCCTGCTCGACGCCGACCTGACCGGGCTCGGCCTGACGAACCGGCGCATCGAGACGTTGAAGGAGCTCGCCGCCCTCGTCGCGGACGGCCAGCTCGACCTCGACGGCGGTCAGGACCCGGCGGAGGCGGTCGCGGAGTTGCTGCGGGTGCGCGGCATCGGCCCGTGGACGGCCAGCTACATCGCCCTGCGCGCCCTGCGCGACCCCGACGCCTGGCCCACCGGCGACCTCGTGCTCGCCAAGCGCATGGCCGGCCTCGGCATCACCCACGACCACATCGAGCGGTGGCGCCCGTGGCGGGCGTACGCCGCCCTGCACCTCTGGAGTTCGTCATGATCGCTGCTCAGATCGTCCCGACGCCGGTGGGGGCGCTGGCCCTGCTGTCCCGTGAAGGGGTGGTGGTCGCGGCCGGTTTCACGGCCGACCCCGAGGAGATGTTCGCCCGGCTCACGCCCGCCCTGCGGGCCGAGGGGCTGGAGGTGGTGGACGACCTCGGGCCCGCGACCCAGGCCGTCCGCGCGTACCTGGACGGCGACCTGGAGGCTCTCGACGCCGTACCGGTCTCGCAGCCGGGCACGCCCACCCGCAGGCGGCTGCACGCGGCGCTGCGCGAGGTGAAGGCGGGCACGACCGTGTCGTACGCGGAGCTCGCCGCACGGGCCGGCCTGCCGCGCACGGCGGCGCGCGCGGCCGGCTCGGCCTGCGCCCAGAACCTCATCGCCCCGTTCGTCCCGTGCCACCGCGTTCTGCCCAGCACCGGCGGCTACGGCGGCTACCTGTACGGTACCCCCGTCAAGGAATGGCTCCTGACCCACGAGTCCCGCCGCACGGCGAACGCGGGCTGACCCCCAGGGGGAACGCCTCCCGCTTCCCTGGGGAGGCGTTCCCGCGCGGTGGCCGGCTACGGGCGGATGTTGCTCTGGATCTCGCCGACCTCGACGTCTCTGGTGATCTCCACTTCGACGGGGGCGAGCTGGAACGGGGCCACGTCGCCGGTCGCCTGGGTCGACCAGACGCTCGTGACGCCGAGGGTGTACTTGCTGCCCGGCTGGTCGATCGACGAGCGCAGGTAGCGCACGCCGCAGGAGAACTCGCCGCCCCTGACGTACGGCTTGCCGGTGGTGCCGCAGCCGGACACGTTCGTCTCGGCCCTGTCCTTCGTGGTGCCGGGGTCGATGGTGATGCTCTCCAGCGTGGCGGTAACCGTGACGCTCATGAAGCCGGGGATGGTCGCGGTCACCGTGCGGGTCGTGTCGCCGAGGCCCTCGGCCCACACCCAGGTGGGCAGGTTCACGAAGCTCTTGGCGTCGGGGTTGAGGCTGACCGTGTGCTCGGGGACGGTCAGCGAGCCGCGGGCGATGTGGGCGAGCTGCTCGGGCGTGATGCCCGACGGGGGCGTGGTGCCCGTCGGCACGAACACGAACAGTTCGAGGTCGCCCCAGCAGGCGGCGCCGTCGGGATGGTTCTGGTCGTAGTTGGGCACCCACCAGAAGCCGTCCGCGTCGCGCTTCTCCTCGAACGGCTTGAGGAACTCCAGCCGGCTCTCCTCGTCGATCGCCGCCCGCCGGGCGTTCGTCCGGGGGTCGGTCATGAACCGGTACATGTCCTCGCCGCTGCGGGCGGGCTCGTACCAGCAGGGGCGCGGGACGCGGTAGCCGTCGCCCTTGCCGCTCCCGGCGCCGTCGCCGGAGATGTTGATCCACTCTGTCGCGGCCAGCTCCACCGTGGTGTTCAGGTCGTCCTGACGGATCGTGGCCTCGCTCTGGCCGCCTGGATTCGTCGGGTCCAGGTGGAGGCCGTTGCCGAACATCAGCAGTCCGGCCGTCATCGCTGAGATGAGGGGTTTCATCGGGTGCACCGTTCGTTCGGTTCTGCGTACGATCTGATCCGCCACACCCCGTCGTCACCGCGGTGCGCGATCACGCTCTCGGCGTAGGGGGCGCTCAGCCAGGCGGGCGGGCGGGGCACGGCCTTGCCGGTGCTCTCGGAGACCAGCCGGATGCCCGTCTCGTCGACGCAGGCGTTGATCTGGGCGCCTCTGCCGACGACGGAGGCGACCTTCAGGTCGTAGACCCGCCCGAGGCCGCGCATCGTCTGGCCCTTGTCCACGAACTCGCGGATCCATTCGGTGGCCTGGATCTCGGCGTCCATCTCCATGTTGTGGCCGTAGCCGCGCTCCCGCTCGGCGATGGCCCTGCGGGTGCCGACGTACTGGTCGACCATGAGCTTGAGCAGCGGGTCGGGGTCGGCGGGCCAGTCGATCCTGGCCCGCAGGCCGTCGGCGACCCGCACCGTCCGCGGTCCGGACGGAAGCTCCTCCTCCGAAGTGCTCTCGGGGGTGCTCCCCGGGGACGGGCTCCGCGCCGGCGGGCTCTCCTCGGGCGGGCTCTCCGGGGCGCTCCGCGCGCCCGCGGCCGCCGCGGGCCGCTCCGCGGGCTGCTCCGCCCCGCAGGCCGCCGCTGCCATCAGGGCCGGCAGCAGGCCCAGCACTATCGCCGCACGTCTCATGCGGAAGACTCCCTCACTACGTGGATGCGCCACGTGGGCAGCAGTTCTTCGATCAATGCCTCCGTCTCGGGCGCCATCCCGCCCCCGTACGGGTGCGAGGACGCCCTGCGGGTGAGGCCCTCCACGACGGCACGCAGGCGTACGGTGTCCTGCGTGGCGTGGGTGGCGCGCAGCAGGTCGCGCCAGAGGGCCTCGTCGTCCGGCGCCAGCAGCAGCGCCGCACGCACGGCGGCCACCGCGGCGTCCGGCTGGCCCTGCGCGAGCCGGATCTCGCAGAGCCGGTGCGCCGCGTCCGCCACGGTGGCCGTCACGTCGTACTCCAGGTCGTCGGCCGCCAGCCAGGCGTACCCGCCGGGGCGGCGGCCGGTCAGCAGCGGACCCCTGACCAGGCCGAGGGCCTTCTCCAGCAGGACGGCCCGGCCCGACGGGTCGCCCTGCGCGCGGCGGACCAGCTCGCGGAAGAGCGCCCAGTCCGTACGCACCTCCGGGCCCAGCCGCAGCCGGCCGGCTTCGTCGGTGAGCAGGCGACCGGGCCCCAGCCACTCGGCGACCCTGGCGATCGCGGCGTCCCTGACCATGTCCTGGACGCCGCGCGGCCACAGCACCCCGCCGAGCACCACCGGGTGCACGCCGCCCTGGCGGGTGGCCAGGTGGACGAGCATCTCGGTGGCCAGCTCCATCCGGCCCTCCTCCAGCGGAGGAAGGCCGGCGATCTCGACCGGGCCGAGGATCCTGATCTCGACGGCGGGCCGGTGCAGCCCCGCCAGCGGCTCCGGCTCGGGGATGGCCTCGCCGTCGAGCCGGCCGGCCGTGCGGAACAGGTCCACCAGGGCGCGGTAGTGGCGGCGGGGCAGCAGCTGGGCGCGTACCTCGAAGCCCAGCTCGGCGATCCTGGCCGTGCCGTCGTCGTTGATCCGCAGGGTCCAGGTGGCGTGCGGCACGTCACCGGCGACGACGTACCCGGCGGTGTCGCGGCGGGCCAGCAGCGCCAGGCGGCGGGCCTCCTCGTGGGTGGGCGCGACCGCCGACAGCAGGTAGTGGGCGCGGCGCGGGCGCCCGGTGATGCGCCCGGTGAGCACCTGCGCGCGCGGCGCGGCGTCCGCCTCCAGCTCGGGCAGGACCTCGGCGAGGCTGCCGACGGCCCTGACACGGTCGGGCGCGATGGCGGTCAGCTCCTCGCCGAAGCCGACGAGGGTGACGCTCATGCGGTCGGACCACAGGTTGGTGGCCAGCTCGACGGCGAGGGCGGCCAGCGCCGCGGTGGTCTGCGGGCCGCGTACGTTGATCAGGCCCTGCGCGGCCTCCAGGTCGATGAGCACGCGCCCGCCGGCGTCCGTGCCGATGGAGACGAGCCCCGGGTACGGCGCCCCCGAGGTGCGGCGGTCGGGCAGCATACGCCCTTCGTGGGCCGGTAAGCGCCAGATCTGGCCGCCGTCGACGGCCGTCCACGGGGTGGGCGGGTCGTCGTCCGCGGGGTGGATCCACAGGTCGAGCGTGCGGGCCGACAGGTGGGCGCCGTACACGGTGGGCGGGGTGCGGCGCTGGGCGGCCAGCTCGGCGCCGAGGTGGCGCAGCCCGACGTCGAGGACGCGGGCGCCCGGCGCGTCGCCGCCGAGCCGGAGCGCGACCTCGGCCTGCGCGGCGTCGTCGCGGGGCCGGACGATCCGGCGGCCGAACACGCGCCCCCACAGCTGCTCGCGCCGGCGCCTGGCCAGCACGAGCAGCAGCCCGGCGGCGGCCAGCGAGGCGCCCGCCAGGTAGTCGGTCAGGTCGGCGCCCTGGGCCTCGCGGATGACCGGGGGCTGCTCGGCACGCTGGTCGGGTCGGTCGGCCGACTGCTCCGGCAGGCGGTGTTCGGCCTCCCGCTTCGGGGTCTTCTGCTCCTGCTGGTCGCGCTGCTCGGCGGCGATGCTGCCCGGGGCCACGTCGACGCGGCCGGGGTGCTCGCGCAGCGTCTGCTCCCGCGGCTGACCGGCGGGCACGACGTGGACGTTCTTCGCGTCGTCCGGCATGTCGAGCACCCAGCCGGGCCTGATCAGGTCGGCCATCCGCAGGCGGCTGCCGTCGGGCTGCTCCTTGGCCTGGTTGAGCCGGTAGATCTCGTGGTAGCGGCGGCCGTCGCCGAGGCACTTCTCGGCGATCTCCCACAGGCTTTCGTGGTGGCGGCCGTGCGGGGGCTGCACGACGTACACCTTCTTGGTCCTGGGTGCCTCCAGGGTCTGCTCGACCAGCGGCGCCGAGTACGCGACCGCCGTCACCGGCGGGGCGGCCGGCGTGGGCGTCAGCTTCGCCAGCGGCACCACCATCGCCCCCGCCGTGAACAGCAGCAGCACGGCCGAGACGAGCTTGTTGGCGACGAACTGCATGCCGCCGGAGAGCGGGACGCGGGCGGGCATGCCGACCCGGCGGACGCCGGCGTACACCTCGACCAGGATGCACACGAAGAGCTGGAACCAGGCCAGCCAGACCAGCAGCACCAGCACGGCGATGATCGTGCTCGGACCGACGTTACCGGTCAGCACGTCGAGGTCGAGCAGCTCCGGCCGCAGCGGCGGCCCGACGAACATGAGCAGCGCGTACGGCACCCCGCCGACGAGCGCGACCAGCACGACCAGCGCCGCGAGCCCGGCGAGCACGTCGACGGCGCGGCGCCGGGCCGGGACGCGCACGGGAACGTGCCGTCGGTGGGGACGCGCGGGCTCTCGCGTCGGCATCGCCTCTCCTTTCTCCGCTCCAGCGTCGTGCCTCAGATGTCCCGCATCCATCGACCGGCGGGATTCGGTCTGGCTCGGGGGTTATCGCGCCTCGGGGCCGGCCACGGCCTCGCCGGTCATCTCGGAGCCGGGGAAGCCGAGCGCGCTCAGGAAGAACGCCTCCCACCGCACGCTCACGGTGACCGTCACCTGCGCCTGGCCCTCGCCGAGCGAGCACGCGCCGGGGCTCACGTCGTCGCCGCCCTGGGCCGCGACGATCTCGGCGGCCCTGGCGCACACCTGGTCCTCGCCGAGCAGCCGCGTCTCCCCCGTCTCGCGCAGGTGGTCCTCGTCGATCACGTCCGCGCCGGCGCGGGCGGCCTGTTCGGCGACGTCCGCGGCACGCAGCCTGGCATTGATCGCCGCGCCGCCGTCCACGAGCAGCCCGGCCAGCAGGAACACGACCACGGAGAACAGGACGACGAACACCGACATGGACCCGCGCTCGCCGTCGCTCATTCCACCCTCCTGAAGCGTTCCAGCGGCACCACGGCCGTGCCGGTCAGCTGCTTGGTGGCGTCGAAGCCGAGGAACGCCAGGTCGAGCTCGCAGGTCACCTCGGCCTGCACGTGGCCGGCCTCCTCCCACTTCGAGCCGTCGAGGGTGACCTCGGCCGACCGGCAGCGCTCCCGGAGCACGCTCGTGGTGATGGCCTCGGCCGCCGCCTCGGCCTCGTCGAACGTGCGCTGCACCGACGCGGACCTGGCGGCGTCCCTGGCCGCCCCGCTGACCCGGCCCTGCGACTCCACCAGCACCCCGGCGCCGGCCAGGAACATGAGGAAGAGCAGCAGCAGCGGGGCCAGCATGACGGTCTCCACCGCCATGGAGCCGCGCTCGGCGTCGTCGCTCCGCGCGCTCATTCGCAGTCACCGCCGCCGTTGTCGGGCCGGAAGCACTCGACGGGCCCGCCCGCGGTCGCGGTGATGGTGAACGCCAGCTCGGGCAGCAGCGGGATCACCTGCACGGCGTTGCCCGTCACCGTGACGAAGCGCTGGTCGGGCTCCTGCTCGGACGTGGTGGCGGTGGCCTCGCGCAGCAGCCTGGGGCCGATCGTGCGCACGATGTCGGTGGCCTTGCCGGTGGCGGCGCCCTGCCAGGCGTCGGAGTCGAACGGGGACGCCCTGGCCACCCGCGCGCCCTCCCTGGCCGCCGCCTCGGCGACCTGGCGGCCGTGGAACCACAGGGCGACCTGCACGATGAGCAGCGCGGCGGCGAGGATCACCGGCATGAGCAGCGCCAGCTCCATCGCCGTCACGCCGCGCTCGTCGGGCCGCCGCGGCGCGGCTTTCACGGATTGTCACCACCGCCGCCGCCGCCGTCGCCGCCGCTGCCGCCACCGCCGAAGGACTGCTCGATCTCGGCCTGCTGCTGCTCGACCAGGGTCCTGATCAAGGTGGCCAGGCCGAGGGCGACGCCCGCGATGATCGCGGTGATGATCACCCATTCGACGGCGGAGGCGCCGCGGGTGGGCGCCTCACGGGCCTTGCGCACCCGCTCGGCGAGGTACGCGGTGAGATAGACGATCCAGGGATGGTTCTGCATCAGACCCCCAACATCTTCATAGCGGCGGGAAAACTGAGAAAAATCACGAAACCGGCGCAGAGCAGGAGCTGGGCCACGAGCATCGACTGCGAACGCTCCCCCGCCCGGCCCTCGATCTCGGCCAGCTCGCGGCGGCGCAGCGTGGCGGCCCGCGCGGTCAGCGACGCGCGCACCTTGGCGCCGTCGTCGGCCACCAGGCCGAGCGCGGCCGACAGGTCGCGCAGCTCGTCGACGTCGATCTCCTCGCCGAGCTGCCCGAGCGCCTGCCACGGGGTGATGCCGACGATCCGCGCGCCGCTCAGGGCGTCGCGGATGCGGCCCATCGCCCAGTTGGGCTGCTCCCCGCTGACCGAGACGGCCATCATCAGCGACTCGGGCACGCCGCGGCCGCCGGCCAGGTTCATGGAGACCAGGTCGAGGAAGGCGCCGACGACGTGCCGGAAGTCGCGCCGCTTGGCCGCGGCGTCCTTCTTGACCTGCAGGTCCGGCAGGAAGAAGAAGACGGCCGCCACGAGCAGCGCCGCCCAGAACGGGATGACCGGCGACGTGCCCCACCCCATGAGCGCCAGCCAGCCCAGCAGCAGCGGGAACGCCAGCAGCCCGCCGGCGGCGAGCAGGACCTTGGTGGCCAGGAACGCCTCGAACGAGCGCCCCAGCAGCGCCAGGTCCGCCCTGGCCGAGCGCACCTCCCAGCCGCGGGCGCCGTACAGGCGGGCCAGGCGGACGCCGAGGTTGCGGCGGAACGGGCTGACCTCCTCCTCCGGCAGCAGCAGCTGGACGCGGGGGGCGCCCGCGTCCTCGCGCACGGCGTCGAGCGCGAGCAGCCGCGCCACCAGGCCGGGACGGGCCGGGAAGAGCGCCCGCAGCAGGACGAACAGCCCCAGACCGACGACCGCGCCGGCCAGCGCGCCCTCAACCATGGCTCTCGCCTCCTCCCATGAGCAGCCGTGTGGGCTTGTCGAACCTGGCCAGCCGGCGCATCCAGGCGAACCCGGCGCCGAACAGCCCGGCCACGACGACGAGCACGGCCTGGCCGAGGAAGCTCTGGTACTCGGCGACGTAGTTGGGGTTGAACACCACGAGGATCCCGGCGAAGGCGAGCGCGGTGATCACCACGATCTGCATGCTGCGGCGGGTCGCGCGGCGTTCGGCCTCCACGCGGCGGCGCATGTCGAGCTCCTCGCGGGCCGAGACGGCGAGCGCGCCGAGCACGTCGCGCAGGCCGGGGCCGCGCAGCCGGGAGTTGAGGATGAGCGCGGCGACCACGAGGTCGGCCGAGGGGTCGTCGAGCTCGTCGGCGAGGAGCGCGAGCGCGTCCGGCAGCGCCATCCTGGTGTGCAGCCGGTCGATGAGGGCGCGCAGGTGGGGCCGGAGCGTGGGCGCGGCGGCCCTGATGGACGACGGGATGGCCTGTTCGAGACCGGCGGCGCCGGCGATGGTGTCGCGCAGCGACTCCGTCCAGGCGGCCAGCCCTTCGAGGCGGTGCATGGCGGCGCGCTCCTCCGCGGCGCCGCCCGCCAGGCCGCGCCAGGCGAAGACGAGCAGCACCGTGCCGACCGCGATGACCGGCCAGCGGGTGACGACCAGCACGAGGGTGGCCGCGATCGCGGCCACGGCGGCGCGGGTGGTCAGCACCTTGACCAGGTGGCGTCTGGGGCGCGACGGGCGGGGGCGCAGGCCGTACAGGGAGAGTCCGAGCAGGAACAGGCCGCCGCCCGCCACCGCGCCCGCGAGCAGCGCGAGGGGGTCGATCGTGAACGGCATGCGCTACCACCCTCCCGGCAGGTAGCCGTGCGCGGCCAGCTCGTCCAGGCAGGACAGCGGGGCGTGCGGCACGGCGTTGCCGTCGGGGCCGGGCGCGAACACCTCGCTGGACAACACGCGGCCGTCGCAGCCGTTGACCTCGCGGATGCTGCTGACGTAGCGGCGCAGCTTGCCGCCGAGGTGGTAGTCGTTGCGCTTCTCGACGAAGACGACGAAGTCGATGGCGCCGGCGATGAGCATGTGGGTGGCGTCGATCGGCAGGCGTTCGCCGGCCTGGAGGGCGTAGGTCGAGATGCGGTTGAAGACCTCCATGCTGGAGTTGGCGTGGATGGTCGACAGCGACCCGTCGTTGCCCTGGGTCATCGCGTTGAGCATGGTGACGATCTCGTCGCCGAGCACCTCGCCGACGATGACGCGGCTGGGGTTCATCCGCAGCGAGCGTCTGACCAGCTCGGCCATGGAGATCTCGCCCTGGCCCTCGGAGTTGGGCAGGCGCTGCTCGAACGCCACCACGTTGGGGTGGAGCTCGGGGTACTGGTCGAGGCCGAGTTCGAGGGCGCGCTCGACGGTGATGAGCCGCTCGCTCGGCGGGATCTCGTTGGCGAGGGCGCGCAGCAGGGTGGTCTTCCCCGCGTTCGTGGACCCGGCGATCATGATGTTCTTGCGGGCGGCGACGGCCGCGGTCAGGAACCGGGCCACGTCGGGGCCGATCGTGCCGTTGCCGACCAGGTCCGACAGGAAGACCTTGCCCAGGCGGGCGCGGCGGATCGACACGGCCGGGCGTACGGTGACGTCCATGACGGCGCTCAGCCGGGAGCCGTCGGGCAGGCGCAGGTCGAGCTGCGGGTTCGCGGTGTCGAACGGCCGGCTCGACAGCCCCGAGTACGCCGCCAGGATCTGGATGAGCTCGATCAGCTCCTCGTCGGAGTCGGCGACCGGGTCGTGCATGAGCTCCTGGCCGTCGGCGTAGCTGACGAAGACCCGGTCGCAGCCGTTGATGTCGATGTTCTCGACCTGGGGGTCGTCGAGCAGCGGCTGCAGGCGGCCGACGCCGAACAGGGCGGCGTGGATGCCGGCCGCGAGCGCCTCCTCCTCCTCGACGGTGGGCGGCGTGCGGCCGAGGCCGATCTCGTTGCGGGCGTGCTCCTCCAGCACCTGGGAGATCAGCGCCCTGGCGAACTGGCGCTCGTCCTCGCCGGTCATCGGCGGGACGCCGTTCGCCTGGTCGAGCCGGCGCTGATGGGCCAGGCGGTCGCCGACCTCCTGGCGGAACCGCTTGACGAGCGCGTGGTCGATCATCGGTGACTCACCAGCCTTGCCGCCAGGTCCCTGGCCGTACGGATGAGGAGGGAGCGGTCGAGCCGGCCGCCCCACTGGCCGCGCAGCAGCTCGGCGCCCTTGGGGTCGTACGCCAGGCCGTGCACGGACTGGACGAGCGGGCCGACGATCCTGCGGACGTCCTCGACGGAGGCGCGGTAGTTGCGCGGGTCGGCGATCACGACGACGCCGTGGGCCTTGCTGATCTGGAGGCGTTCGCGCAGGTGGGCGACGTGGTCGAGGGTGGCGCGGGTGAGCAGCACGACCTGCTCGGCCTCGGCCATGAGGTCGCCGATCTGCGGGTGCGCGCCCAGCCGGCCGCAGTCGGCGATGACGTCGGCGTTGGGGATGGCGGCCAGCGCCCGGCCGAGCGGCCCCCACAGCCAGGTGAGGCCGGCGGCCTGCTCGCCGTGCGTGAGCCCGACGAGCACGTCTAGCCCGCCGACGATCTTCTGGGTGTGCTGGTGGATCTGGGCGGCCTCCAGGCCGCGCCGCGCGGTGGCGCCCAGCGTGAGCAGGCCCCTGCCGGGATTGAGCACCCCGCCGTCGGCGGCGGGCAGCCGGTAGGCGAGGTCGCCGCCCGCGGGGTCGCATTCGGCCAGCAGCACGGGCCGGGGCCAGACCGCCGCGAGGGCGGTCGCGGCCGTGGTCACGCCCGGCGCGCCCTTGTCGGCGGCCAGTACGATCAGCGCCACCTCAGCCCGCCCCCGTGACCTCGGCCACGGCGATCTCCCCGGTGGAGGCGAACGCCACGATCTCCGGCGCCGCGGCTGCGTCGACCACGATGGTCAGCCGGCCGGATTCCTCTCCGGTGGTGTGGACGAGCGCGTCCGAGGCGAGGACGCGGCTTTCTCCCTGACCCGACCGGGTCGGTACGAATATCACCTGAACGCGGTCGCCCTCGCTGACGCTCGCCGGCATTTGCCCGGCTTTGAGCGCCAGGCCGACCATCGCCTTTCCGGCGCCGAGCCCGCTGTCGGCCGGGTTGACCATGTCACGCGTCAGCAGGGTGCCGGGCAGGATCGTGACGGCCGCGAAACCCTCGGTGACGCTGTCGCGAGCCGACCAAGCGACGAAGTCGATGCCGTTTCCGGCGATCTGCACCTCTTCGAGGTCGCGGTCGGTGAATTTCTGACCGGCCCCGACCTGCTGGGTGACGCGGACGACGGAGACGCGGTCGCCGCTGCGCAGGACGAGCATGGTGGTGGCCAGCGCGCCGCCGAGGATGAGCAGGACGGCCAGCGCGGCCAGGGCCGGCTTGCGTTCTCTGGGCGGCACGGGGAGCTTGCGCGAGGCCGGGCCGGACAACCCCGCCGCCGCGTTGACGGCAGGCTTTTCACTGGTCCTCATGGGTGGGGGGCTCCCGAAGTGAATTGCGGAATTCACGCCATTATGTGGGGCTTGCGATGAACGCGGTGGCGGAATTCGGCGACCCATGCTCGTTTCGCAGGTGACATCGTGTCAACCGGAATTCATTGATGCTTATTGTTTCTATCAAGTTGACGGTTCCCGACTTTTCCGGGCAACGCCACTTCAATAACATCCGCCACTTTTTTCACAGGCCCCATGCCGTTGCCGTCAACCGGCGCGCCCGGCGCCGTTCTCGGCGCTACCTTGGGCGGCCCGAGTCGACCGAGGGGACGGCACCATGCGGATCATGCTCACCGTGCTCGGCGGGCAGGGCGATCGTGACGTCGTGATCGACGGTGACGACGGCGCGACGGTGGAGCGGGTGAGCGAGGCGCTCAGCGACGACTCCGGCACCGGCGGGCCGCTGGCCACCGTGGTCCGGCTGCCCAGGGCCAGAGCGCCGTACGGGCTGTCAGGGGGACACGACCCGGACGGCGATCGTGCCTCGGGCGCCCGGGTGCCGCGCCCGCGCAGGCCCGACGGGCCGCCGGCGCTCTGGCGCGACGGCCGCCCGCTCGACCCGCGCGCCCCCGCGGCCGCCGTGCTGCGCGACGGCGACAAGGTCACGCTGGACGCCCGCCTCGCCCGCGCCACCGTCGTCGAGGAGCCCGGCGGGGTCGCCGAGGTGCGTGTGGTGGGCGGCCCGGCCGCCGGGGCGGTGCACCGGCTCGGGCTGGGCGTGCACGTCATCGGCTCCGACCCGATGTGCGCGATGGCGGTCGACGACCCCGCGCTGGCTCCGGAGGCGGTCACCGTACGGGTGACGCCGGAGTCGATCACCGTGGAGCGGGCCTGGCGGCGGCCCGGCGAGGCCCCGAGGCTCAAGCTCAAGGGACGGTGGGCCGAGGAGGTCGCCGAGCTGACCGCCAGGACCGCCGAGCGGGAGGCGGCCGAGCTGGCCGCCGGTTACGAGGAGGTCCCCGAGCTGGACGGCAGGCCGCTCGACGAGCCCGCCGAGTGGCCCGACCAGGCCGTGCTGACCTGCGGGTCGTCGGTGTTCGTGCTGACCTCGATCGAGCCGAAGGACGCCCACCTGGCGCCGCACGGCGAGGGCGGCGTGGCCTACAACCGGCCGCCCCGGCTGCGCCGGCCCGAGCCCCAGCGCAGGTTCGTCCGGCCGAAGGAGCCGACCAGGAACGAAGGGATGCGCCTGCAGCTGCTGGCCGCGTGCCTGCCGGCCGTGCTCGGACTGACGCTGGCCATCGCCCTGGGGCAGTGGTACTACCTGCTCGTCGCTCTCATGACGCCGATCATCATGATCGGCCAGTGGTGGAGCGACCGGCGCCACGGCAAGATGAAGCACCGCAAGGCGCTCAAGGAGCACGCCGTCAAGCTGGCGGAGTACGACGCGGCCGTGGAGCGGGCCCGGGCCGCCGACGAGGCGGCGCGCCGCTCCGACGCGCCCGACCCGGCGCAGGTGCTGCTCACGGCCACGGGGCCGCGCCGGCGGCTCTGGGAGCGCCGGATCCACGACTCCGACGCGCTGCGGCTGCGGGTCGGGCTCGCCGACCTGCCCGCCAACCTGGAGCTGTCGGAGGAGCAGGGCGGGCCGATCCAGCCGCCGATCTGCCGTTCCGTGCCGGTGGCGCTGCCCATGCGCCAGCTCGGCGTGGCCGGCGTCACGGGGCCGCGCGACGCCGCGACCGGCCTGGCGAGCTGGCTGATCGCCCAGGCCGCCACCCTGCACAGCCCGCGAGACCTGGCCGTCGTCGTGGTGTCCGCGCATCCCGACGGGGAGCGGCGGTGGGGCTGGGTGCGCTGGCTGCCGCACTGCGCGCCGCGCGGCGGCGAGGACTGCGTGGCGCTGGTGGGCGCCGACCCCGACTCCGCCGCCCGCCGCGTCGCCGAGCTGGCCGCCCTCATCGACGAACGCCGCAACACCTCCCTGCCCGACACGGCCAAGATCCCCACCGGGTGGGACGATCTCGGCGGGCCCGAGAAGCCCGCGTTCTCCACGTACGACGTGCGCCCCTACGACGTGCTGGTGATCCTCGACGGCGCCCAGGTGCTGCGCGGCCTGCCCAACATGCCGCAGGTGCTGCGCCAGGGGCCGCGCTGCGGCGTCTACACCCTGGCGCTCGACGAGGACCAGCGGCTGCTGCCCGAGGAGTGCCAGACGGTGGCCGACTGCGGCTCCGACGGCTCGGTGCACCTGCGCGGCGGCGGGCTCGACGTCATCGGCCCCGTCCTCGGCGACCTGGTCTCGGCCGGCTGGTGCGACCGCCTGGCCAGGGCGCTGGCCCCGATCCGCGACGTGAGCAGGGACGACCCCGGCGGCAATCTCCCCGACGCGGTGCGCCTGCTCGACCTGCTGGGCATGCCCGTCCCCTCCGCGCGCGACCTCGCCGCCCGGTGGCGGGACCGGGGCACCACCGAGGCGCTGATCGGCATCGGCCCGGACGGCCCGTTCTCGGTGGACCTCCGGCTCGACGGCCCCCACGGCCTCGTCGCCGGCACCACCGGCGCGGGCAAGTCGGAGCTGCTGCAGACGCTGATCTGCGCGCTGGCCGTGGCCAACCGGCCCGACCAGCTCACGTTCGTGCTGATCGACTACAAGGGCGGCGCGGCCTTCAAGGAGTGCGTACGCCTGCCGCACACCGTCGGCATGGTCACCGACCTCGACGGACACCTGACGCAGCGGGCCCTCGACTCGCTCGCGGCCGAGCTGCGGCGCCGCGAGCGGCTGCTGCTGTCAGCCGGGGCCAAGGACATCGAGGACTACACCGGGCCGGGCATGCCGCGGCTGGTGCTGGTCATCGACGAGTTCGCGGCGCTGGTGGCCGAGCTGCCGGACTTCGTCGCGGGCCTGGTCGACATCGCCCGCCGGGGGCGTTCGCTGGGGATCCACCTGATCCTGGCGACTCAGCGGCCCGCGGGCGTCGTGACGGCCGACATCCAGGCCAACACCTCGCTGCGGATCGCGCTGCGGGTGACCGAGCCCGCCGAGTCGGCCGACGTCATCGACCAGCCCGACGCGGCGCACATCTCCAAGTCCACGCCGGGCCGCTGCTACGTGCGTTCTGGGGCGGGGGCGGCGACGGCCGTGCAGACGGCCAGGGTCGGGGGGCGCAGCCCGGCCGCGTCGTCCGGGGCCGCGCCGCGCCTGCGGGTGCTGGACGTGGACTGGCGCTCCCTGGGCAGGCCGCTGCCGCCGGCTCCGGTGGTGACCGACGAGGACGCCACCACCACGGACCTGACGCTGGTCACCGACGCCCTGATCGAGGCGGCCCGGCTGGCCGGGGTCCCGGCGCAGCCCAGCCCGTGGCTGGAGCCGTTGCCGTCCCGCTTCGTCCTCGACCTGCCGGACGCCCCGGACCTCACGGACCTCGCGGACGGGGCGTCCGACGAGGTCGAGCCGACCCCGTTCGGGGTCACCGACCGGCCGTGGGCGCAGGATCGGCGGGCGCTGGCGCTCGACGTGGCCCACGGCGGCCACCTGCTCATCGCGGGGGCCGCGCGTACGGGCCGGTCGACGGCGCTGCGCACGATCGCCGGCTCGATCGCCGCGCACGCCTCGCCGCAGGACGTCCACCTGCACGCGATCGACTGCGGCTCGGGCGCGCTCCTGCCGCTGGTCGCGATGCCGCACTGCGGCGCGGTGGTGACCCGCGACCAGCTCGACCGGGTCGAACGGCTGCTGACCCGGCTGCGCGCCGAGGTGGGCCGCCGCCAGCAACTGCTGGCCGAGGCCGGGCACGCCTCCCTGGCCGAGTACCGGCAGGCCGGGCACCGCCTGCCGTGGCTGGTGTTCATGCTGGACCGGTGGGAGGGCTTCGTCGCCGCGTTCGAGGGCTACGACTACGGCCGCCTGATCGAGGCGGTGCTCCAGCTCATGCGCGAGGGCCCGGCGGTGGGGTTCAGGGCGGTCGTGACGAGCGACCGGTCGGGCCTGATCGGGCAGATCTCGACGGTCTTCGAGGACCGCCTGCTCCTGCGCCTGCCGGACCCGGCCGACTACGGCCTGGCCGGGCTCCCGCTCAAGGGCCTGCCGGCGTCGATGCCGCCCGGACGCGCGCTGTCGATGGGCGAACACGGCGTCGTGGAGCACCACATCGCCCTGCTCGCCGCCGACCCGGCCGGCCCCGCCCAGGTCGCCGCCCTCCAGTCCCTGGCCCGCGCCGCCGCCTCCGGCCCGTCCACGGCCGCGGAAGACGACGGGAGGAGCGGATGGCGGTGGAAGGGGGAGCCGCCGCTGCGGGTGGACGCGCTTCCGGCGCGCATCACCGCCTCCCAGGCGCTCGCCCTCGACCCGGCGTTCACCCCGCCCTCGCCGCTGTGGGCGCTGGTGGGGGCGGGCGGCGACGCCCTCGGCCCGCTCGGGCTCGACCTGCTGGCCCACGGGCCCGCCGCGGTGGTCGCGGGGCCGTCCCGCTCGGGACGTTCGTCGGTGCTGATGACGGCCGCCCGTTCGCTGATCTCCCGCGGTACGCCCGTCATCGCCGTCGCCCCCCGGCGCAGCCCGCTGCGCGACCTGGAGGGCGCGCTGGCGATCCTGGACGGCAACGCCGCCAACCTCGCGGAGCTGGTGGCCGACCGGCAGCAGTACGTCGTGCTGGTGGACGACGCGGAACTGGTCAACGCCGACGGCCCGCTCGGCACGGCGCTGGAGGACGTCCTGCGCACGGGCCGGGACGGCGAGCACGGCCTGCTCATCGCCGGCACGACGGGGGACCTGGCCGTGGCCTACCGGGGGTTCGTCGCGGAGGCCCGCAAGGCGCGCACCGGACTCCTGCTGGCCGTCCAGGGCCAGGGCGACGGCGACCTGTTCTCCATCCGCCTGCCCCGCGGCACCGCCGGCGGTCCGCAGGGCCGGGGTTTCCTCGTCACGACCGGCACCATCACCCCTCTGCAGGCGGCGCTGCCGGACGACGCCTGACGCGGAACTCGACTCTCGACCCCGGCATGACCTGGTGAGGGTGGACGCATTACGCGGAGAGAACCAGGATTAAACGGACATATGGTACGTATATCTCATTAGGGGGACTCCCCGTGCGCATTTTGCGAAGGCGCGACGCCGGCCGATGCCGGCGCCGCGCGCCGCGAGCGCTTCGCCCCAGGAGGTGATCACCCTGCTTCGGGGTGAGTGACATGCTCTGGTCTTGGCAATCGATCCGGGCCCGCAGGACCGTGGCGACCGGCGCCGTCGCGGCGCTGGTGTGCGTCGTGGTCAGCATCATGTTCCTGTTCTTCGCCGGCAACAAGGAGGCCGACACCAGCCAGAACCGGGTCACCGACGCCTGGAACCGGGTCGTCCCCCTCATCCGGCAAGGCCCCCTCCCGCCCGTCCTGCAGAAGGGCGAGGTGGAGGCGATCCAGGTCGTGGACGAGCACGGCCACGTGGTGGCGGCGACCCGGAATCTCGCCGGAAAGCCGCCGATCGCCACGTTCCGCGCGGTGCGCACGCAGGTGAGCACCGCGCGGATGTTGTGCCCGCCGACCGGACTGCAGGGCTGTATGACCGTCGCGTCCTACAAGGTGTTCCAGCCGCAGGGGCCCTGGCTGCTCTACATCGCGGTGCCGGTGGTCCCCTGGTACGGCCAGACCACGTCGCTCCTCCTGGCCGTCGGCGTGTCCGTCCTGGTGACCACGATGATGACCGGCTGGACGTACCGTGATCTCACCAAGGTCCTCGGCCCGGTCAACGCCATCCGGGCCGAACTCGCCGAGATCACCGCCACCGACCTCGTCCGCCGCGTCCCCGTCCCGGCGAAGTACGAGGAGATCAGATACCTGGCGGAGACCGTGAACGACACCCTCGACCGCCTCGACGAGGCCTACACGCGGCAACGGCGCTTCACCGCCGACGCCTCCCACGATCTGCGCACCCCCATCACCGCCATGCGGACCCAGGTGGAGGAGGCGCTCCTGCACCCCCACGACACCGACTGGCCCCGGATGGCCGAAGCGGTCCTCGCCGGGGTGGACCGCCTCCAGCGGCTCGTGACCGACCTGCTGACCCTGGCCCAGCTGGACGCGCGCACCTCCCTGCATCGCGACCCCACCGACCTGCGCCGGCTGGTCGAGACCGAGCTGGAGCGCCGGACCCACCAGAAGCGGATCGTCAAGGAGATGCCGGAGAGCGTCTTCATCGACTGTGACAGGCTGCGGATCGCCCGCCTGTTGGGCAATCTCCTCGACAACGCCGAGCGTCACGCCGCTTCGCAGATCACCGTCAGGGTCCGGGGCGACCGGTCCTCGGCGACCTTGGAGGTCATCGACGACGGCGCCGGAATCGCCCCGGAGGACAGAAGGGTGGTCTTCGACCGCTTCACCCGCCTGGACGCCGCGTACGCGCGCGACGCGAACGGGACCGGGCTGGGGCTGGCGATCGCACGGGAGATCGCCACGGCGCACGGGGGCACACTGACCATCGAGGACAGCGAACGAGGCGCACGCTTCGTCCTGCGCCTTCCCGCACACGACCTCCAGGCGCCGGGATGACAGGACGCCGATCGACGTGGTGGGAGGCTCAGCCGGTCACGCGCGCGAGGAACTCCTCGAAGGTCGTCGGGGTCGCGGTTTCGTCGTCACGCGGCCGGGTCATGGCGATCCGGCGTTCGGCGACGTCGAGGGTCATGGCTGTGGTGCCGTCCGCCATGTGGGGGGAGAAACCCGCGGCGAGGAGGCCGTCGCGCATGGTGGCGGCGTCGATCCGCTCGTAGCGCGCCCCCGGTCGCCCGACGGCCGCGCCGATCGCGGCGGTGACCTCGTTGAGCGTGATGTCCCGGGGGCCCTGCAGTTCGAGGACGCGGGTGCCGGCCCTGCGGCGCCCGGTGAGCAGATCGGCGGCGACGGCGCCGATGTCGGCCGTGGCGATGGCCGGGAGAGGCAGGTCACCGGGGATGAGTCCGTGCGCGGCGCCGGTGGCGCGCACCTCTTCGATCATCGGCAGGGCGTTCTCCATGAACCACCCGGGCCGCAGGTGGATCACTTCCACACCGGTCAGGGTGTCAAGTGCTTCTTCGAGCGGGCGTAGGCCCCACACCGGACCACGAGCAGCGTCATAATTCGCGGCCCAGCCGCTCAGGCTGACGATCCGGGTGAGGTGGTGGAGCCCGGTGAGCGCCTTCTGATGAGCGGCGATGACGCGCCGCTGATGGGCCGGGAAGTCACTGCTGTCGGGAATGATTCCCGGTGCGATCATGACGAATGCGGCGCGGGCGTCGGCGAAGGCGTCGCGGAGACCGCCGGGGTCGTCGGTGCGGACTTCAGCCGCTTCGGCGCCGCGGTCCACGAATCGCCGCAGGCGGTCGCGACTGCGGCCCAGCACCCGGACCCGTTGTCCGGCGTCGAGGAGCGCCTCCGCGACGGCGGAACCGGTGTCGCTGGTGGCGGATGATACGACGATCATGAGCGTTCCTTGCGGGTGAAACGTTGTGTGCGGACGGATCGGTCAGCCGGCGGTGAGGGCGCCGAGGAGGGCGAGCCGGTCGGCCGAGGGCGTCCCGGCCGTGGCCGCGCTGACGACCAGACGCTGCCCCGGATCGTCGGGCAGGCGAAGGATCTCTTCGTTCACCTCCAGCTCTCCGACGACAGGATGCCGATAGCGGCGAACGGTGTGCAGGCAGTCACGTACCGGATGGTCGCGCCACAGGCGGGCGAAGTCGTCGCTGCCGGTGGCGAGCTCGGAGACGAGCCGGTGGAGGGCGAGGTCGTCGGGCCGCTCCGCCGTGGCCAGCCGCAGGTAGGACGCGAGATCCTCGGCCTGACGCTCCCAGTCGGCGAACAACTCGCGGGAACGCGGGTCGAGGAAGACCCGCCGGGCCTGATTCGGCGCGTCAGGCGTCCCGATGGCGGCGATCTCCTCGGTCGTGAGGTTCCACAGCGCGTATCCGAGCGAGTTGCCCGCGAGGATGTCGGTGCGCCGCCCGACGAGCACGACGGCGCCCAGGCTGCTGTCGACGAGAGCACGAATGGGCCCGCGGACCTGGTCCTCGTGACCGGTCCCCCGCACCGGCGGGACAGCGCGTGCCAGCCGGTAGAGGTGCGCGCGCTCGTCGGGTGAGAGCTTCAGCGCCCGTGCGATGGCGTCCAGGACCGCATCGGAAACCTGATGGCTCTCGCCCCGCTCCAACCGGGTGTAGTACGTCGTGCTGAGCCCGGCCAGCTCGGCGAGCTCCTCCCGTCTGAGCCCCGGCACCCGGCGCCGTTCGCCGTAGGAGGGGGTGATGCCGAGCTCCTGCGGGGTCACCGCGGCACGACGCGCCCGGAGGAACGCGCCCAATTCCTCCGACGACGACTTGCCGGCCATCACCCCTCCATCATCTCTCCGCCTGCCTGAGGCATGGCCGTCCGTCATGCGGACTCCAGCGGGCGGTACGGCGCGGGCACCCACCGGGCCTCGCCGTCACGGAATCGGATGCGCCCGATGCCGGGGAAGGGAAGATGCGCGGCGCCGACCACCCAGCCCTGCGTCCGGATCTCCGCCAGGATGCGCTTCCGGGCGGCGCGGGCACCACGTCGATCACTGTCGATGTCCATCGCCACGTGTGGGGCGCGCAGCTGAACCGTGTGGTTGTGCATGGTGTCGCCCCACAACAGCAGTTGTTCCCCTTCACCGTCCACCAGATAGCCGCTGTGACCCGGGGTGTGGCCGTGGAGATCGACCGCGGTCACGCCCGGCACTGGCCGCTCACCGTAGGCGAAGGTGGAGAACCGGCCGCCGGCACGGTAGGGCGCCAGAGCCCGCACGGCCCACCGGTGGATCTGCGCCTGTACGCCCTCGGCGCTCGCGGCGACGGCGTCGTTCAGCCAGTGGTGAGCGTCGAGTCTCGACACGTGCACGGTCGCGGACGGGAAGGCCGCCGCCCCGTCCGCGGTCACCAGACCGGAGACGTGATCGGGATGCAGGTGCGTGATGAGCACGTCATCGACCTGCTCCGGAGAGACTCCGGCGGCGCGGAGGTTCTCCGGCAGATGACCGGTGCCCGCTCCGAGGGAGGTGCCGGCGCCCGCGTCGACCAGCACCGTGCGTCCGCCGGAGCGGAAGAGGAAGGTGTTCACGGCCGTCAGAAGGTCACCCTCCGGGGGGAGGAATCCGTCGGCCAAGAGCTCGGTGATCCGCTCCGGCGACTCGCCGTGCATGTCGGCGGCGTAGATGGGCAGCGCCCCGTCGTAGACGGTGGTCACGGTGATCGCACCGACGCTGGTGCGCGCGAATCCCGGAGCCTGAGCTGAAATCGTTCCGCTTGGACTCATGATCTCAGTATTCGAAGGCTCCGCCATCGGTGCCTGTCCATGTCGTGGACAGGCACGGGGCCTGGCGCTGACGGCTCGTCAGTCCTCGTCGGCGGGGAGGGTGAAGAAGCGCACATAGAGGGGGCGGGCGTCCGGC
>NZ_POUD01000144.1 GCF_003236395.1 Nonomuraea aridisoli | reverse complement strand
CCCGGGCCCGGGCGCCCACCTGGCATCCCCAACCGCCGACCCGCCCCCCGCTACGACGTGGGCAAAACCGTCAGACGGGGCCGCACCCTCGCAGTACTACAACAATCCGGAGGATAAAGAACAAGCTGAGTGCGTGTTTGAGAAGTGGTTCATGTTCGGCGTGGCGTGATCGCGGGTGCTGGGGCCGTCAGGGTGGCCGGATGCCCCCTCATCGCCACTCTTCGACGGATTTCTAATCCCACTATCGCAGCGTCGCCGACGACCTTGCCGAGTCCCTTCCGGACCAAAAGCATCACCTGGTGTCACGCCGCAAGCGCCGATGATGTGGCCGTTGCGCTCGGAGGAGATCTCTCCAGTACTGCGCCGGGCTCTCTTTCGGAGGCCAGTGGGGAAGCGGGGCAACACGTTCAACGGTCTGGCCATGGAAAGACGCTGGTCATCGGCGAGTTGGGCTCGTGGTTCGTCATCGTGCAGCCCGACGACTGGAATGGCGCTGAAGCCTTGCCCCGGCTCTCGGCCGGTGGTGAGGCGGTGTCCTTGTGGCTCGGGGACACGATGCGGCACTATGACCTGCACTACGCCCGGGACGGACAAGAGCTGTGCCGCTTCCGATGGGGTGCCGAGCCCGACGGCGACATGTCCTCGCTCGTCGGCCTTCTCTCAGGGCTGTCACTGACATCGGGGCTGCCTTCGCTAGAGGCACCGGAATCGGGGCTGCCTTCGTTCGAGGAGTGGAAGGTGCACGCCTTCGTTCTGGTGGAGCGGATCAGGGGAGTGCGCCTGACCAGGCAGAGGCTGTGCCGTGAGCACACGCGATTCGTCCAGGGGCCTCACGCACGTGATGTGCCGCCTGTTGATGCCGAGCTGCGGCCTTAACATGCGCTCGAAGGGCCCATTTGCGCAGGATGTCAATCGCAGATGAAGCGCGGTTGTCGTCGGGCGGGCCCTCCTGCGAGTGAGGCGGCGGGCCATGCCGGCGACGGCAGCCCAGCGGATGATCGCCTCCGAGGCGGCGGGGTCGCGTTCGTAGTCGCGGGCCAATCGTCGGCGGGCGGTCAGCCAGGCCAGCGTCCTTTCCACCACCCAGCAGCGAGGCCCAGGGTGCGCCTTCGGTCCGCCTTGTCATCCTGGTCGGCGGCCGGGCCTGTGGGTGGCCTGGAGTCGGTTCACCGCCTCGACCACGGGCGCCGCGCCGTCCTCTGCCGAGACCAGGACCGAGAGAGCCCGGGCCCGCTGCCGGTGGGCCGGATCGCTGACCGCTGTGGTGAGCGCGGCGGCCAGCCGTGCGGGCGTCAGGCGGCGAAACGGGATCGCGGCCGGGGCCACGCCGAGTGCCGTCAGCCTGGACGCCCAGAACGGCTGGTCGTTCATGACCGGCACGGCCACGGCGGGCACCCCCGCCCGCACCCCGCTCCCGGTAGTGCCGCTGCCGCAGTGGTGGGCGACGGCGGCCAGTTGGGGGAACAGCCAGTCGTGCGGCACGTCGCCGATCCCCAGCACATCGTCGGAGATGTGTCCCCGCAGGCCGGTCTGGAACACGCCGCGCAACCCGGCCAGCCGCAGCGCGTGCACGGCCAGCTCCGTGTACTGCTCGGCCCGCGTGCCGGCCAGGCTGCCGAAGCCGACGAAGACCGGTGCGGGCCCTGACACCAGGAAGTCGCCAAGCACCGGATCCGGCTGCCAGCCTCGCGGCCGGGGCGGCCACCAGTAACCGGTGATCTCCAGCCCTGGCCGCCAGTCGGCCGGGCGCGGCACCACCAGCGGGCTGAATCCGTGGAAGACCGGCCAGCGCGTGCTCTCCCGCAGCCGGTAGAGGGCGCGCAGGGTCATCGGAGGCAGCCCCAGCCGGGCCCGCATCTTCGTGCTCAACCCGGCGAGCAGCGGGCCGGCGGCGGGCAACTCGAACGCCAGCCGGGCCGCCCTGCGGTTCCCCCACCGCCCGAGCGACCACTGGAACAGGCTCATGACCGGCGGAAAGTCCCCCGTAGGGTCGACCGGCTGCAGGTGCACCCCCATGCTCGGCACGCCCATCGCCTCGGCGACGTGCTGACCCGGCGCGCCCGCCATGCCGAGCAGGAGCAGGTCGGCCTCCTGCCCGGCGAGCTCGACCAGGCCGTTCGTGAGCTGCTCGTTGTATTCCTTGAACGCGCTGGGGGAGAAACGCCCGGTCAGCGCGGGGAGCGGGTCTCCGGGAAGCGAGAGGTGCTCCAGGCCCGCATCGGTCACCAGCTCCGCGTACGGCCGCATCGAGTTGGAATTCGCATGGGAGATGCGCGTCATCTCCGCCGAGCTCCCCGCGATTCACGCCAACCTCTGTATCGGCAACATGGACTTCGGCGAGTTCGCCGAGAGCGCCGATGCGGACGGCGTCTTCCGCGGGTTCCGCGGCTGAACCGGTCCGCCGCCGAGGAACACAGAACGTCACGGAGCCGAAGGGGATACTGGTGGAATCGCGTATCAACTGTCGCAGGTATCCGCGGGCGTGAAGCTCTTCGAAGACGGGAACGGACCCGCGTCACATGGACGTGGGTCCGTGGTCGGAGCGGCGCTCCGGCGTCCGGCCCGGCTTACCGGTCGTTGACGTTGGCCGTGACGATCCTGGGGCTGAACTCGAACAGGTTGGGGTCGCGCGGGTCGATGGTGGCCTCCACCCAGTGGGTGTTGCCGTCACCGAACGTCTCAACCCGGGTGAACTTCTCCACCACCTGGCCGTTGTCGTACTTCAGTGGCTTGTCCAGCTTGAAGTAGTGGCTGTCACCGTGGACGAGCGCCGACTGGCCCGGGAACGCGAGGACCTGCTTGCGCAGCTCGGGGACGATCTCGTTGAAACCGTCGTACTGAGCGGGCTGCAGCTTCTGCTCGTTGCCGAAGTTCGGGTCGGCCTGCCAGGCCACGAGGACGCCCTTGACCCCGAGGCGCTGGGCCTCGGCATAGGACTCCGACAGCCAGTGGATGTTGGCCGCCTCGCGCTCCTGGTGCTCGGCCGTCATCCGCGCAATCTCGCTGTCCGGCCGGGTCTCACCGTCGACGCCCGCGTGCGGCAGGTTGTCGTTGGAGCCCTGGACGTTGAGGGTGACGTACATCACCGGGCCGTACACCCAGCGAACGTTCTCCCGGTACTTCTTGTAGCCGGGCTCGGAGCTCTGCCGTTGCAGGGTCATCGTGTGGGCCCCGAGGCTCTGGTCGGTCGGGTAGAAGACCTGCCGCTCGTGGTCGAGCCGCTCGAGCGGGTCGAAGCCGCCGGTGCCCGCGCCGTACCGTCCCCAGCAGTCCGTCCAGTCGTTGTCGCCGGGGATCACGACGACAGGGCGCTTCTGGCTGTTGAACGAGGCGAGCGACGTGGTGTACAGCGAATCGGCGCAGGTGCCGTCGCCTCCGGCCTTGAGGTCGCCGTCGAAGATCGAGAACGTGATGTCGGACTTGTTCATGTCGTCGATCAGACGGGGGTACTCCACCCGTCCGGCGGCGCCGTAGGGCATGTCGCCGAAGAGCCCGATCGTGTACGGGCGGCCGTTGGCGTGGCCGTCATCGTGCTTGTCGGCGACGGCACTCGCGCTGCTCACGCCCATGGTCAGCGTTGCGATCGCCGCGGTCGCGGCCAGCGCCGCGGCGCCTCGCCAGATGTTGTGCATTTTCCGAAGCTCCGTCATACGGGGGAAGGATCGGCCGGAGCGTATCGGGGCGCGACTGGACGGCTCCTCCTTTGGAGATTGCATCGAAGCGACCGTTAAGGGAACAAATAGACATATATCGCCGCCCATGAAGGCGGCGACTGGAACAGGTAAATGTTCACTTCTTCGGACAGCCTGGCGTCATTATGTGTTGATGACCGCTGACGGGCGGGGCACCCGTCACGATGACCGCGCTGCATGCCGGACCGAGACCGGCTTCGGCCTGGCGCCGAGTCCGGCCTCTACGGATGGCGGGGGTACTCGACCCCCGCCCCACCAGAGATCATCGCTGCGAGATCGGCGTCGACTGGCTTGGCGGCCGTGTGCGGCTACACCGGTGGCACGGCGACTCTTGTCCGGCTTGATTCAACCAACAGCGGGATGGCGTTCAGAGCCTGGCTGGCTCCGGTCAGGGCGGTGCAGCCCCGTTTCTACTGCCTTTCCGCTGTGTCTAGCTCCTATGGGCGCGTGAACCCGGGTTTGACCTTGACGTGGCGTCAAGGTCTTAACTGGGGGCATGCGAATCGGAGAGCTGGCCGCGCTGCTGGGGGTGTCGACCCGGACGGTGCGTTACTACCACCATCAGGGCGTTCTGCCTGAGCCGTCCCGCCGTGCCAACGGCTACCGCGAGTACGGCATGCGCGACGCCATCGCCTTGGCGCGTGTCCGCCGTCTCGTCGAGCTAGGGCTCAGCCTGGATGAGGTGCGCGACATCATCAGGGACGACCGGGCCAGGGATCTGCCCGAGATCCTGCTGGAGATCGATGCGGACCTGGCCCGGCAGGAGCAGGAGATCAGGGTCAGACGATCTCGCCTCGCCGAGCTGCTCAGGCAGGCCGAGGCCGGGGCGTTGCATTCGGACGACACTGCTTCGCCCGAACTGGTGGCCTTCCTTCGAGAGGTCGATGTCCCGTCGTCGAAGTCGGCGGCGTGGGATCGTGACCTGTTGGTGCTGATGGACAGTATGGCGCCGCCGGCCGACCGGGAACGCTCCTCCGCGATGTTCGCGATGCTGACCGCCGATCCCGAGCTGGCGGCCCGCGGGCAGGACTTCTATCGCCGACTCGACGAACTGGCCGAGGCAGAGCCGGACGACTCCCGGATCACGCCCCTGGCCACAGCCCTCGCCGAGTACACCGCTGAACACATGTTGACCGCTCCCGCACCGGGTCCGGAGGAGTGGAGCGTGGACGCGGTCGAGCCCTTCCTTGACGGGCTCGCACCCGCTCAAGCCGAGGTCGTGCGCCAGGCGATCCGGCTCATCACCGACCGAAGGATGCCCACGCCATGACGACCACGACGCCGACCCTGCCGTTCGACCGGCCCGACCCCCTGGAGCCGCCGCCGGCCTACGCGCGGCTGCGTGACAGGGCGCCGGTCGCCCGGGTGCTCGCCCCGGACGGGCGACTGGCCTGGCTGGTCACCTCCTACGACGCCGTCGCAGCGGTCCTGTCCGACCGCCGGTTCGGGCTGGCGCCACCCGGCGCCGAGTTCCCCGGTAACGACACGTTGTTCCAGGACGGTGAGGCCCACGCCCGGCTCCGTCGCCTGGTGTCGAAGGCCTTCAGCCCCCGGAGTCTCGCCGCACTGCGCTCGCGCGTCGAGGAGCTGGCCGCCGGCCATGTGTCGGCGGTCGCCGGTGGCGGCCCACCCGCCGACCTTGTCGCGGAACTCGCCGCCCCGTTGTCGATCACGGTGATCAGCGAGCTGCTCGGCGTGGGGATCGACGAGCGCGAGCACTTCCGCGCCCTGGCCGACGCCGCGAGCGCCGCGGATTTCGTCTTCGGCGCGGAAGAGGACATGGCCGCGGCCGCACAGGCGTGGGAGGCGCTCGGCGGTTACGCCGCCGGACTGGTCGCGGCCAAACGAAAGGAACCCGGCGACGACCTGCTCAGCAGCCTGATCGCGGTACGCGACACCGACGACGGCCGGCTCAGCGACACCGAGCTCATCGCCATGACGACGACGATCGTCTCCGCAGGCTACCTCTCGGCCAGGAACGCCATCTCCGTCGGCACGATCCGGCTCCTCGCCGAAGGGCGACTCCCCACGCTGGCCACCGCCGACCCTGACCAGGCCGACGCGACCGTGGCGGAGGTCCTGCGCATGCAGGCCGGACTGACCGGCGAACCGTTTCCCCGCTATGCCCACGAAGATCTCGAGCTGGCCGGCGTCCCGATCAGCGCCGGCGACCTGGTCCTCGTCCGGCTCGAAGCCGCCAACCGAGACCCGGGGCACTTCCCCGAACCCGATCGGTTCCTACCCGGACGGAGGTCCAGCCCGCCCTTGGTGTTCGGCCACGGGCCGCACTACTGCCTGGGCGCACCGCTGGCCCGCCTGGAGGTCGGCGCCGCCCTCGGCGCGCTCGCCCGCCAACTGCCCGACCTTCGGCTTCAGCATCCGATCGACCTCATCGAATGGACCTGGAACGCGGTCGACATCGGACCTGTGGCGCTCCACGTCACCTGGTGAACGGAACTCGGCTGAGAAGGACGTGCGGGACGGTCAGGACAGCGAAGTCCGGGCGAGGTGCGCGGCCTCCTGCGGGGTCAGTCTCGTGCCGCGCAGGAACGCCTCGGCGTGCGCGGCCTCACCCAGGACGGCTCTCGTCACCGCCATGATCCGATCCACGTCACCACGTTCGGCCGGCGGCAGCGGCGCGCCCACGCTTCGCCGCGCCGCGTCCGCCGCGCCGAGCAACAGCGTCGTGCTCTCGGCCCGGCCCGCGCCCCCGGACAGCGCCGCCGCGCCCGCCAGTCCTTCGAAGGACGGGGCCACAGCCCGCGGCTCCCCGATCGAACGGGCGACCTCCAGGCCGCGCAGCTGGCAGTCCGCGGCGCGCGCCGCGTCCCCGCGCAGCTCGGCGGTGAAGCCAGCTCATGGGCGCGATCCCAGTCATGGGAGAGCAGCGCCAGCCGACCGGCGCCTTGTACCTGCCCAACCGGCTGGTGATGGCGCCGCTGACGCGCGACCGCGCGTCGGCCGACGGCGTCCCTGAGCCGATCATGGCGACGTACTACGCCCAGCGCGCGTCCGCCGGGCTGATCATCGCCGAGGCCAGCACGCCGAACGCGGTCGGGCAGACCTATCCCGACATTCCCGCCATCTATAACGACGCCCACGTGGCCGGCTGGCGCCGCGTCACCGGGGCGGTGCGTGGCGCGGGCGGCACGATGTTCCTGGCAGATCGCGCCCTCGCCGGTGGCGTTCCCCGACTCGATCTTCACCCCCGGCGGGTCCAGGCCGGGGGTCGTGGCCCGCGAGATGACCGTCGCGGAGATCCGATCCACCGTGGCCGACTTCGCCGCCGCCGTCCGGCGTGCCGTCGACGCCGGGTTCGAGGGCGTGGAGGTGCACGGCGGCAACGGCTACCTCATCCACCAGTTCCTGTCGGAGGCCACCGACCACCGTGCCGACGCCTATGGCGGCTCGGCGGCCGGTCGCAGCCGCTTCGCGGTCGAGGTGGTCGAGGCCGTCGCCGACGCGATCGGTCCCGCGCGGGTGGGCCTGCGCATTCGCACCCGGTGCCACGGCCTGCCCGCGGCGGGCGCCGATCTGATCTCGCTGGGCCGGGCGTTCCTGGCCAACCCCGACCTGATCGAACGGTTCCGTCGCGGCGCGCCGCTCAACCCGGTGCGCCCGGAGCACTGGTACGGGGGCGGCGAGCTCGGATACACCGACTACCCGGTGCTGGCAGCCGCGGAAGAGCGCGATCCGGCGGTGGTCTGATCGCCTCCCACTCGATCACCTCTCGGACCCGCGATCCGGTCACCCGCCAAAACGGCTCGATCATGTTGATGAACTGCGATGTCCACATAATCTGGCACAGATTGTCGCAATGTCTGGCGCAATCGCTCATATCGTGCGCGCGCAAGCGCTTTAGATTTGCGACCTGCCGATGTTGGGGGACATCGCAACCTTCATGGGATCGGAGTAACCAGTCTCGTCATGAGGAACATGCAATCGGGGGATTTCGGGGAACGCCTGATCACCGTCGCCGGGCTGCTGCGAGTCCAGTTGCCGCCCGAGATGGTGGTGACCGAGCCGTCGGCGATCGCCGCGCTGATCCGGCTGTGGAACGCGCAGGTGATGGCGCGTCCTTCTGTGGTGGCCCGATGCCGCACGACGGCCGATGTCCAGGCTGCGGTACGCGCGGCCCGATCAGCGGGCATGCCGTTGTCCGTGCTGGGTGGAGGCCATGATTGGTCCGGCAGCGCCGTCCGGGACGGGGGCCTGCTGGTGGACATCAGCACCATGCGGCAGGTCACCGTCGAGGGCGCCGAGGCTCGTGTGGCCGGAGGCGCCACTGTGAGCGACGTCTTGGACGCGGCACGGCCACATGGGCATGCGGCCGCGGTGGGCACCGTGAGCTCGGTCGGGTTCGCCGGGCTGACGCTCGGCGGCGGCTACGGAACCTTGATCGGCGTGGCCGGGCTCGGCGTCGACAACCTGCTGTCGGCCGAGGTCGTTCTCGCCGACGGCCGTGTCGTGACGGCCGATCCTCAGCACGAGCCCGACCTGTTCTGGGCGCTGCGTGGCGGGGGCGGGAACTTCGGCGTCGTCACCGAACTCCGGACGCGCCTGCATCCGTTCGCCACCGTCACCTCGGGCACCATCGCCTTCGGGTGGGATCAGGCGCGTTCGGTGCTTCTGGGCTGGCGGAAGGTGATGGCGTCGGCGGACGACGCGCTGGACGTGATGTTCGGCGCCATGCACACCCCTGCCGGTCTGGTCCTGTACACCACCCCTGCCTGGGCCGGGGACCCCGGCGACGCGGCCAGGCAGATTGCCCAGATCCGGGCGCTCGGCGCCCCGGTGCTGGATGACGTGGACCGGCGGGCGTTGGCCGACACCGTCCATGCTCTGGACGACATGTTCCCACACGGAGGCAACTACCACCTCGGCTCCCAGATCGTGCCGCCCCTGACCGACGACGTCATCGACGCCTTCGTGCGGTCGGCGGAGGCCATGCCTGCCACCTGCGTGCTGAACGTGCACCATTCCCACGGTGCGGCGACCCGCGTGCCCGTCACCGAGACGGCCTACGCCTACCGCGACGAGCACCTCGTGGTGGAGATCATCGGAGCCTGGTTCGATGGCGACGGCGCCGCCGAGTCGGCGTGGGTCCAGGACGCCGAGCGCCGTCTGGGCCGGCACGCCCTGCCCGGCGGCTGGGCGAACTTGCTGGCGCGCGGTGACCAGCGTGCCAGAAACGCCTACGGGATCAACACCAGCCGGCTGCTGGCGGTCAAATCGCACTACGACCCGGACGGAGTGTTCACCGCGATCCCGCTGCCGGACTAGCACCGGCCGGACCCGCCGATGCCGGTGACGGCAGTCGGCCGCCGAACCATCCGCAGGCGTACTTCATGTGACGGCCCGTGCGGTTGATCAGTGTGTCCGCCCTGGAGGCACGGCCGTTCCGAGATGCATGCGGTTGAGAATGACGAACAGGCCCGCCGACTGCTCGCGGCGGCGCTGACGTCCGTCCTCGGATGAGCGCGACCGGCGGTGCCGGTGGCTCTGTCATGCGGTGTTATCGTCGGCCTTTGGGAGCTTGAACAGTTCACGGACAACATCGCCGCCGGCGACCTGGCCCTCACCGAGCAGGATCGTGCCGGACTCGACGAGGCCGGCCGGTCGCCGATGGGCCACCCGATCTGGATCCGGGAGTGGTTCGCTCCTACCCGGATCCCAGCCGGCAACCTGGCCTGATGCGGCGGCGACGATGAAACTCGGGGGAGAGAAGCGGGGATGCCAGGGGAACATGAGCAGGGCGGCAGGGCAGATGGTGCCGCCGCGTCGGTCGGAGGCCGGCGCCGGATCCGGTCCACGGCCGATGTCGAGGCGGGGGATGCCTCGTGCTACTGGTCCGAGATGGTCTGCCGTACTCTCGTGCAGGTGGCCGCGCGCCCGATGTCCGACGACTTCAGCGGCCGCATCGAGCACTTCGCCGTCGACCATGTCGGATTCTCTCTGATCTCGGCGAGCGCGCAAGACGTGCAGCGCACTCCTAGCCTGATCGCCGGAGGGCAGGAAGACTACGCACTGGTCAACATCCAGCTCGACGGCCAGAGTTGGGCGGCGCAGGACGACCGCGTCACCATCCTGTCCAAAGGCGGCATGATTTTCATCGACAGCACCCGGCCGTACTCACTGTCATTCAAAGGGGCTTTCTCCCAGCTGATCGTGCAGGTTCCCAAAGCGCTTCTGCCGAGGCGCGCGCTGGCTGACGCGACGGCCGTGGAAATCGGCCCGGCCGGACCCGGCCGCATCATCACCGATTTCCTGACCGGAATCGAATACCAGCACCGGATCGATCCACTGTCGGTGGCGTCCTTGGTGCCACATGCGATCGGCCTTCTGGACAGCGCGCTGAGCCTGGCGGTCAGGGCGCGCATACCCAAGCCGTCCAATGCCGCGCTGACCCGTGAGCGTGTCCGGCAGTTCATTCAGCAGCATGCAGGCACGCCAGAGCTCGACATCGACATGGTCGCGGCCGGCTGTGGTCTGTCGCGTCGCACCTTGTTCCGGGCGCTCGCCGCTGAGGGGGAATCGTTCACGTCGTTGCTTCGCCGGGCGCGCGTGACGCTCGTGCAGCGGATGCTGCGTGCGTATCCGGACCGTTCGCTCGCGGTCGTCGCCCTGCAGTGCGGTTTCGCCGGCGAGGCCCAGATGTACCGCGCATTCCGTGCGGTCACCGGGACCACGCCGGCGACCTACCGCAGCGGCCGGCACGAAGCGTCATAGCACCTGGCGTAGCAAGTCAGTTCATCGGCCCGCGGAATTCGTATCGTGTCGTCACAGCAGTATTTCCGGCTGTCAGGACAATTCCGCATTTGCCGAGGAGGCTTTCATCACGATGGCAGGGAATTACGATGTCATAGTGGTAGGAGCCCGATGCGCCGGAGCATCGGTCGCGATGTTGCTGGCGCGAGCCGGACAGCGGGTGCTGCTGGTCGACAGGGCCGGTTTTCCGAGCGACACGATTTCTACGCACCTGATACACGCGCCCGGGGTTGCCGCCTTGACACGATGGGGTCTCGCGGAGCAGCTCGCGGCGAGCGGGTGCCCGCCGATCCACCAGTACCGGTTGAATTTCGGGCCGTTCACTATCGCGGGAGCTCCACTGCCGGACCCGTCCGGCGTTGCCGTCGCCTATTCGCCCCGCCGGACGGTACTGGACAAGATGCTCCTGGACGCCGCCGCCAAAGCGGGGGCCGAGGTGCGGGAGAAAGTCTCGGTGCAGGAGCTGATCGTCGAGAACGGGCGGGTCACCGGGGTGCGCGGCAGGGAGACCGGGAACGGCGGCGCGCTCATCGCCGAACGTGCCGGCCTCGTCATCGGCGCGGACGGCAGGCATTCCATGGTGGCCGAAGCGGTGGGCAGTGACCGCTACCGGGAACAGCCGGCCGGCAATGTCTCCTACTACGCGTACTGGAGCGACCTGCCGACCAGCGAGTGGAACGTCTACATGGCCCCGGGGCGGGCTGTCGGCATGATGCCCACCCACGACGGGTTGACCACGGTGCTGGTGGCGGCCCAGATCGCGGACATGCGCGACTTCCGTGACGACATCGAGGGCAACTACCTCGCCGAGATGCGCAAGCTCCCTGGGTTCGACGACTGGGGCAGCAAGGCCACCCGTGTGTCCCGGTTCTCCGGGACGGCCCTCCCCGGCTTCTACCGCAAGCCGTACGGCCCCGGATGGGCGCTGGTCGGCGACGCGGGTTACGAGCGGGACGCGTGCACGGCCCAGGGCATCACGAACGCCTTCCAGCACGCCGAACTGCTGGCCGAGGCGTGGCTGAGCGTGCAATCCGGGGAGCAGTCGTTCGACGAGGCCATGGGCGGCTACCAGTCCACCCGGGACGAGCAGACGCTCCCGGCCTTCGATTTGGCCTGCGACCTGGCCACGCTCGCGCCGCCACCTCCGGGGATGGCCACGCTGCTGGAGAAAACCGCCAAAAGCCCGCAGGCCTCACGCGAGTTCCTCAGCGCCATCGCAGGAACCATGCCGGTGAACGATTTCTTCTCCGTGGAGAACACCTCACGGATCATGGCCGAAGTCGCCCAGTAGCAGTCGTTGATGGCAGGACGGGCATCGGCCTGTTCATGTGACTGAACCGGTCTTGAGCTCGCGGTAGTCGTGCTCGACGCGCCAGCGGATCTTGGCGGACCAATTCCCGCAGCAGTTCGAACAACCGCGCGCCCGCACGCTCGGGCTCGTCCCGGCGGCAGCAGCCGCACCCCACCATCGCCCAGTGCGCTTCCTGAATGGCACTGCCGGCAGTGATGATCGTCTGATGCGGGCGCGAGGCCACGACCTCCGGCGCTGACTCCCACTCGACGGCCTGGGCGAACCACACCGGTCCGACTCGAAGACGGCGAACCCCGCCTCCCAGTACGGGGAGGCGGGATTCTCGCATGTCACCGAGCGAGGTGGCGGCTGATGACGAGGCGCTGGATCTGGTTGGTGCCCTCGAAGATCTGCATGATCTTGGCTTCGCGCATGAAGCGTTCGACGCGGAACTCGCGGGTGTAGCCGTAGCCGCCGAACACCTGGACCGCGTCCGTGGTCACCTTCATCGCCGTGTCGGTGGCGACGAGTTTGGCGACGCTGGCCTGGCGGCTGTAGTCGAGGCCCGCGTCCCTGCGCCGCGCCGCGTCCAGGTACGTCGCCCGCGCGGTGTCCACCCCGGCCGCCATGTCGGCCAGCAGGAACGCGAGCCCCTGGTGGTCGATGATCTTCTTGCCGAACGTCTCCCGCTGCCGCGCGTACGCCACGGCCTCGTCGAGCGCGGCCTGGGCCAGGCCGGTGGCGCAGGCGGCGATGCCGAGGCGGCCGGAGTCGAGGGCGCTGAAGGCGATCTGCAGCCCCTGACCCTCCTCGCCGATCAGCCGGTCGGCCTCCAGGACGGCGCCGTCCCAGTGGGCGGTGGTGGTGGGCACCGCGTGCAGGCCCATCTTCTCCTCGGGCCGGCCGAACGTCAGCCCCTCGGCCGAGCCGGGCGCGAGGAAGCACGACACGCCCCGCGGGCCCGAGCCCGTGCGGGCGAACAGGGCGTAGAAGTCGGCGATGCCGCCGTGGGTGATCCACGCCTTCGTGCCGGTGATCCGGTAGCCGGTCTCGACGCGTTCCGCCTTGCAGGCGAGGGCCCCGGCGTCGGAGCCGGCCTGCGGCTCGGACAGGCTGTAGCCGCCGATCAGGTGACCGGCCAGCATGTCGGGCAGCCACCGCTCCCGCTGCTCCGGCGTGCCGTAGGCGAACACGGGGAAGCAGGAGAGCGTGTGCACGCTGGTGGCCACCGCCACGGCCGCCCAGCGCATCGCCAGCTCCTCGATCACCTGCAGGTACACCTCGTACGGCTGCCCGCCCCCGCCGTACTCCTCGGGGTAGGGCAGGCCGAGCAGCCCGGCGGCGCCCAGCGTGGCGAACAGCCCCTCCGGGTACGTCTCGGCGCGCTCGTGCTCGTCCACCCGGCGCGCCAACTCCTTGTCGGCGATCTCTCTGGTCAGGTCGATGAGATCCCCGGCGTCCTGATCGGGCAGCAGACGGTCGACGGTCACGGTTTCGAACTCCTAGCGGGGGGTGGACTCGGTGAGGCGGCCGAGGGCGGCCTTGGCGCGGTCGCGGAACTCGGCGACCCGGGCGAGCTTGATGTCCTCGTACCCGCGGATCACGTCGGGCAGGCCGGCGATCTCCTCGACGGTCGCCGCGGTGTCCGGGGTGAGCCGGTCGAGCGCGGCGCGCACGAGAGCGCGGTACTCGCCGACGAGCGCGCGCTCGACGCGGCGCACCTCGGCCCGGCCGAACACGTCGAACGTCGTGCCGCGCAGCACCCGCGCGGCACGCAGGCCGCGGAACAACACCCCGGCCGAACGGCGTACCTCTATCTTGCGCTTCATGCCCATCGCGCGCAGCACCGGCGGGTGCAGCAGCACCGACACCCGCGCGTCGCGGCCGAACTCGCGCTCCCGGCGCTCCCGCTCGACGGGGTCGAGGTGCAGGCGGGCGACCTCGTACTCGTCCTTGTAGGCCATGAGCTTGTGCAGGCCGCGGGCGTAGGCCAGGGCGATCGCCGTGCCGGCCGCCGCGCCCGCCCGCTCGGCCGCGCGGGCGGCCACGCGCCGCACGTCCTCGGCGTACGTACGGGCGTAGGCGGCGTTCTGGTATTCGGTCAGGTCGGCGACCCGGGCGGCCACGACCTCCTCCAGCCCGGACGGCTCGGGCGCCTCGGCGGGCAGCACGGCCCTGCGCACCGCCTCGGGGTCGGCCACGGCGGCGCGGCCCCAGCGGAAGGCGGCCAGGTTCTGCTCGACGGCGGCCCGGTTGAGCCGGATGGCCTGCTCGATCGCCTCGGCGCCGACGGGCAGGCAGCCGTACTGGTACGCGGCCCCGAGCAGCAGCAGGTTGGCCGGCATGTGGTCGTCGAACAGCGCCTCCGACAGCGCGTGCGCGTCGAGGCAGAACCGCTCGCGGGTGACGGACTCGACCCTGGCGACCGCGTCCGCGTGCCCCGGCACCGGCGCGCGGCCCGTCACCATGGCGGCCGTCGGCACCACGGACGTGTTCAGCACCGCCACCGTGCGCTCCGGCGAGGCCACGGCCAGCGTGGGGTCCGCCGCCGCGCCCAGCACGTCGAACCCGACGATCACGTCGGCGCCGCCGTTCGAGGCGCGCACCGAACCCGTGGGCGGCCGCTTGGAGATCCGCACGTCGCTCACCACGGGGCCGCCCTTCTGCGCGAGCCCGGTCTGCTCCAGCCCGGCGGCGTGCAGGCCGTCGAGGTGGGCGGCCATCTGCAGGATCTGCGAGACGGTGACCACGCCGGTGCCGCCGATGCCGGGCATCCTGATCAGCACCTCGTCGCCGACCTTGGTGTCCGGATGCGGGGCCACGGGCGGGGGCGGGGCCTTCCTGGGCTCGCGGGTGCCCGGCTCGACCAGCAGGAACGACGGGCAGTCGCCCTTCAGGCAGCTCAGGTCGGTGTTGCAGGAGGCCTGGTGGATGCGGGTCTTGCGGCCGTACTCGGTCTCGACCGGCTGCACGGACAGGCACGTCGAGGCCTCGCCGCAGTCGCCGCAGCCCTCGCAGACCCGCTCGTTGATCATGACCTTCTTCTCCGCCGCGGGCAGCTTGCCGCGCTTGCGCAGCCGCCGCTCCTCAGCGGCGCACCGGTCGTCGTGCACCAGCACGGTCACGCCCTCCACCGCGGCCAGCTCCCGCTCGACCTCGGGCAGGTCGTCGCGGTGCCGGACGGACGCGATCGGCGCCAGGCGCACCCCCCGGTACCGCTCGGGCTCCGGCGTGGTGATCACGATCTTCCTGACGCCCTCGACCGCCAGCTCGTGGGTGATCGCCGGCACGTCGAGCCGGCCCTCCGCGCGCTGGCCGCCGGTCATGGCGACGGCGTCGTTGTAGAGCAGCTTGTACGTCATCGTCACCCCGGCCGCGATCGCCGCCCTGATCGCCAGCGAGCCGGAGTGGTGGAAGGTGCCGTCGCCGAGGTTCTGCACGAAGTGCCGGTCGTCGGTGAACGGCGCGAGGCCGATCCACTGGGCGCCCTCGCCGCCCATCTGGGTGATGCCGACCTGGGTGCCGCGCCCGTGCCCGTCCAGCGCGATCATCGCGTGGCAGCCGATGCCCACGCCGACCAGCGTGCCGTCGGAGGCACGGGTGGAGGTGTTGTGCGGGCAGCCCGAGCAGAAGTACGGCGTGCGCGCGGCCACCAGCGGCAGCATGCGGCGCGCGGGCCGGGCCCGGACGAGCGGGCGGGGCAGCCGCTCCTCGCCGACGCAGGCGGCCACGGCCTTGGCGACGTCCTCGGCGCCGAGCGTGCCCCGGGCGGTCAGCAGCTCCCGGCCCACCACCGCGGGCACGCGGTCACGGCCGTAGAGCGCCTGCTTGATGTGCCCCTCCAGGAACGGCACCTTGTCCTCGACCACCAGCACCCGCTCCAGGTCGCGGGTCATCTCCGCCAGGTCGTCGTACGCGAGCGGGAAGGGCATGCCGATCTTGATCAGCCGCAGCCCCAGCTCGTCCCTGGCCACCTCGTCCAGGCCGAGGTCGGACAGCGCCCGCTCGACCACCGCGTACGTGACGCCCGAGGCGATGATCCCGAGCGCGGTGTTGCGCGCCCCGGAGACGACCCGGTTGAGGCCGTGGGCGCGGGCGTAGGCGCGGGCCGCCTCCAGCCGGTTGGTCAGCATGTCGTACTCGGCGTCCAGGGCGGCGGCGCCGAGCAGGACGGGCGCCGGGCCGCGCGACACGCCATCGGGGACGGGGACGTCCTCGCGCAGCGGGCCGAGGTCCACGGTGGCCGAGGCGTCGGCCAGGTCAGCGACGATCTTCATGGCCGCCCACAGGCCGGTCGCCCGCGACATGGCCACCGCGTGCAGGCCGTACTCGATGATCTCGGCGACCGTGCTGGGCGCGAACAGCGGCATCGACAGGCTCTGGCACATCGGCTCGCACGAGCTCGGCAGGGTCGAGGACTTGCAGCCGGGATCGTCGCCGATCCAGGCCACCGCGCCGCCGAGCGCCGAGGTGCCGGCGGCGTTGGCGTGCCGGATGGCGTCGGCGGCCCGGTCGAGGCCGGGGTTCTTGCCGTACCAGTAGCCGGTCACGCCGGCGTGTCGTCGGCCGGGGACCTGCTCCAGGAGCTGGGTGCCGGCCACCGCCGTGGCGGCGAGCTCCTCGTTCAGCCCCGGCCGGAACACCACGCCCGCCTGGTCGAGGAACCGCCCGGCCCGTCCCATCTCCAGGTCCAGCCCGCCCAGCGGCGAGCCCTGGTAGCCGGTGACGAAGGCCCGCGTGTCGAGGCCGCGCGCCTCGTCCAGGCGGCGCTGCTCCAGGGTCAGGCGCACCAGGGCCTGGATCCCGGAGATCAGCACCCGGCCGTCGGCCGCGGTGTACTTGTCGTCGAGCGACACAGGTGCGGGAGTCTCGCTCACGCTCACGACCTCCTGGCTTCGTACGTGCTTCGTCTCGTACGTGAGATTCCCAGCACAGCAACGCGGGCACGATATGCGCAAGTATTAGATGAGAAAGCAGGCGCAAGACGCAAACTATATGAGTTCGCGGGCTTCGTGACTGGTGTTCTTTGTGTCTGAAGGGGGCGTTCTCCGTGCCTGACGTGGACGAGATCGATCACAAGGTGTTAAGGCTGCTGCGCGAGGACGGGCGCAGGACGTTCTCCGAGATGGCCGAGCAGGTCGGGCTGTCCGTGGCGGCGGTCAAGCGGCGCGTGGACCGGCTGCGCGAGATCGGTGTGATCACCGGGTTCAGCGTGCAGATCGACTACGCCAAGCTCGGGTGGGGCATCGAGGCGTTCACCGAGCTCAGCTACCCGGGCACGACGCCGGTCAGCGAGATCGTCCGCACCGCCACCGACGTGCCCGAGGTGCAGGCGGTGTTCACCATCGCCGGGGACCCGGACGCGCTCATCCACGTACGGGTGCGCGACCTCGGCCACCTCCAGCAGGTGATCGACCGGCTGCGCCGGGCCGGCGACGTGACCGGCACCAAGACGCACCTCGTGCTCGGGTCGTGGACGCGCGACACGCCCGTCCCGCCGCTGCCGCGCTGACGGCTCAGCGTGCGCGGTCGGCCTCGTCGCGGCGGGAGAGGCAGGAGACCAGCAGGCCGATCGCCAGCAGCACCGCGATCCCGAGGCCGAGCGTCCACAGGGACGCGCCGGTCAGCGGCAGGGCCGGCTGCCCGTGGTCGGCGGGGCGCACCGCGTCGTCCTTGGCGACGTCACGGGGGCGGGACGCGCCGGGTTCCGCCCGGTCGCGCCCGGTGACCTCCGCCACGGGCGGGGCCTGCTCGTCCTCCGCCTTCCGCTCGTCCCTTCCGGCGGGTCCGGCACCGGCCCGGCGCCGCTCGGAGGGCTCGGGCGTCCGGGCGTCCGGCGTGGGCGAGCCCACCGGACCGGGGGCCGGGGTCGCGGAGGTGCTCGGCGACCGGGCGGGCTCGATCATCGTCTCCGCGCAGGACCGGTCGTTCGCGGGGTTGTCGTCCCGGCCGCCGGCCCGCACGGTGGCGCAGCTCCCGACCGGTCCTGCGGTGTCCGCCGCCACGGTGTAGCGGAACGTCCGGCTCTCCTCCGGCACCAGCGCGCCGATGGGGCAGTCGAGGTCCGGCCCGGCGCCCGGGCACTCGGCCGGCCGGTCCACGACGGTGGCCCGCTCGGCGCCGGCCGAGTCCCGCACGGCGACGTCCACCGCCCGTGACGGCCCGCGATTGGTCACGGTCACCGTGTACGTGACGCGGTCCCCGCCCGCCGCGAGCCGGCCGGTCTTGACGACCCCGACGTCGGCCGCGCTGCGGACCCGGGCGGACAGCGGGACGACGTCCCCGCCCGCGACCTGCGCCTGATGTGTGACCACCGTCCCGTCCGCCAGCCCCGGGTCGGTCGTGAACGGGATCGCGTACGTGACGGCGCGGCCCGCGGGGACGGCCGGGCCCGCGCAGGTGACGGTGCGGGCGGCGAGCCCGCAGTCGTCGGGGAGGGGGCCGGGGACGACGTTGCGATCGAGGGTCGCGGTTACGGCGACCTCGCCGGCGTCCCGGCCCCCGGCGTTGGCGACGGTCAGCGCGTACACGGCCTGCGCGCCGGCCACCATCGGCTCAGGGGAGACGGAGGCGGTGATCCGCAGCTCCGGGGGTGTGGCCGCGCTCGCGCCCGTCCCGCTCAGTACGGTGAGCGCGACGACCGCCGCGATCCCGGGCCTGCCCATGTTCGTAACCCCCGCATGAACGTCGCGTGCCTGCTCGACCCGGGGGAGATCCTCCTCCGCGCCCCGGCCTTCGCGACGGCGTCACCACCACAACCAGACGCCCCCATGGCGCACTCTTTGCCCCGGGAGGCCGTCAGCGGGGCGGGCGTTCGCAGGTGAGGGCCTTGACCCGGCGCAGGACGAGGGCGGCGAACGTGGCGGCCGTCATGCCGCAGCGTCGCCGGCATCGCTTCGTCCACGTCGTCCAGCACGACCGGCCCGCCGGTGGGGGCCGCGGGAATCCGACATCAAGCCACCCATATGGCGAGATTTCCGACATGGCCTCACGGGTTCAGCGGTGGACGAACAGGAGGTGTCCGCGGCCGGCGTGCGCCGTAGGGTCGTGGGCATGGCCGGGGAAGCGCGCTACGACGAGATCGCCGACTTCTACGCGGCCGGGTGGGGCGACGTCATCGACGACCCGGCCTCCGTCCGGCTGCTCGACCTGCTCGGGCCGGTGGCGGGCCGCCGCGTGCTGGAGATCGCCTGCGGCCACGGCCGCGTCAGCCGTGAGCTCGCCCGCCGGGGCGCCCGGGTCGTCGCCGCCGACCTCGCCGCCGCCCTGATCGCCAAGGCGGAGGCCGCCGAACACGCCGCGCCCCTGGGCGTCCGCTACCTCCACGCCGACGTCACGGACCCGGCCGCCCTGGCCGGGCTGCCGGCGTTCGACGCGGTGGTGTGCAGCTTCGGGTTGTCCGACACCGACGACCTCGACGGGGCCGTGTCCAACGCCGCCGCGGCGCTGCGCCCTGGCGGCGTGTTCGTCTGCTCGCTGCTGCACCCGTGCTTCCCCGGCGGGCCGGGGGTGTCGGGGTCGTGGCCGTCCGAGGGCGACTACCGCGACGAGGGCTGGTGGCGGGCCGACGGCGAGCAGTCGTCGCTGCGCCGCCGCGTGGGCGCCAACCACCGCACGCTCGCCACGTACGTCGGCACGCTGCGCCGCCACGGCCTGTGGGTGGACGAGCTGGCCGAGCCCGAGCCGGCCCCCGACTGGGCGGCCAGGCGCCCCGAGGCCGCCCGCTTCCCCGTGTTCCTCGTCATGAGATGCGTCAAGAACGTCTGAAAGGGCGAGTCCGGCCCGCGACGTGCGGGCCGGACCGGACGGACGAACGGTCAGGAGCTCGGGCAGGTGTGGCGGTACTCCTCGATCGCCGAACCACTGGGCGGCGGGCAGAGGAACTGCTCGTAGCGGGTGTCGTCGTCCACGAACCGCTTCAGCCAGGCCACCATCGACTTGGCCATGGTCGTGTTGGTGGTCTGCGGGAAGAAGTGGCTGGCGCCGTTCAGCTCCAGGTACGCCTTCTCCGCCGATGACGGGATGCTCTCGTAGAAGAGCTGGGAGTGGGTGGAGACGGGGGCGATGCTGTCGCTCTCACCACCGATGATCATCGTGGGCACCTGGATGCCCGGCCACGACTTGTCGGAGTTCCAGGGCGCGATCGGCACGGCCGCCTGCAGCGACGGCCGGTCGTCGGCCGCCTCCAGCGAGCCCCCGCCGCCCATCGAGTGACCGGCCACCGCGAGCCGGTCCGGGTCGATGCGGGCCCGGATGGTGAGCGAGCTGTCCTCGACCAGGTAGTCGAGGGCCGCGAGCAACTGCCGGCCGCGGCTCGCGGGCTGGTCGTAGAGCGTGTTGGTCTCGATGCCGATCACGACGAAGCCGTGCGAGGCGATCCTCGGGCCGAGCCAGTCGAGGCTGGACCACCTGGCCGTGTACCCGGGCGAGATGGCGATGGCGCCGAACGTGCCCTGGCTGGTGTCGGTCGGGTAGTAGATCTCGCCGCCGCCGAAGCCGAGCACCAGCGAGGAGACGCTCTGCGTGGCGACCGAGAACGGGCCGCGGCTCGCCTCCAGGAGGGCGTCGGTGGGGTCGGGGCCGCGCTCGTACGGACTCGCGGCCTGGGCGGGGGCGGTCAGGGCGCCGGTGGTGAGGGCGAGCCCGGTCAGGAGCCCGGTAAGGAGCCTCGTGAACGTTCGCGCGCCGGTGCGGGGGGTGAGCTGCACGTCGTCATACTCCCTGCTCGTCGGGGGGTGACTGCTGTCTGCCGCCATTGTTGGAAGGCGCGGCGGGCCGCGCATCGGCGAAATCACCGGTCTGACGATCAGGACATGAGGCGTACCAGTTCGACGCGGGAGCGGATGCCGAGACGGCTGAAGACGTTCCTGAGGTGGTGCTCGACCGTGCGGCGGCTCAGGAAGAGCTGCTCGGCCACCTCCTTGTTGGTGGCGCCCTCGGCGACCATGCGGGCGATCTGCAGCTGCTGCGCCGTGAGCTGACCGGTGGCCGCCTCCGGCGCCGGGCGGACCGGTTCGCCGGAGGCGCGCAGCTCGGCCCTGGCCTGCTCGGTCCACAGGCGGGCGCCGTACCGTTCGAAGGTCTCCAGGGCGGCGTGCAGGTGCGTCCTGGCCGCGCCGGGGCGGCGCTCGCGGCGCAGGGTGCTGCCGTACAGCAGGCGGGTGCGGGCCGCCTCGAACTCGTAGGCGGCCTGCCCGTGCAGGTCGAGCGCCTCCTGGAAGAGCTCCTCCGCCTCGCCGGGCGGGGCCAGCAGCGCCCGGCAGCGGGCCACCAGCGCGCGCAGGCCGGGGCTGCGGGTGCTGCCGACCCAGCGTTCGAGCACGCGTAACGCCGACGCGGCGCGCTCCCGGTCGCCCGTACGCGCGCACGCCTCGATGAAGTGCGGCGTCGACATGACCCGGATGACCACGTGACTGCTGGTACGCCGTTCGGCGCGCAACCGGTTGGCGGCGTCGGCGGGGCGCCCGGCGGCCAGGTCCAGATAGGACAGAGCCCAGGTCGCGACGGCCCCCGCGATGCCGAGGCCGTGGGCCTCGGCCAGGTCGATCGCGGCGTCGGCGCGGACGCGGCACGTCTCCTGGTCGCCCTCGACGGCCGCGGTGATCGCCAGCCAGGCCAGGTGCTGGGCCGCCGTGTTGAGCTGGCCGGTCTCCCTGGCCAGGCTCAGGCCCTGGGCCGCGGTCGCCGCCACGGACGGGTAGCGGCCCATCCAGATCTCCGGGTAGATCGTGTACTCCAGCAGCTGCGGCACGGCGGAGGCGGCGCCGCGCAGGCGGGCGGCCTCGACGGCGCGGGCCGACAGCCGGTGGGCGGTGTCGTCCTCGCCGAGCAGCATGCTGGCCACGCACGCCCACACCAGCACGGCGGGGTCGCGCACGCTGCCGGCCAGCTCGACGACCCGGCGCAGCGGGCCGGCCGCCTCCTGGTGCGAGCCGCTGAAGGTGGAGGCCATCCCGGCCAGGTACTCGAACATCAGCTGCGTCGCCACCGTCTCGTCGGGGCGGCGCAGCGCGGCGGCCTGCCGGGCGATGGCGAGGAAGGCCCGGTTGTCGCCGGCGCGGTAGCTGGCGTCGGCGGCCCGGACGAGCGCGCGTACGCCCAGCATGCGGTGGCTCTCCAGCAGCCAGGCGGCGGCCGACAGCAGCTCCTCGCGGGCGCTGCGGGTCTCGCCGCCGAGCAGTTCGAGGCTGCCGTGCAGGAGCTGGACCCGGCCGCGCAGCCCGTCGGGCGCGGCGGTCAGCGAACGCAGCCCGGCCAGCAGCGAACGGGCCGCCTGCGGCCGGCCCGCCACCCACGCGTGCCGCGCGGCGGCGGCCAGCCGCTCGGCCTTGGCCGGGTCGTCGTGCGGCGTCAGCTCGGCGGCCTTCTCCAACGCCAGGTACGGCTCCGGATGCCCACCCGCCTGCCGCGCCTCCAGCGCCGCCTCGGCCAGCTCGCCGGCCAGCTCCGCGGCGTCCCCGTCGAGCGCCCACGCCCGGTGCCACGC
>NZ_POUD01000143.1 GCF_003236395.1 Nonomuraea aridisoli | reverse complement strand
CCCCGCCACCATCCGGGCCGGCGCCATCACGCCCTGGGGCATCACGATCTGAGCCATCGGGGCCTGCGTCGTCCCGACTCTCGCCATTTCGACCAGATCGGTCCAGACCTGAGCGCTCCTGGCCAGCACTTCCCGGCTCTGTGCCGTCACCAGGCGAACCATCCCGATCCGAGCGGTCCTGTCCCGAGCCGTCGCGATCTGGTCCGTGTGTGCCGTCTTGAGCGGTGTCGTCCCGGTCCGGGCCGCCGGGGCCGGGGGAACCGCCGGACGGGTCGTCGGGGCCGTCGGACGGGTCGTCGTCCCCGCCCGTACGTTCCAGCAGCTCGTCCAGCAGCGCCTCGTCCAGCCCCGGCGCGTCGAACGGGTCGCGGCGGCGGCGGTGCGGCAGCGACAGGCGGGCCGCGGCGCGCACGTCCTCGGTCGTCACCACCTCCCGGCCGTGCCAGGCGGCGTGCGCGATGGCGGCGTTGGCCGTGACCAGGTCGGCGCGCAGGCCGTCCACCTCGAACCCGGCGCACACGGCGGCGATCTGCCGCAGCCGCGCGTCCGGCAGCCGCACGGCGGGCACCCGGGCCCTGGCCTGCGCGATCCGCGCCGCCAGCGCCGCCTCCTCGGCCGCCCACCGGGCGGCGAACGCCTCCGGTTCGGCGTCGAACGCGAGCCGCCGCCGGACGACCTCGGCGCGTTCGTCCGGGTTCCGGGACGCCCGCACCTCCACCGTCAGCCCGAACCGGTCGAGCAGCTGGGGGCGCAGCTCGCCCTCCTCCGGGTTCATGGTGCCGACCAGGAGGAAGCGGGCGGCATGGCGTACCGACACCGACTCGCGCTCCACGTAACAGGTGCCGAGGGCGGCGGCGTCGAGCAGCAGGTCCACGAGGTGGTCGTGGAGCAGGTTCACCTCGTCCACGTACAACACGCCACGGTGCGCCGCCGCCAGCAGGCCCGGCTCGAACGCCTTCACCCCCTCGGTCAGCGCGCGTTCCACGTCCAGGGAGCCGACGAGGCGGTCCTCCGACGCGCCCACCGGCAGCTCGACCAGCGCCGCCGGCCGTTGCAGGCCGGCCGGGCCCGGCTCGTGCGGCCCGTCGGGACAGCCGGGATCCGGCGCCGCCGGGTCGCAGGCGAAGCGGCACCCGGCCACCACCTCGACGGACGGCAGCTGGGCGGCCAGCGCCCGCACGATGGTCGACTTGGCGGTGCCCTTCTCCCCGCGGACGAGCACGCCGCCGGCTCGTGGGGAGACGGCGTTGAGCACCAGCGCCAGTTTCAGGTCGTCGAGCCCGACGACGGCGCTGAACGGATACGTGACGATCAAGACGGGACCTTCCGGTTGACATGGGCCACCCGCCAGCCGTCCCGCGTGGCGGTCAGCTCGGTGGTGGACAGAGGCGCGAGGTCGAAGCGGGCGGCGGCGGGCGGCGGCAACCCGAGCGCGTGACCGAGCGCCGCGCGGATCACGCCCACGTCGCACACGACGACGCCGGCCGGCTCCGCGCGCATGCCCTCCAGCCAGCCGGCGACCCGCGCCGCGAGCGCGGCCAGGCTCTCGCCGCCGTGCGGGGTGGCGTGCGGGTCGGTCAGCCAGCGCGCCAGCGCCTCCGGCTCCTCCTCGGCGACCCGCGCGTACGGCAGCCCGCGCCACCTGCCGTGGTCCGCCTCCGCGAGCGCCGGCTCGGGGACGGGCTCCAGCCCCATGGCGACGGCCGTCCGCACCGCCGCCGTACTCGGCGCCACCCACGCCCGTCCGCCGACCACGCCTTCGGCCGGAACGGCGGGGCCGCGCACGGTCAGGGCGCCGGCCATGGCGGTCGCGCGGGCCAGGCCGGACGGGTCAGGGGGCTCGTCGGCGGGGAAGCACGCGGCCCGCATGCCCGGCGTGCCGGCGTGACGTACGAACAGCACCCGCTCAGCCCGCTACGGCGGGACGGCGCGCCGCGCGGTCGCTCAGCCGGCCGAACAGCACGCCGAACGCCGCCCAGAACACCAGCTGAGTCCCCAGGGACGAGAGCCTGAACTCCCACAACAACGTGGCGGGGAACCCTTCGGGCACCTCGTCGAACCCCGGCAGCAGCCACCACGCCGCGACCACCGGGACGAGGAACACCCCGGCCGCCCACGTCCCGCGCGCCCACGGGCCCGTGGTGACGCGGCGCGCGGTCGCCACGGCGGCGGCCGTCGCGGCCAGGCCGACGAGGATCATCACGACGTAGAGCAGGGTCCGCTGGTTGATCGTGGCGGGGTCGCCCACCGCCGGCGGGTTCGCCGGATATTTCAGGAACGGCACGAGAATGACCGCGCCGAAGGCCGTCCCGGCGGCGGCCAGCGCCAGCCCACCGTCCGACCGAGGGCCGACCCGCCCGCGCAGCCCCGCGAACACGAGGGCGAAGACCCCTCCCACGGCGACCCCGTAGAGCCCGGTGGCGAGGAACAGCCCGGCCTTCTGCACCGGCCTGCCGAGCGCCGCCTCGTCCCCGTGGTCATGGTCATGGTCATGCGCGTGCGCGGCGGCCGGAGCCGCCCCTTCCTCCAGGGCGATCGCGGCGTCCAGGTGCGGCTCGCCGAAGACGAACGCGAACCCGCCCGCGACGAACCCGGCCAGCAGGCCCACGAGCAGGCCCCTGACCAGCAGGGTGCGTACCATCCGGAGTCCCTAGTGGCACGGAACGCCGAGCAGGTGACGCCCGTCGTGCATGAGCTCGTGCAGGAACGGCCCCGCCTGGGAGAGGGCGCCGTTGTCCATGAGCACCAGGTAGCCGACGATCAGCAGCAGCGGCACGACCGCCAGCCACGGGCGCAGGCGGGGGAAGGGGATGGAAGAAACGGACGAAGGAGTGGTCAGGTCACTCATGCATGCCTCCTCAGGGATGACGCGTCCCGATCTGTTGAGGTCACAGGGGCCCGAGCGACCTGGCTCCCGGGATCTACGTCCCGGATACAGTGGCGCGACCGCACCGGCTTCTCACCGGATTTCCCTCGGGCAACCGTGAAATCTACCGGAACGTATCCTTTCCTCCCGTTCCCGTCAATCCATCGCGTACGGGGTGGATTGGGGTGACTCGTGCGGCGGTGGATACGCTGCCGAGGTGAGCCTGATCGCACGCCGGAGGGAGCTGGCGGCGGTGGAGCGGTTGCTCGACCGGGTCGCCGCGGGCTCCGGCGGGCACCTCGTCGTCACGGGTCCCGCCGGCGCCGGCAAGACGGCGTTGCTCGACGCGGCGGCGGCGCTCGCCCGCGCCCGGGCCATCCCGGTCGTCCGCATGGACGCCGGCGGGCTCTCCCGGTCGATCGCCCACATGGATGCCGGCGGGCTCTCCCGGTCGATCGCCCAGGACGGCCCGCGTCTCATCCTGATCGACGACGTCGACCGGGCCGGTCCACACGCCGCGGAACGTCTCACCCACCTCGCGTCCGCCTCGAGATCAGGCCTGATCGCGGCGGGCTCCGACCCCCTCGGGCTGACGCCGGAGCTCCGCCTGCGCGGCCTCACGGAGGCGGAGCTTGCCGGACTGGTTCCGGAGCTGCCGGCCGAAGCGGTCCACGCGCTGTGGCTGGCCTCCGGCGGGCTCCCCGGAGCCGCCCTGAGCCTGGCGGACGAGCTGGCCGGGCTCGGCCCCGCCGATGACCCGGTGGTCCACCTCGCTCTGTCCACGCCGTCGCGCGCGGCGTTCCTCGACCTCGACGCCGGCCTGATCCGCCTGCTGGAGACGGCGGCCGGGCGACCCTCGCCGCCCGCCGTCCGCGCCAGGGTGCTGGCCCGGCTCGCCCGCGAGCTGCTGGGCGACCCGTCGGCCGCGGCACGCCGGCGGAGACTGATCGACCAGGCGTCGGCCGCCGCCCGGACGGCCGGTGACCCCGGCACGGTCGCCGAGGTGCTCGACGCCCGCCTCCACGCGTTGTGGGACCCGGCCGCCGCGCACGAACGCCTCGCCACGGCCTCCCGGATCGTGGAGCAGGCGCGGGTGACGGGTGACGGCGAGGCCGAGCGGCGCGGGCTGTTCTGGCGTTTCGTGGCGCTGGCCGAGCTCGGCGAGCTGACGGGCGCCGAGGCCGCGCTGACCGCCTACTCCAGAGCCGGCGAACTGGCCGGCGACGTCGAGGCGGCGGTCATGGTGCTGGCGCGGCAGTCGATGCTCGCCACCGTACGCGGCCGCTTCGACACGGCCGCCGCACTCGCCGACGAGGTCGCCGTACGCGGCCGGCGGGCCGGGCTGGCCGACACCGAGCGCCTGGTCGGCTCGCTCCGCAGCGCGATCGACGTGATGCGGGGCGACGTCGCGGACCACGTCGAGGAGTGGCAGGACCTCGCCCGGCGGCTGCCCGGACACTTCTTCGAGGCGACCGCGGCCAGGGCGCTGGCCGAGTCCGGCCGCGGCGTCGAGGCGGGCCTCGAGCTGGAACGGCTGCTGCCCGCCGTGCTCGCCGGATCGGGGCCGCGGTGGATCGGCGCCGTGGCCGACCTCGCGATGGTGGCCTCCCGAGTCGGTGAGCCGGCGGCCGCCGAGGCGTTGTACGCCGCGCTGCTCCCGTACCGGGGGCGCCTGGTCGTCTGGGGCGGCGCCAACACGATCACCGGACCGGTGGACGACCACCTCGGCCGCCTCGCGGCCCGGCTGGGCCGTACCGACGACGCGGTGTGCCATCTCGACCGCGCGGTCGAGATGGAGGAGCGGATCGGGGCGCTGCCCTGGCTCGCCCATACCCTGGTCGCGCGGGCGTCGGCCGCCCGCGACCGGGCCGACGGCGATCTCGCCAGGGCACGTTCGATCGCCGAGCGTCTGGGCCTCGCGGGACTCCTCGCCGAGCTCACGCCGCCCGCCGACGAGTGGCGGCTGACCAGGGACGGCGACGACTGGCGGCTCGACGCCGGCCCGGAGACCGTCCGGCTCCGCGACGGGCGGGGGGTGCGGTACCTGCGGACGCTGCTGGCCGCGCCCGGGCAGGAGATCCCGGCGCTGGACCTGGTGGCGGGCGGGGCCGGGCTGCGGGCGCCCGCGGCCGAGCCGCTCCTGGACGCCGCCGCCCGTGCGGCCTACCGGCGGCGGGTGCGGCAGCTCGACGAGCAACTCGACGGGGCCGACCGCGCCGGTGACGCCGCACGGGCCGCCACACTGCAGGCGGAGCGGACGGCTCTGCTCGCCGAGCTGCGGCGCGCCACCGGGCTCGGCGGCCGGCCCCGCGTTCAAGACCCCGAGACCGAACGGGCGCGGGTGAACGCGACCCGGGCGTTGTGGGCGACCGTGAAGCGGATCGAGGCGGTGGCACCGCTGGCGGGGGCCCACCTGCGGGCGTCGCTGCGCACCGGCCGCTTCTTCCGCTACCAGCCGGCGCCCGGCGGGCCGGGCCGCTGGCGTCTGTGACGTGCGCCACGAACGATTCGTACGCTCCGACGGCACGCCTCCCTGATGGAGTTTCACGAACGGGAGACGTACATGACTGAGCATTCCTGGGGCCTCGCGGCCGACGACCACGGCACGGCCGACGACCGGCCGCCGCTGGTCCTCCTGCACGGGCTGACCTATGACCGGCGGCACTGGGAGCCGGTCCTGCGTGAGCTGGCCGTCATCGATCCGGGGCGCCGCGCGGTCGCCTTCGACCTGCCGGGGCACGGGGGCTCGCCGCGCCGCGCCTCCTACCGCTCCGGCGAGGTCGTCGAGGTCCTGCACCAGGCGGTGACCGCCGCCGGGCTGGACGCGCCGATCATCGTGGGGCATTCGCTCGGCGGCGCGCTGGCGACGCTCTACGCCGCGGCCCATCCGGCTCGCGGCGTCGTCAACGTGGACCAGCCGCTGCTGGTCGGCGGGTTCCGCGACGTGCTGCTCCAGGCGGAACCGACGTTGCGCGGCCCCGGCTGGCCGCAGGTGTGGGAGTCCATGGTCGCCGGGATGCACGTCGAGCTGCTGCCGCCCGCCGCGCGGGAACTCGTGCGGACGGCCACGACCCCCAGGCAGGACCTCCTGCTCGGCTACTGGGCGGAACTGCTCGACACGCCTGCGGACGAGCTCAGGAAGCTTCGCACCCATGACCTCGCGGCCATCCGCGCCCGCGGCATCCCCTACCACCACGTCACCGGCAACCCGCTGCCCCCGGCCTACCGGAGCTGGCTGGAGTCCGCCCTGCCCGACGTCGCCGTCACCGTCCTGCCGGACAGCGGCCACTTCCCCCACCTGGCCCACCCCGCGGAGCTAGCCAAGATCCTCACCGGCTGACCGCACGTGCGGAGAGGAGCTCAAGCCCGCGGGATGAGCAGCTCACGAAGCGGATCGCCGCCGTCGATGAAAAGCCGGGCCTGCGTCGTGGTCGCCGCGGCGACGCGCTGGAGCACCCGCCGGCCGTCCTCGGGATGTCGCCCGTCGAGGGCTCCGACCCGAACGGCGAACACGATGTCGTACGGCTCTTCGTCAGCCCGCAGGACGAAGTCTTCGCCCGCGCACTGGCGGACGCTCATGCGGCCGGAGGCGATCTCGTCCATCGCGGCGGCTTCGGCCTGGGCGATGGCGGTGGCGGATCTGTCGATGGCCAGGATGTGGCCGGTGGTGAGCCGGGCCGCGACCGCCCGCGCGGCCGCACCGGGCCCGCACCCGATTTCGAGGACACGCGAGTGCGGCCGAAGGGGAAGCGCGTTCACGACCGCGGCGAGGCGAGGTGACAGACGGGTCGGCATGAGCGGAAGACTAAATGACGGTCGTCTGCCTTCGGAGGGTGCTGCGGTCGTGGAAGTGGCCTGGCTCACCGTCTACGGGGCTTGCGGTACGTGATCGGCTTGTCGCTCTTTCCGGGGAACGCCATGATCAGGAGGCGTTGGCCGCCCTGCTGGAGCCCCTTCCACTCGAACCAGTCGTAGTGGACGCGGATCCGGTAGCGGCCGGCGCGGCCGTTGAGCGAGAGGTCGGGGAACGTGGTGCCGCTCAGGCCGTCCATGAGCACGATCTGACCGGTGGGGCTGTCGTAGCCGACCTCGGCCACGTGGTCCCATCCCTTGGTCTCCACCGGTGGGCGGCGAGTATAGGTCTCCAGCGTGACGCAGAGGTCGTAGTCGGAGTGCGTGAGGATCATCAGGTGTCCGGGGAGGGCGGCCACCAGCCCGTCGTCCTGAGCCCGCTCCAGCAGGCCGTCCTCGAACGGGTCGCCGCCGTCCTCGGTCGGCTCGTACGTCTCCACGACCCCGTAGTCCGTCCACTGGGGCTCCTTGATGCGGGTCGCCTTGGCCGGCTTGACGAGCGGGCGGTGGCGCGGGGTCGAGTCGCACATGCGCTGCGCGTCGGCCTCCCACTCCTCGATCTCCCGGTCCTGTTCGGCGGCCGCGGCGGCGACCACGGCGCCGGCGCTGGGGCAGATGTCCGCGAGCGGGTACGTCAGAGCGTCGCGCTTCAGCCCCTCCGTCGCCTGGAGACGGGCGACCTCCTGCGGGTCGTCGCGGGTGTAGACGCCGCAGAGGCGGCGGGCGTGGGCGAGGATCACGGAGTCGGGCGTGGTGGCGGCGAACCCGACCAGGCCCGCGTTACGGAACGAGCAGACGAACCGCTGGTCCCGGGTGAGCGCGGGCTCCTCGGGCTCGCCCGTCCACGTCTCGCGCGGGGCGCAGTCCTCGGCCGCGGTGACCGGGCCCCGCGCCTGGTCAGCGACGGGCACGAACGCGAGCGCGACCGTGGCGGCGACCCCGGCCAGCAGCACGTGGTGGCGTACCCGCCGGTCGGGTGCGGCCGGATACAGCACCATCAGGAGCAGGGCGGAGGCGAGCAGGGCCGCGCTGTACCACGACGGCGAGACGCCGAAGAAGATCTCACCGTCGCTTCCCGGCGTGAACAGCCCGTCCGGGTAGATCTGCGTGCCCTCGTAGAAGAACTCGCCGAAGTCGTCCGGCACCGGCGTCGCCGTGAGCGCGCTGACGAAGCCCACGGCGGCGGCGACGGTGAGCGTCAGCGTCGTGAACCGCAGGACACGGCGGGTCCGGAGCAGGACGGCGGCCAGCACCAGCAGCGCCGGTCCGCCCACGCCGACGACGGCGTCCATGGCGAGCCAGATCAGAGCTTGCCTGCTGCTCGCGTCCACGCGTACGAACTCCTCGATCACCCCTCGGGGGCCGATCCAGAGGTACCTGCCCTGCGCGAGGTTGACGGCGGCGGGGATCAGCGGGAGCACGATCGCCACGGCGGCCAGCGGCCACCCCCTGGCCGCCGCCCGCTGCGGTGACCGCCTGGGGACCGGCCCCGGAAGGGGGTTCGCCAGCTCGTGGGCGCTCCTGGCCTCCCACACCAGCCCGAAGACGGCGGCGGCGCCGAGCAGAGTGTAGACGGTGAGGATGTAGGGGAACCCGTTGCCGCCGAAGGAGACGATCCCGCTGGGCTGCAGGAGAGACACCACCTGCGCGACGACGCCGATCCGGACGGTCGCCGCGCTCCAGCGCGGATCCCTGGCCTGGGCGATCAGGATCGCCACCGACCACGCCGTCCAGGTGTAGCCATCCGCTCCGCCGAGGTCGAAGATCTGCGCGGCGGAGCGCGCGTCGAACGCGCTCGCGATCTCATACCCGATGCCGCTCACCCAGGCGACGGTCCCGGCGACGACGGAGAACAGCCGCAGCCCGCGCGAGACGACGCCGCGGAGCGCGAGGAAGAACAGCCACACGAGGGCCAGTCGCAGCAGCCCGGAGACGATCACCGTCACCGGCCAGAGCCAGTACGCCTCCCAGGCGCGGATCAGCGGCGCGCTCACGAGGCCGAGCAGGCTGTTGCCGACGCTGAGGTACAGGGCGAGCCGCAGCAGGCCGACCACCCTGCCCCGGGGCGTCAGCTCGCCCCGGACGCGCCCGCGCAGCACCTGCCACAGCGCCCACGCCTGCAGCGCCCCGATGAGGACCAGGACGACCGCCAGCCCCCACGGCACGGTGAGCGTCTCGTCGCCGAGGAACCAGCTCACGCCGGCGTCGCGCGTGACGACCGTCCAGAGCAGGTCGCCCCCGTCGCCGGCCAGGGCGAGAATGCCCAGGACCGCGAGGTAGCCGAACGCTACGAGGGCGGCGATCCTGCCGAAACGGTGGCGGCCCATGGCCAACTCCTGGGGAGCGCGGGGGAAAGCGCCCCACCTTAGCGAGCCACCACAAAGTTGATCAAACCAGGACGGCAGAGGCCCGGGAGGGCCCCTGCCGTGCCCCTGCTACCCGCGGTAGACGGCGATCTCCGTCATGGTCGGGGTGTACTGCTCGGTGGCGATCTGCGCCGTGAGGGCGACGCGCAGCTTCGACGTCGTGACGTCGCCGAAGCCCGTCACCGACAGGTCGTGCCCGACGCCGTCGTCACGGCTCGCGAACGTCACCCACGCGCCGGTCGCGGCGTCCCAGCGCTGCAGCTCGAACGACTGCACCCGCGGGTTGGTGCCCGAGTCGGTGTACTCGTCGAGGTACACCTCGTCGAACGTGGTGTCCGCGCCGAAGTCGACGTCGAGCGTGATCGGGTACGTCGCGTCGTCCGCCGCCGCCCAGCGGGTGGCCGGGTCGCCGTCGGTCAGGTTGACCGCGCCGAGCGTGCCGTTCGCGCCCGGGTGGGTCGAGCTCGCCGTGACCGGCTTGCCGAGGGCGAGGTTCTCCCGATCGTCGCCCGGCTGCTCCTCGATCGGGTTCTCGTCCACCGGGTTGTCGACCTTCTGGCCGCGCCGGTGCTCCGCGATGCCGATGTCGGGGGCGTCGCCGTAGTAGATGTGCGTGCCGAGGAAGTCCTCGGTGCCCAGGTGCGCGTTGTAACGGCCGGCGTCGATGAGCGGCGAGTCACCGCGCAGCTTGAAGTGCGCCGCCGCCTTCCGGATGCGGTCCACGCCCGCGCCGGTGACGTACTTCGCCGGGTCGCCGACGAACCTCGGATCCACGCGCAGCTTGTTCGGGTCGGCCGGCTCCTGGTCGGAGTGCTGCCCGCTCGCCTCGTAGAAGTCGTTGTTGGAGAACACGGCGTGACGCAGCGCGCCGGTCCTGCGGTACCACGGCGTCGAGTCGGTCTTCGAGGTGTTGTAGAAGACGTTGTTCAGGAAGTAGACCGGGCTCAGGAACGTCTCGTCGTGGAAGTAGTCCAGGTCCGCGCCGTCGTAGACGAAGGTGTTGTTGACGAAGTACGTCGGCGTGTAGTTCGTCGACAACATGTTCTTCACCAGCACGCCGTTGTCGTTGACGCTCAGGTTGTAGCGGGCGACGGAGTTGGAGCTGTTGCCCATGTACGCCATCCAGCCCGCCGCGTTGTCGTGCGAGTAGTTGAACTGGTACGTGACGTTGAAGTTCGTGTACTCCAGGTCCCACGGCGTGCCGTCGAACTCGTTGTTCGGACCGCCGTACACCTCGTTGTACTGCATGACCGAGTCCGCGCCCGCCCACAGGTAGAGCCCGCACGACACCGCGTCGTAGCGCTCCAGGAACCCGTTGACCTCGTTGTACTCGACGGTCATGTTCTTGGTGTTGGCGAGCTGGATCGCGCCCTGCCCGACGCTCTCGGCGTAGTTGTGGCCGATGTAGACGTCACGGCTGTACAGGTCACGGGTGCGCACCCACAGCTGCTCCCAGCCCTCGTGGAACTTGCCGCTCTCGTCGTACTGCCCGGCGTCGCGCCCGTCGGCGTTGAACCAGTTGAACGCGAACTGCACGGCGTGCAGCTCCACCTTGTCGAAGGTGTTGTCCTCGATCCGGACGTCCTTGAAGTAGTAGCCGCCGGTGCCGTACTCCTTGTAGCTCTTCTCGCCGAAGACCTGGAAGCTGACGCCGCCGTAGTGGATCTTCTGCCAGGTGCTCGGGCCGTCGAGGTCGTGGACGTACACGTTCGAGATGCGGAAGTGGTCCATGATGCTGTCGGCGCCGGCCGGCAGCAGGTCGGCGTTGATCGTGACCGCGATGCCGTCGCGGACGTACGACCCGGTGGTGATGTTCGTCGCGAAGTCGTCGTCGTTGGACAGCTCGACGTTGTCGATCTCGTAGTACTGCTGGTTGCGCAGCACGATGGCGCCGGTCAGGCCGACCGTCTCGGGGTTCTTCGTGCCGTCGGCCCGGAACGGGCTCGGCACCTTGCCGTTGGCCGCGATGTACGGCCGCCGGGCCTTCGGGTCGCCGTACGCCGAGATGGTGATCGGCTTGCCGTCGCTGCCGGAGCCCTTCGGCCACAGCTGCTCGTCGTGCCACTGCTCGCCGGCTTTGAGCAGGATCCGGTCGCCCGGCTGGAACGTCGTCGCGCTCACCTTGGCGAGGGTGCGCCAGGCGTTCTCCGGCGAGGTGCCGGAGGCGTCGTCGCTGCCGTTCGTGGCGTCGACGAAGTAGTCCTGGCCACCGGTCGGGTTGGGCGAGTTGCCCGGCAGGTCCCGCTGGGCGCTGGCAACGTCGTCAGGAACGGACGCGGCGGACGCGGCCGGCGCGATCGATCCGGCGACCAGCGCGGCCAGCACGGCGGTCAGACCCACGCGCAACATCCGCGCCACGGGGGGTGGTTGGAATCTCAATGCTGTACATCCTCTGGATTGACGGATTCCACCGCCGCCGTGTCGACCGTGATGTCGCTGCCGTCCACGCGGCGCCGGAGGAACTGGTGGAACTTCTCCTCCACGAGCGACTGCCGGATCCGGCGGGAGTAGTCGGCGAACGCCGCCTTCTCGTCGACGGTCCTGCCGGTGAGCTCGTAGAACGTGATCTGCCCGGCGCTCGGGACCGGGTCGGAGATCCGGCCCGGGGTGAGCGTGCCGAGCACGGCCATGAGGTCCTGTTGATGGGCGGCGGTGCCGCCGCCGTGGTAGGTGTCCGTGGTGAGCTGCGCGCCGGGCTCGCGCTTCGCGGCGTCCCGCAGCCCGTCCGCGGCGGCCACCCGCCGCTCCAGCGCGGCCACGTGGTCGGGCCCGGCGCCCTCGGGCACGGGCACCACGAGCTTCGTGTACGCGTATGTGGTCGCGTTCGCGCTCCACGCGTCCTTGTCGGCCTCGAACGCCTGCCTCACCTCGGCGTCGGTGACGTGGAGCGGGTCGCCTACCTTGGCGCTGAGCCGCTGCTTCAGCAGGGTGGTGAGTTCGGTGAGGCGGTGGGAGTAGTACTCCTCGGGCGAGAACTCCGCGAGCCCGTAGACGACCTCACCCCTGCCGATGTCGTCGGCGCGCCGCGCGTTCTCCTCCTCCAGCTCGGCGAGGAAGGCGGCGTGGTCCACGGACTCGACCAGACCCTGTTCCTTCGCGAGGACGAGCGTGGTCTTGTCCTGCCGGATCTCGTCGAGCGCGCGGTCCGCGAGCCGCTGGAGCGCGGTGCGTTCGCCGGCCCGCGCCGTCCAGTCGATCGCGCCGGTCAAGCGGTACCGGTTGCGCAGCTCGTTCTGCACGGCCGGCGCTAAGCGCCGCATGTGGAACAGCAGCTCGTCGCGGGTGACGGCGTGCCCGTCGATGGCGGCCACCTCGTCGGTGCGCTGCGCGAGCGCCACTCCGGTGGCCACCAGCGCGGCGAGCGCGACGCAGACGCCGGTGACCAGCACGGCGACCCGCCGCGACCGCCGCGACCGCCGCCCCGCCGTACCCGCAGCCGTACTTCGGGCCGGGCTTCGGGCCGGGCTCTTCCCGGGACGCTTCCCGCCGCCTTTCACGAGGACGCCGCCTCGATCACCGCCACGCGGGCGACCACGGGCGTGTCGCGGGTCTCGGTGATCTCCACCCGCACGGCGTCGGCCTCGGCCGGCGGGAACGTCAGGATGCGCTGGTAGCCGACCGCGTTCGCCTCGGCGAGCGTCGTCCACCGGCCGCCGGCGCGGCCCTTGACGACGACGTGCTCGACGCGCTGCCCCTGCGTGATGTCCTCGCCCACGACGACCGCCTCGACCACCCGCGAGCGGTCGAACGCGAGCGTCACCGCGGGCACGGCGTCGGCGTCGTCCGGCCGCCACGGCGTACGCGCCCGTCCGGGCCACGCGGTCGCGACGTCGCCCGGTGCGCCGGACGTCACCGCCGCGCTCGCCGCCACGCGCCGCGCGCGGAAGCCCTCGATCCGCCGCCCGAGCTCCGCCAGCACCGCCACGTCGGCGTCGTGGACGAGCCCGTCACGGGCCGGCGGGACGTTGAGCAGGAAGCAGGAGTTGCCGCCGACCGACTTCAGGTAGATGCCGAACAGCTCGTCCACGGACCGGACCGCGTCGTCCTCGGCCGGGTGGTGGAACCAGCCGGGCCGGATCGAGGTGTTCACCTCGGCCGGGTACCAGACCAGGTCGTCCTCGTGCCCCGCCAGCGCGGCCCGGCTGCCGAGGTCGAGGTCGTCGCTGCGGACGAGCCGGGCGAACGTCCCGTCGTCGGCCTTCTGCGAACGGTCGGCGACGCGCTCGGCGTCCTGCAGCTCCCTCGGGACCACGCTCCACTCGTCGGGGCGGGTCTGCCCGGCCTCGTTGCCGCACCAGCGGACGTCGGGCCCGCACACGTTGATGACCGCGTCCGGCTGCAGCTCACGCACCACCGCGTAGTAGCGGTCCCAGTCATAGAGCTGGCGTCTGCCGTTCGGGCCCTCGCCGTTCGCGCCGTCCAGCCACACGGTGAACACCGGGCCGTAGCGGGTGAGGAGCTCGGTGAGCTGGGCGACGTAGAAGTCGTCGTAGGCGGTCCCGCCGCCGTACGACGCCTCGGTGCGGTCCCACGGCGACAGGTAGACGCCGAACTTCAGCCCGTGCCGCCGCGCCGCGTCGGCGACCTCCGCGACGACGTCGCCCCGGCCGTCGCGCCACGGCGAGGAGGCCACCGAGTGCGTCGTGACGTCGCTCGGCCACAGGCAGAAGCCGTCGTGGTGCTTGCAGGTGAGGATCACCCCGGTCATCCCGGCGCTCTTCAGCGCCCTGACCCACTGGTCGGCGTCGAGGCCGGCCGGGTCGAAGAGGGCGGGGTCCTCGTGGCCCTCGCCCCACTCGCGGTCCGTCATCGTGTTCATGCCGAAGTGGATGAACCCGTAGAACTCCATCTCCTGCCACGCGAGCTGGCGCTCGCTCGGCCTGACGGCGCTCAGCGCGCGCCCGTTCATCAGCGGAACCTCCGGTTGTACGAGGCCAGCACGACCAGCAGGACGAGCAGCGCGCACAACATGATCGCGAGGCTGCCCCATCCGACGGTCGTGCGGGCGATGACGACGACCGCGACGCAGACGGCCGCGACGAGCGTCCGGGCGGTGACGACCAGCGCGCCGCGCGTGAATTCCTTCATGCGGGTCTCCTTGTCAGCCCTTCACGCCGCCGGACGACATGCCTTCGATGAGCCGGCGCTGGATGAGGGCGTAGAGGATGAGGACGGGGACGATGACGATGACCATGCCGGCGTAGAGGCGGCCGTAGTCGGCCGCCGCCTTCTGCGCGGTCATCAGGTTGAGCAGGCCGACCTGCAGCGTCTTGCCCTCGCCCGGGAGCAGGGTGAGCGCGATGATGAAGTCGTTCCAGTAGGCCAGGAAGTTGAACAGGATCACGGTCACCACCGCCGGGCGGGCGATCGGCAGCATCACCCTGGTCATGATCTGGAAACGCGACGCCCCGTCCAGCGCCGCCGCCTCCTCGTACGACGTCGGGATCGACCGGAAGTACGCGGTCAGCAGGTAGATCGAGAACGGGATCGAGGTGGCCGCGTACACCAGCGACAACACCCCGGGGTTGTCGATGAAGAAGCCCCCCGGCAGCACATCGACGAGCGCCCGGTCCCAGCCGACCAGCATCAGGAAGATCGGCACGACGATGTAGTTGACGTTGACGAACAGCCCGGCCAGCAGCGCCACCTCGATGAACGCGCGCCCGCGGAACTCGTACCGGGCGATGACGTACGCCGCCGGCACCGAGACCGCCAGCACGAACACCAGCCCGAGCAGCGTGACCAGCACCGAGGTGAAGAAGTACTGGCCCATGCGGGCGGTGACGAACGCGTCGATGTAGTTCTGCAGGTGCAGGCCCTCGGGCAGCGTCCACGGGCTGCCGTAGAACTCGCCTTTCTGCTTCAGCGAGGCGAGCAGCACCCACGCGACCGGCACCGCGATGGCCAGCGCGATCGCGATGACGAGGAGGTACGTCAGCACCCGGCCCGCCTTCGGCCGGTCGCCGCGGTTGCGAGGTGTGGTGATCGTGGTCATGGGTGTCCTCAGAACTGGAGGGGCTCGCGCCGCGTCGCCCGGCTCACCAGGAGCGAGACGAGGAACGAGAAGGCGAAGATCACGACGCCGATGGCCATGCCGTAGCCGTACGACGAGTTCGTGTACGCCTGCTTGTACATGTAGCTCAGCAGCACCTCGGAGGAGCCGTCGGGACCGCCGCCGGTCATCGCGCGGACGAGGACGAAGCTGAGGTTGACGGCGCTCATCACGAAGAACGTCAGCGTCGTGCGCAGGTTCTGCCAGATGAGCGGCAGGGTGATGGAGAAGAACTGCCGGGTGGGGGACGCCCCGTCGAGCCCCGAGGCCTCGTAGAGCTCCTCCGGGATGCTCGCCATGCTCGACATGTAGAGCACCATGTAGTAGCCGAGCGACTGCCAGACCATCGCGATCGCGACCGACCAGAGCACGATCTCCTGGTTGCCGAGCCAGACCTGCTGCAGCCCGTCCAGCGACAGCAGCCGCAGCGTGCCGTTGAGCAGGCCGTTCTGCTGGTCGTAGATCGCGGAGAAGATCGCCGCGATCACCACCACCGAGAGCACGTTCGGGACGTAGAGCACGAACCTGTAGAAGTTCCGCCCGCGCAGCCGCTGCCGCGTCATGATCGCGGCGAGGAACAGGCCCATGCCCATCGTCACCACGGTCACGACGACCAGCAGCGCGACGGTGTTCTGGAACGCGCGGACGAACTGCGCGTCCTCGAAGAGCCTGGTGAAGTTGTCGAACCCGACGAAACGCATGTCGGGGGAGAAGCCGCTCCACGTGTAGAACGACATCCGGAACACGTTCACGGTGGGGACGACCATGAACAACACGAACAGCACGAGCGCGGGCAGCAGGCAGGCGAGCACGAAGCGGCCGTCGCCGCGCCGCCGTGCCGAGCGCCGGGCGGGCCGTGCCGGTGCCGAGATGTCCGAGGGTGGGGTGGAGGTGGTCGTCGCCATGCCGGGTCCTTGGGTCGCTCAGGACGAGTGGTCGGGGAGGCGGCGGCCCGGTGCGGGGGGGCCGCCGCCGGTGCGTCAGCCGCCCGCCTGGCGGAGCTTCTCGCTGGCGTCGTCGAGCGCGGTCTGCCACTGGGCCTGGGTCTTGTCGCCGCTGATGATGCTGTTGGCGGTGTCGAAGAGCGTGGCCTTGATGTCGACGCCCGGGACGGGCGCGGTGCTGGCGAAGCCGCCGACGAGCGCCGTGACCGACGGGTCCTCGTAGACCTTGTAGAACTCGGCATTCTCGCCGGACAGGCTGTCCACGATGCCCTTGATCGGCTGGATCGCGTTCGACTGGGCGAAGATCTTCGCGGCCGCGTCGGAGTACAGGTAGGCGACGAAGTCCTTCGCCGCGTCCTTGTTCTTGGCGGCGCTCGGCACCCAGACCGACTCGACCGAGGTCGTGATGTACCGCTTGCCCCCCTCGCTGACCGCGGGCAGCGGCGTCAGGCCCCACGCGAAGCCGTCCTCGCGCGGCGCGTCGGCCATCTCGCCGACGATCCAGGTGCCGTTCGGCATGAACAGCGCCTTGTTGTCGAGGATCGACTGCTGGTTCTTGGTGAAGTCCTGCTCGTTGGCGTAGCCGACCGTGGTGGGCGCGGCGTAGCTCAGCAGCTTGGTGGCGATGTCGAGGACCTGCTTGGCCTGCGGCGTCTGCCAGACACCCTGCTTGTACGTCATGACGTCGGTGTAGAACTGCTCGCCGCCGACGTCGGCCAGCAGGGCGAAGAAGAAGGAGTCGAGGTACCCGGCCGTCGGGTACGTGAACAGCGCGATGCCCTCCTTCTTGGCCTCCTCGCCGAGCGCCCACATCTCGTCCCAGGTCGCCGGGACCTCCCAGCCCTTCTCCTCGAACAGGCCCTTGTTGTAGACCAGTCCGGTCGGCGCGTAGTACATCGGCATCAGGTACGTCTTGTCGTCGCCGTACGGGTTGGTGTTGAGGTTGCCGATGATGCCGTCGATGAGCTTGGCGCTCACCGTCTGGCTCTCGCCCGGGACGTTCGCCTGAAGGACGGGCGTGAGGTCCTCCAGGGCCTTGTCCTTGACGAGCGTCTCGGTGAGCGCGGCTTTACGGCCCTGTCCGAGCACGACGACGTCGGGGTAGCGCCCCGCCTTCATGTTGGGCGTGATCTCGTCCTCGATGCTCTTCGAGATCTGCAGTTGCACGTCGACGTCGGGGTGCGCGGTCTCGTACGCCTGGATGACCTGCGTGTACATGTCGCGGCCGTAGCCGCCTTCGAGGGCGGCGACGTTCAGGGTCGTCTTGCCGGAGTCAGCGCCGTCCTCGCCGGCGGAGCAGCCGGTGAGCAGCCCGAGGACCGTGACCGCGGCGCCCGCCAGGACGAGTGATCTCCTCATGGTTCTGGTGATCCTTCCCGTGGACGTCTGCCCACCTGGGTGCGAGCGGAAGAACGAAGTCCGGGCTGCGGCCACGTCGGAGGGCACGCCGAAAGGGCGTCGTGCAGGGGTCTGCATTCCGGACCTTGTTACAGTGGCATCGATAACATGAAAGATGCAAGAGGCAGTTTACGAGCTGTTACAGACGGCCTCGACCGTCAGCGCGAGCGGGGCGGCGCCGTGGAGTCGCGCACCGTCAGCGACGCCGGGACCACGACCTCGGCCGCGCCGGCGTCGTCGCCCCGCAGCAGCAGGGCGACCGCGGCCGCGCTGGAGCGGTAGAAGTCCTGCCGCACGGTGGTCAGCGGCGGACAGCAGTAGGCGGCCAGGGCGATGTCGTCGACGCTCACGATGGACACGTCGTCCGGCACCTTCCTGCCATGCTCGCGCAGGGCGCGGATCACGCCGAAGGCCATCTCGTCGCTGGCGGCGAAGACCGCCGTCACGTCGGGGATGCGGGCGAGGATCTGCCCCTGCAGGTAGCCGGAGTCGGGCGACCAGTCGCCCTCCAGCGGCGGCGGCGCCTCGATCCCGGCCGAGGCCAGGCACTCCTGCCAGCCCTCGCGCCGCCTGCGCGCCTCGATCCACTCGTCGGGGCCCGAGACGTGCCAGACCTGGCGATGGCCCAGGTCGAGCAGGTGCTGGGTGGCCAGGCGGCCCGCCTCTTTCTGGTCGATGCCGAGCGAGCGGGCGCTGGCGGTGCGGGAGCCGTCAAGGGTGACCGTGGGGATGTCGCGGGTGATGTCCTCCATCTTCCGCGTCACCGAGATGAGCGGGACGGCGATGATGATGCCGTCGACGCCCTGGTCGGCCAGCTTCGACAGGGAGCGCTCCATCAGGCCGGTGTCGAGGGAGGCGATGGTCGCGATGCTGACCGCGTAGCCGGCCTCACCTGCGGCCGCCTCGACGCCCGCGGTCACCGCCGAGCGCGAGTAGTAGCCCCCGGACTGCAGCAGCACCAGGCCGATCGTGTGGCTGCGCCCCGAGGACAGCACCCGGGCGGCGTTGTTGAACCGGTAGCCGAGCTGCTCCACGGCCGCGAGCACGCGTTTCTTCGTCTCGGGCGTGACGTTGGGCGAGTCGCGCAGGGCGCGGGAGACGGTCTGCGCCGACACACCCGCGGTCTTGGCCACGTCGGCCATGCTGGGCAGTCTCGTGGGCCGCTCGGTGGCCTTGGTCATGGCACTCCTCTCTGGCGGCCTTCATCAGTATCGATCATATCGGCCTTGTTACGTATGTCATCGATAACATAAGCTCACCGCCGTGACTGAGCTGCCCGCGCCGGACACCCCGGCCCCGACGACACCGACCGACCGCGCTCCGGGCCCCGCGAGCGCGCTCACCTGGCGCGGGCGGAGGCTGTACCGTCACGGCGTTCCCCACCGCATCCTCGCCGGGGGTCTGCACTACTTCCGCGTCCATCCCGGCCTGTGGCGCGACCGCATCCGCCGGCTCGCCGACCTCGGGCTCAACACGGTCGACACGTACGTCCCGTGGAACTTCCACCAGCCCCGCGAGGACGCGGCCCCCCGCTTCGACGGCTGGCGCGACCTAGAACGCTTCATCACGATGGTCGGCGAGGAGGGGCTCGACGTCGTCGTCCGGCCGGGCCCGTACATCTGCGCGGAGTGGTCCAACGGCGGCCTGCCGAGCTGGCTCACCGCCCGCGACGTCGCGATCCGCAGCTCCGACCCTGCGTTCACCTCCGCCGTCGGCCGCTGGTTCGACGAGCTGATCCCGCGCGTCGCCGCGCTCCAGGCCGCCGCGGGCGGGCCCGTCGTGGCGGTCCAGGTCGAGAACGAGTTCGGCAGCTTCGGCGACGACCACGCCTACGTGCGCTGGAACCGCGAGGCGCTGACCGCGCGCGGCATCCGGGAGCTGCTGTTCACCGCGGACGGCCCGACCGAGCTGATGCTCGACGGCGGCACCCTGCCGGACACCCTGACGGCCGTCACCCTCGGCTCCAAGCCCGACGCCGCCCGCAAGCTCCTCGGCACGCGGCGGCCCGACGAGCCGTTCGTGGTCGCCGAGTTCTGGAACGGCTGGTTCGACCACTGGGGCGAGCGGCACCACGTCCGCGGGGTGGACAGCGTCGTGCGCACCCTTGAGGGCATCATCGCCGACGGCGGCAGCGTCAGCCTCTACATGGCCCACGGCGGCACCAACTTCGGGCTCTGGGCCGGCGCCAACGAGGACGACGGCCGGCTGCAGCCCACCGTGACCAGCTACGACTCCGACGCTCCCATCGCCGAGGACGGCACGCTCACCCCCAAGTTCTTCGCCGTGCGCGAAGTTCTCGGCGCGCGGGGGCCCGTGCGCGTGGCCGAGCGCCTGCCGACCCTGCCGCCCGCGCGTGTCCCGCTCGTCCACCGCGCCGACCTGCTGCCCGGGCTGCGCGCCGTGCCGGCGCCCACCCTGACCGGGCCGCGGCCGGCCTCGTTCGAGCAGCTCGGGCTCGACGCGGGCATGGTGCTGCACACCGCGCACCCGCGCGTCCCTGAGGGCGAGCACCGGCTCGTCCTCACCGACGTCCGCGACCGGGCCACGGTCTTCGCCGACGGCGCCGCCCTCGACGAGCTGCGCGTACGCGGGACCGGCGTGCGCGTCCGGCTGGAGGTCCTGGTCGAGAACCTCGGCCGGGTCAACTACGGGCCGCGCATCGGCGGGCACAAGGGCCTGCTCGGCCCCGTCCTCGTGGACCGGCGGATGGTGCAGGGCTGGGACAGCACCCCGATCGCCCTGCAGGACTGGTCGGCCGCCGACCTGGCCCGCGCCGTCGCCGCCGGCCCCGCCACCACGCACGCCGGCTTCGCCGTCGCGACCGTGCACGTCGAGACGCCCGCGGACACCTTCCTCGCCCTCCCGGGCTCGCGCCGCGGCCTCGTCTGGGTCAACGACTTCCTGCTCGGCCGCTACTGGGAGATCGGCCCGCAGGTCACGCTGTACTGCCCGGCCCCGCTCCTGCGCCAGGGCGAGAACACCGTGACCGTCCTGGAGCTGGAACGCCTCGGCTCCATCCTGGAACTGCGCGACCGCCCCGAACTCGGACCGCCCGAGGAGTACATCGAAGAGTTCGACTGACTCGGGGGCTCGTCCCGTCCGGCCGGGGGCGAGGCTCGGCCCGTTCCGGCCGCACGTGCCGTAAGAAGTTTTATGCGGATTGATCCACTTTGCTGCCATGACAGCAGTTCGTCACGAATCTTACAATCGGGGCCAACTGTGATCATGGTCCCGCTGTGGTCCACCACACCGCGGGACCTCTAGGGAGCTTCAGGTGAAAGTGAAATCCCTTGTGGCGGGTGCGGTCGCGCTGGCAGCGGCGGCGGCACTCCAGCTACCGGGAGCCGGCGCAGCGTTCGCCGACGATCCGTCCGACTCGCCACCGTCCTCCGACTCCGCCCACGGCGGCCCCGTCCTCGACGACGTGCACAACGTCCCGACGACCGCCGTCGCGAAGAACGTCACGTTCCTCGACAACGTCAAGGGCGTCAGCGGCTACTCCGGCCTCAACTTCATCCACTACGACAAGTACGGCTACGACTTCATGTTCGCCAACGGCACGGGCGGCCTGGCCGTCTGGTCGTTGAAGGACCCCGAGCACCCGGCCCTGGTCTCGACGATCACCGCTGCCCAGCTCCGCCTGCCCGGCGACACCCAGGACAGGTTCTGGGAGGGCGAGAACATGACCGTCGACGCCAAGCGCAAGCTGGTCTTCCTCAGCCGCGATCCGCGCGGCTTCGGCGGCACCGTCTCCACCGGGCAGTCCGGCGTCTACATCGTCGACGTCAAGAACCCGTGGAAGCCCGAGACGGTCGTCTTCCAGCCGATCGCCGCCGGCCACACGTCCACCTGCATCAACGACTGCAGTTACCTGTGGACGGTCGGCCCGGCCAACACGGGCACGCCGGGCCAGGACCCCTCGTGGAAGGGCGTGCCGATCCGGGTCACCGACATCCGCGATCACAAGCACCCCGTCACCCTCGACAAGGCGCTCGACCTCGGCCGGTTCGACGGGGTCACGGACTACGTGCACAGCGTCGACGTCGACAAGAACGGGATCGCCTGGGTCTCCGGCGAGGGCGGCGTACGCGGCTACTGGACCAAGGGCCGGCACTACGACCCGGTGCAGAAGCGCGACCGCGTCGCCACGGCGTACGACCCGGTGCCGTACGCGGGCGGCACGGTCGTCCCCACCAACCCGGAGGGCACCGAGTTCTTCGACTTCTTCGACCACAACGCGTACCACAACACCGAGAAGCTCGGCTCCTTCGACAAGGGTGAGCTGCTCTACATCACCAACGAGAACATCACGACCTGCTCCCAGGCGGGCGAGTTCAAGATCGCGTCGCTGAAGGGCAGCTACGACGGCGAGGCCTGGCGATCGACGCCGGAGAAGCCGTTCCGGCTGAAGCTCATCGGCCGCTGGTCGCCGTGGGGCAAGGAAGGCTCGGCGACCACCGGCAGCTGCTCGGCGCACTGGTTCACGGTGAACGGCAACATCGTGGTCCAGGCGTGGTACGGCCAGGGCACCCGCTTCCTCGACGTGTCCGACCCGACGAACCCGACGCAGGTGGGCTACTTCCGTGTGCCGGCGGGCGAGGGCGTGACCGGCGGTTCGGCCTCGGCCACGTACTGGCACAACGGGCTGATCTACGTCGCCGACTACAACCGAGGCGTCGACGTGCTCCGCTTCGACGGCAAGCTGGCGGGCAAGCCGGACGACAAGATCTGCTGGAACTCATGTGACAAGTAACCACCCAACCGAAAGCCACCCAGCTCAGGGCACCCCACCGCACCCC
>NZ_POUD01000142.1 GCF_003236395.1 Nonomuraea aridisoli | reverse complement strand
GGGCTCCGCCCCTCACAACCTCCCCCCAAAGGACCCCGGCCCTGGGCGGTGGGTTGGTGGGCACGGGCAAGAGGGGAGTACGGCGGTCGCCTTCGTGGAGGGGCGTTGGCCCGCACCGTGGGGCCTGCGGCTGGATCGGCTCGGCCCCGATGACGGTACGGCCGTCGGCGCCGTGCTGCGCTGCCCCGCCGTACGCGTCGTCGACGGCCACGACGCACTCGACCTGCGGGTGGAGGCGCCGGACGGGGTGCCTGTGTCCACCGCGCTGTGGCGCAACCTCGGCGGGTTCCCCGACGGCGCGCCGTACCGCAGCGTGGGCGTCGAGCCCATGCTCGGAGCCGTGTTCGATCTCGCCGAGGCGGGCCCGGGCGACGCGGCGGTCGTCCCGTCCTCCGGCGAGCTGACCTGGCGGCTGGTGCTGGCCGCGGAACGGATGGTGTGATGTCCCCGACGACCCCTGACCTGGATGCGACGCGGTTTCGCGAGGTGCTCGCGCGGCGGCGGCTGCTCGCCATCGTGCGCGGCTCCGACGCGAACGCCGCCCTGCGCACGGTGACCACGCTGGCGAAGAACGGCGTCCGGCTGATCGAGGTCTCGCTGGTGACCCCGGACGCGCTCCAGGTGATCCGCGACGCGCGGGCGGAGCTGGGCGGCGAGGCCCTGCTCGGCGCCGGCACCGTGGTCAGCGCCGACGACGCGCGCGCGGCGGCCGACGCCGGCGCCTCCTACCTCGTCACCCCGGCGGTGTCCGAGGCCGTACGCGCCGGGCGCGAGCTGGGGGTGCCCGTGCTCGCCGGAGCGCTCACGCCGACCGAGGTGGTCGCCGCGCTGGACGCGGGCGCCGCCGCGGTGAAGTTGTTCCCGGCGTCGCTCGGCGGAGCCGCTTACCTGCGGGCGCTGCGCGACCCCTTCCCGCAGGTGCCTTTCGTGCCGGTCGGCGGCGTCGGCGTCGCCGAGGCGCGTGACCACCTGGCCGCCGGAGCGCTCGCGGTCGGCGTCGGCTCGCCCCTCGTCGGCGACGCCGCACGCGGCGGCAGCCTCGACGAGCTCGCCCAGCGGATCGCGGCCTTCCTGACCGCCCTGAACATCCGGGACACGCGGTGATCCACGCCCCGGCTCCCGCGCGTCCGCAGTGGCCGGAATCGCCACCGGCGCACCCGGCCCCGCCCGGCTCCGCCGGTTCCAATTCGGCCCCGTGCGACTCCGCCAGATTCAACCCCTTCCGGCCTGGCTCGCCCGGATTCCCGCCGCGCGCGCGACGCGCGGCGGGCCGACGTACTTCGCCGAGAGCACCGCAGGGAGGAGCGGCCGGTACGCCGCCGGCCCTTCCACCGGTGCTCCCGGCGAGCCGTCCGTCCTCGCCTCGTCGGCGGACGGCGACCCCGGCGGGATGACGGCGGACGAGGACGGCCATCCGCGGGTGGCGGTGCGAGGCGGAGTCGCTGCGCACCGCGACGGGCCCGCCGGCCGGCTCGACCGCGTCCTCCCGACCCCCCACCCCCAGCCGACCGGCATCGGCCTCGACCCCGGGCGACCGGGTGCGATCCACACGGTGAACGGCGGCGCTCCAGGCCGACCGCCCGACGCGTGACGGCTGGGCTGACCCAACTCCCAGGAGGTAATGGTGCGAAGACTGCATCGCCTGTTGACGTCACTCTGCGTAGTGTTACTGGCACTTTCCGCAGGAACCGTGGCCGCCCATGCGAGTGAGGCGCCCGGTGAGTCCGACCAGGGTGCCCCCGCGTACTACAACAGCGGGCACGCGCCCGTGCCGTACATGGGGTGGAACACCTACTACGCCGGGTTCCTGCCCTACGCCGCCGACCCCGACAAGTACCTGGGCGCCCGTTCCATCAAGCGGATGGCCCGTTACCTCGTGGACAGCGGCCTCGCCGCCGCCGGCTACGACATCGTCTGGCTCGACGGCGGATGGAACCTGGCGGCGACCGAGACGGGCGGCCACCCGGTCTCCCACTCGATGGGCCGTGACGAGCAGGGCAACCTGCGCTACGACCCGGAACGGTGGCGCTTCGATCCGGACAAACCCGCCGACGCCGCCACGAACGGGCTCCGGCAGCTCACCGACCACCTGCACGCGCTCGGCCTCAAGGCGGGCATCTACACCGACGCCGGTCCGGACATCCCGACCAGCTGCAGCATTGCCAGCAACGGCCACTACCAGCAGGACTTCGACCAGTTCGTCGCCTGGGGATTCGACGCGGTGAAGGTCGACTTCCTGTGCGGCGTGGCCGCGGGGCTCGACCCCGCCACCACCTACCGTGAGGTCAGCAAGGCCGTCGCCGGCCGCATGATCCTCAACATCTGCAACCCGGTCACCACGGACTGGGGCGACTACCCGCTGGAGCGCACCGCGATCCACTCCTACAGCTTCGGCGCGACGATCGCAGACTCGTGGCGGACGGGCACCGACAGCGCGTTCTACGACAGCGACGGCAACGAGTGGACGTACTTCAAGCGCACGCTCGGCGTCAACGAATACCACCCCGAGGCGAACGGCCCCGGCCACTACAACGACCCCGACTACCTGCTGCCCACGCACGGCCTCACCTTCGAGGAGGCCAGGACGCAGTTCGGCATGTGGGCCATCATGGCCGCGCCGCTCGTCATCGGCACCGACGTGACCGCGTTCGACGAGGCCACCACCGAACTGTTCAAGAACCCCGAGGTCATCGCCGTCGACCGCGACCCGTTGGCCATCCAGGGCGTGCGGGTGGCCTCCCCCGGCGCCGGGCTGGACGTCTACAGCAAGCGGCTGTCGCAGCCCGGCACCCGGGCCGTCGCGCTGCTCAACACCTCCGAGTCGGACGCGTCGATCACGGTGAACTTCGCCGACACGGGCCTGACCGGCCCCGTACAGGTGCGGCGCCTGTGGGAGCGCCAGGACGCCGGCGGCTTCCAGGACTCCTACACCACCACGGTGCCCCGGCACGGCGTCGTCCTGCTCAAGCTCACCGGAGCCGAGTCGGTCCTCGGCACCGACCTCGGCGGCGAGCCGACCGGCGACCCCGCCATCGTCCGGCAGGACGAGACGCACGCCGTGGCGTTCGTCCGCGGCCGCAACGGCGCGCTGTACGAGCAGCGATCGGCGGGCGACGCCTGGACGGGGAAGTGGCGGCACCTCGGCGGCCCCACCCACGGCAGGATCCTCGGCCAGCCGGCCGCGGTCGCGACGCCGGGCGGACGGCTCGACGTCTTCGTCCGCGGCACGGACAACGCGATCTGGCAGCGCACCTCCATCCATGACAAGTGGGGACGCTGGCTGCGTCTTGGCGGCTCCGCCGCGGACGCACCGGGCGTGGCCTGGCAGAGCCCGGACGACTGGACGTTGTTCGTCACCGGAGCCGACGGCCGGGTGCAGTACCGCACCCAGGATTCCGGCTGGGCCGACCTCGGCTCCCCGACCGACGGCGTCGTCTACGGCAGGCCGAGCGCGGCAGTCGGTCCCGGCGGCCGCGTCGAATTGGCCGTACGGGGCAACGACGACCACCTCTACCTGCGGAGCCGGGTCGGCGGCCAGTGGAGCGGGTGGCAGCAGGGCGACGGCACCCTCAGCGGCAGCCCCACCCTCACCGCCACCGCCACCGGCATGTCCGTCTTCGCCCGCGCCGCCGACTACAAACTCTGGCGGCGCGACTTCGCCGACGGGCAATGGGGCGGCTGGTACCAGCAGTCCAGCTGGTCGAGCGACACCTTCACCGGTGCCCTCGGCGTCGCCCCCGACAGCGACGGCAAGGTCTCGGCGGTGGTCTCCGGCACCGACGGCCACGTCCATCTCGTAACCCTCTGACCCCGCGTGGTCCGGCGCGCCCGCCGCACCGGACCACACGCTCGGGTACTGCGCGGGACTGCGCGCTCGGATGCTGCGGGGGACCACGTGCTCGGGGGTCGCCAGGGAGTACGCGCTTGGGTGTTGCGCCGGGCTACGGGCTCGGGGGCTCGACGGCCGGGCTTGCCGTCAGGCCAGGCGGGCGGCCTCCGCGGCCACCGCGTTGCGGAGGTCGCGGATGCCGTCGCGGCCCCGTACGGGGTGGACGGCGTTCGTCAGCAGCACCACCGTCAGGCGACGCACCGGGTCGACGACGAGCGAGGTGCCGGTGAAGCCGGAATGCCCGTACGCGGCCGTCAGGGGGCCGGTGATGCCCGGATCGCCGATGCGGACGCCGAGCCCGTGGCGGAAGGGCGCGCCCTCGGCCCCCTGGTCGCGCAGCATCTCGGCCACGGTCTCGGGGCGCAACATCGGGCCGCCGCCGCGACGCAGCGCCTCTCCGAAGAGCAGCAGGTCACCGGCCGTGGCGAACACCCCGGCGTGCCCGGCCACGCCGCCCAGCGCGTACGCCGTCTCGTCGTGCACCTCGCCGCGTACGCAGCCGGGTCCGGGGCGGCCGGGCTTGTCCTCGGTCGCGGCGATCCGGTCCTTCCCGGCAGGCCGGTAGCCGGTGTCGGCCAGCCCGAGCACGCCGGTCACCCGGTCGCGCACCAGCGCGTCCAGCGGCGCGCCGCCGGCCAGCTCCGCGACGCGGCCGGCGATGATCAGGCCGACGTCGCTGTAGAGGTACGGCCCGCCGACCGGGTGGCGGATCGGTGTGCGCACCATCGCGGCCATCCGCTCGACGGGGCCGGCGTCGGGCAGCTCCCGGTCGATGCGGCGGCCGGCGGGCAGCCCGGCCGTGTGGGTGAGCAGGCGGCGCGGGGTGAGGCGCGGGTCCGCGCCGGGCAGGCGGCCGGCCACCGGCTCGTCCAGGTCCAGCAGGCCCTCCTCGGCGAGCGAGAGCAGCACGACCGTGGTGAAGAGCTTGCTGATCGAGGCCAGGTCGTAGATCGAGTCGATGCGCGCGGACGGGCGCTCGGCGGCCAGTGTTCCGTCGGCGCCGGCGTAACGGACGAGCTCGCCGGCCGCCGCCGACGCGGCCACGGCGCCGTCCACGGCGACCAGCGCGACCGCGGCCGGGCAGACACGCGGCACCGCGTCCGCCAGGATCGACTCCAGCCGATCGGACATCCCCGTTCCCCTTCCGCCACCCGAACCCACCGAACCCACCGAACACCGAACCGGGAACCCGCCGGGCCCACCCGACCTACCAGACCCATCGAACCTGGAGCCCGCCGAACCCACAGAACCCACCGAACGGCTGAACCAGAACCAGCGGAACCGGCCGAGCCGGCCGAGTCGGCCAAGCCCTCCAAGCCGGCCGCCAGACCGGAGATCCGGTCGAGCCCGACGTGTACACCGAAGCCGCCGTATCGACTAACGCGCCGAGCCCACTGAGTCCGACGCTTGCACCGAACCGGCCGAACGAATCGAGTCGGGATGGTCAGGTGCTGAGGGCGTCGATGAGGCGTTCGCCGTGTGACTCCAGCAGGGCGCGGGCGGCCTGGGCGTCCAGGCCGTGCCGGATCATCAGCACCGCGATCTTGGCCTGGCCGCCCGCCGCGTCCAGCGCCGCGCCGGCCGTCTCGCGGTCGGCCCCCGTGATGTCGCTGACCATGCGCCGCGCCCGTTCGGCGAGCTTGCTGTTCATGGCCGACATCTCGATCATCTGGTTCCCGTACGTACGGCCCAGCTTCACCATGGAGATCGTAGAGATCATGTTCAGCACGAGCTTCTGCGCCGTGCCCGCCTTCAGCCGCGTCGAGCCGGTCACCACCTCGGGCCCCACGACCACCTCGATGGCGTGCTCGGCGGCGGCCGACAGCGGCGCGCCCTCGTTGCACGACAGGGCGACGGTCAACGCACCGCGCCCGGCGGCCTCCGCCAGCGCCCCCAGCACGAACGGCGCCCGGCCGCTGGCCGACACGCCCACCACCGAGTCGAGCGGCCCGGCCTCCAGGTCCTTCAAAGCGGCGGCGCCCGCGTCGGGGTCGTCCTCCGCGCCCTCCACCGAACGGGTCAGCGCCTCGGGGCCGCCCGCGATGACGCCCTGCACCAGCGACGGGTCGGTCCCGAACGTCGGAGGGCACTCGCTGGCGTCCAGCACGGCCAGCCGCCCCGAGGTGCCGGCGCCGACGTAAAGCAGCCGGCCGCCGCGGGCCATCCGGGCGGCGATCGCGTCGATGGCCTCGGAGATCGCCGGCAGCGCGACCGCCACGGCGACGGGCACGGCGGCGTCGGCCTGGTTCATCAGCCGGGCGATCTGCTCCGTGGGCAGCCGGTCGATCTGGCTGTAGCGGGGATCACTCTGTTCGGTGGCCAACTCGGGCACGGGCTCGATCATGACGCTAATTTCCACCCTTTACTACTAATTTGTAAATATCTTTCAGACAATGGGTTCATGTCTCATGTGAGAACCTGAGCCGAACACAAGCTCGGGAGGTACCCACCTCTACCCGATCATGAACCCCGCCCGCGCCCCCTGAACGTCGATGGGGCCTCACACAAGGTCGCGCCGGTAGAGCCAGAAGACACGTTCCGCCCGCGCGCCGACGGCACGCGAGTAGAACCGCAGCGGCCCCACCCACCCGATCTGGGCGGTGCTCTGCCCGGCGGCCCGCTGGTCGGCCAGGCACCGGCGCAGCAGCACCCGCCCGACGCCCGTCCCGCGCGCCTCGGGGGCGGTCCCCATGGGCCCGAACCAGGCCGGCCGCGCGCCCCACGCGGCGAAGCCGAGGATACGGCCGTCGCGCTCGGCGTAGTGCAGCCCGGCCGCGTGCACGGCCTCCCAGGCCCATCGATCGTTCCAGTGCTCCTCGACGAACGCCGCCACCCGCTCGCGATCCTCGACCGACTCCCGGACGGCCACGCCCGCGGCCTCCAGCCGCCGTACGTCCTCCTCGACCGACAGGTCGGCGGCCAGGTCGGCCGTCATGTTCCAGGCGACGTCGTAGCGTTCGTACCCGAGGCTCTCGGCCAGGCAGGCGGCGGCGGTGTAGCGGACGTCGACGCCCGGCCAGGCGTAGCACGGCGGGTTGCCGGCGAAGCGGGCCTGGCGCGCCCCCTGACCGGCCAGCCACTCCTCGGCCGCGCGCACCAGCGCCCGGCCGCGCCCCTGACCCCGCGCGGAGGGGTGCACGGCCAGCAGGTCGATGTGGCCGACCCCGGCCGCGTGAGCGGACAGGGACGCCAGCACCACACCGCCGTCCACGGCCAGCGCCGTCCAGCGTCGTCCGGCCGGGGGCCGCGACAGGTGAGCCACCAGCGCCGCGCCCTCGCCGGGGTCCAGCGTCAGCGCCGTCTCGGCGACCCGCGCCGCCTCGGCGGGCTCGGCCGCCCGTACGGCGTGCGTCATCACACCTCGCTCAGCGGGCGCGCGATGACGTTGCGGCGCTCGGGGTAGAAGCAGGCGTGCTCCTGCGGCACGCCGTCGGTGATCTGCAGCAGAGGCCGCTCGCCCTCACACCGATCGGCACGGAAGGGGCAGCGCCGGGCGAACAGGCAGCCCTCGTCGGATCTGCTCTCGTCCAGCGACTCCAGCGGCACCACCGGCTGCTCGCCCGGCTGCTCCAGCCCGTGCAGCACCGGGATGGCCGACAGCAGCGACTGGGTGTACGGGTGCACGGGGTCGGCGATGACCGTGTCGACTGCGCCGCGCTCGACGACCTGGCCGCGGTAGATCACGTACAGCTCGCCGTCGTCGCCGATGTAGCGGGCCGTCGCCACGTCGTGCGTGATGAACAGCACGCTCACGCCGAGCCGCTCGCGCAGGTCCTTCAGCAGCGCCAGGATGCCGAGCCGGAGCGAGACGTCGATCATCGAGACGGCCTCGTCGGCGACCAGCATCTCGGGGTCCACGGTCAGCGCCCGCGCGATCACCACGCGCTGGCGCATGCCGCCGGACAGCTGGTGCGGGTAGCGTGCCAGCACCGAGCCCGGGTCGAGCCCCACCAGCGACAGCACCTCGGCCGCCCGCTCCTCGATCCACGACCGCGGCCGGCCCGTCTGCCGGGCCCGCAGGCTGAGCGGGGCGTGCAGGGTCTGGTGGATGGTGCGGGTCGGGTTCAGGGCCGAGTACGGGTCCTGGTGGATCATCTGGATCTTGCGGAAGTGCGGCTGGCGCTCCTTGGGCTTGAGCCCCGACATGGCCACGCCGTCGATGACGACCTCGCCCTCGTCGTACGTCTCCAGCCCCGCGATGATCCGGCCCAGCGTGGTCTTGCCGCACCCGGACTCGCCGATGAACGAGGCCGCGCCGCCCTTGGGGATCGCGAAGTCCACGCCCCGCAGGGCCCGCACCTCTCGGGCGCCGAGCATCTTGCCCCGCTGCTTGTACGTCTTGACGACGCCGGTTCCGGTGATCATGCGTGCTCCTTCACGGTCACGGCGTGACAGGCCACGGTCCTCGTGCCCTGCAGGACGGCCTCGGGGTCGACGTCGTCGCACACGTCCATGCGCAGCGCGCACCGCTCCCTGAACACGCAGCCCTGCTTCGGCACCGTCGCCAGCGTGGGCGGGCGGCCGGGCAGCGCCCGCGCCTCGTCGATGTCGCCCACCAGCCGGGGGATGGCCTTGATCAGGCCCCTGGTGTACGGGTGCCGCGGCGAGCCGAGCACCTCGCGGGTCGGGCCCTGCTCGACCAGGCGGCCGCCGTACATGACGGCCAGCCGGTCGGCGACCTCGGCCACCACGCCGATGTCGTGGGTGATGACCAGGGTCGTCAGGCCGCGCTCGGCGTGCACCTCGCGCACGATCTTCAGGATGTTGGCCTGCGTGATCATGTCGAGCGCCGTCGTCGGCTCGTCCAGCACGACCACGTGGGCGTTGAGCACCAGCGCCAGCATGATGCCGACGCGCTGGCGCATGCCGCCGGACAGCTCGTGCTGGTGCGAGTCGAGCACCCGCGCGCCGTCCAGGCCCATCCGGCCGAGCAGTTCCTTGGCCTCGCGCACGAGGCCGCGCAGGTCGTCCACGCCGTGCGAGCGGCCGAGGTCGAGCAGCTGCTTGCCGACCGTCTTGAGCGGGTTGAGGGAGTTCTGGGCGGCCTGGAAGACGTACCCGATGTGCCGGCCGCGGGCCTTGCGCAGCTGCTCGCCCCCCAGGCCCACCACGTCGCCGAGCCCGTCGATCTCGACGCTGCCCGCCGAGATCCGGCCCGGCGGCTGGACCGCGTTGAGCAGCGACAGGGCCAGCGTGGACTTGCCGGAACCGGACTCGCCCACGATGCCGGTGATCGAGCCGGGCTCCAGCGTCAGGCTGACGTCCCGGACGGCGGGCAGCTCGCCCGCCGGTGTCTTGTAGACGACCGTCAGGCCGTCGATGCGCACGCCCGGCGCTTGCTTGCTCACCCTTTACTCCTCGCGCAGCCGGGGGTTGAAGATCTCGTCCATGGCGTCCACCACGAGCACGATGGCCAGTGTCAGCAGCAGGATCGCCAGCAGCGGCCCGATCAGGAAGCCGAGCGCGCTCGGCACGGTCAGCGCGCCGGAGCGGAACACCGCCGTGTTGAGCATCTGACCCCAGTTGTTCGACTCGTACGGCAGCACGCCCAGGAAGAACAGGCCCACCTGGGAGTAGACGCCGCCGGTGATCGCGATCAGCATGTTCATCGCGATGTACGGCGCCATGCTCGGCAGCAGTTCCTTGCCGACGATGTGGGAGGTCGACAGCCCCAGCCCGCGCGCCGCCTCGATGAAGCCCCGCTCCCGCAGCGACAGCGTCTGCGCGCGCACCGCCCGCGCCACGCCGCCCCAGCTCAGCAGCCCCAGCACCAGGCCCATCTGCACGGCGCTGCTGAACTTCCACACCGTGGAGAGCACCAGCAGCAGCGGCAGCCCGGGGATGGTCAGCTTCATGTCGGTGATCCGCATGAGAACGGTGTCCCAGCGGCCCCGCTTGAAGCCGGAGAACAGCCCGATGCCGGTGCCCAGGACCACCGTGATGACGGCGGTGACGAGCGCGGCCAGCAGCACGTACCGGGAGCCGGTGACCACCAGGGCGACCACGTCGCGGCCCTGGTCGTCGGTGCCGAGCCAGTGCTGCCAGCTCGGCGGCCTGGTCAGCTGGTTGACGTCGCGGGGCAGCGGGTCCGGGTAGAACAGGGGCCCGAAGGCGCCCATGAACACGAACCCGGCCATGAGCACCGCGCCCACCAGGCGGCTGGGCTTGCGCCGCATCACCCGCCACACGCCCGCCCAGAAGTTGCGGCGCATCGCCGCGCTCGTGGACGAGCCCTCCAGCAGGACGGTCATGCTGACACCTCCTCCCCGCTGCGGACCCGCGGGTCGATGACGCTGTAGAACAGGTCCGCGATGATGTTCGCCACGATGATGGACACCGTGATGATCAGGAACGCGCCGCCCATCAGGGCGTAGTCGCGCATCGTGATGCTCTCGATGAGCAGCAGCCCGAGCCCGGGATAGTTGAAGATCCGCTCGATGAACACCGCGCCGCCCAGCAGCAGGCCGAGTGAGAGCGCGAGGATCGTGAACAGCGGCAGGATCGCGTTGCGCGCGATGTACCGGAAGATGATCGAGCGCTTCATCCCGCGCAGCTCGGCGGCCAGGATGAAGTCGTCGCCCAGCACGGTGACGACGCTCGACTTCATCGCCAGGATCCACCCGCCGTACGCGGCCAGCGCGTACGTCGCCACCGGCAGCACCGCGTGCTCGACCAGCGAGCCGATGTAGCCGGCGTTGAACCCGGGCTCGAACAGGATGTCCACCGGCCCGTCGGCCGGCAGGATCGGGATCAGCGTGGCGAAGATCGCGCTGAGCAGCAGGCCCAGCACGTACTGCGGCACGCCGTGCAGCAGCGAGCCGGAGATCGCCAGGACGTCGCCGAGCTTGCCGCTGCGCCGGATGGCCGCGTAGACGCCCATCACGATGCCCACCAGGAAGCTCAGCAGCGTCCCCGCCAGCACCGGGAGGACGGTCCACTTGGCCGCGTCGGCCAGCACGTCCGTCACGGGCGCGCCGGCGTGCGTGACCGACTGGCCCAGGTCGAAGGTGAACAGCCCGCCCATGTAGTCGACGTACTGCTCCCACAGGGTGCCCTTCGGCTGGAAGCCGTACAGCACGCGGGTCGCCTGCTCGGCCGCCTGCGGGGCCATGCCCTGCTCGATCAGTTTCTGCACGTTCGCCGCCACGGGATCGCCAGGGATGCTCCTGACGATGAAGAAACTGATCGTGGCGACCACGAGGATCATGACGAGCCCGCGGGCCAGGTGGCCCGCGAGTCGCCGTGCGATGACCGTCATACGCTCTTCTCTACTGCTTGCCCTTGATCATGCCCAGCTGGATCCAGACACCGGCCGGCAGGCGCAGCAGGTCGCTGTCGTTCTGCGGCCACCCGGTGAACCGGGAGGTGTTGGTGAACTGCGTGTTGACGTAGTCCCACAGCTGGATGACCGGGAGGTCCTGGTTGGCGGCCTTGGCGAGCTTGGCCATGATGGGCTTGGCCTCCTCGGCGGTGGCGGCGTTCAGCTCGGCCGTCAGCTCACCGGGGTTGACCTTGCCGACGCCCTCGACGTCGATCTCCTCGGGGCCGCCCATCCAGTTGCCGCCCTTGCCGGGCGCGTTGTGGGAGACCTTGCCGGCCACGTTTGTCCAGCCGTTCGAGGTGCCGTAGAGGCGCTGGAAGATGTCGTACGGCGCGGGGCCGAGCGCCATCAGCCAGAAGCCGACGTCGTACTTGCCCGCCGCGAGCTCCTCCAGGTAGACGGGGTAGTCGGCGACGGTCACCACCTCGGCGTCGACGCCGTTGTCGACGAGCTGGCTCTTGATGTTCTCCTGCGCGGAGATCCAGTCGGAGAAGCCGGACGGCGCGTGCATCGTGACCTTCCACGGCGTGCCGTCGGCCAGCGTCCACTTGCCGTTCTGCTTCTTCAGGCCGGCCTCGGTGAACTCGGCCTCCGCCTTGGCCACGTCGTGGTTGTACGGCTCCAGGCTGCTCAGCTCGGAGCCGATCCACTCCTGCGCCGGCTTCTGGTGGATGCCGGAGGTCGTGAGGGCCGGCGTGCCGCCGTCGGGCGAGGCGACCTTGGTCACCTGGGCGCGGTCGATGAGGTAGGCCAGGCCGCGGCGCACGTGCACGTTGTCGTACGGCTTCTTGCTCTGGTTGAACGCCATGCCGACGGCCACCGGGGAGAAGCCCGTGATGATGTGGGAGCCGGGCGCCTGCTTGATCCGGTTCATCACGTCCGGCGGGGCGGCGACGAAGCCGGAGTGGTCGAGCTTGCCGGCGCTCAGGTAGTTCCAGATCTGCTCGTTGCCGCTGTAGTTGAGGAACTTCACCTGCGCGGGCGCCACGTTGGCGGCGTTGTAGAAGTTCGGGTTCTTCAGCAGCAGCGCCTCGCCCGGGTTCACCCGCTCCAAAGTGAACGGCCCGGCGGAGACGTCCTTGGGCGGCGCGAAGGCCAGCACCTTCTGGCCGAGCGCGAGGATCTCCTCGCGCGCCTTGTCGGCGGCCTCGCCCTCGCCCCTGGAGGTCTTGAGCTTGTCCCAGAAGTCGGCCGGGAGCACGCTGCCCCAGACGTGCGCGGGGACGACCCAGTTGTCCAGGACGCCGCGGGCGAACTTGGCGCTCGGGTTCGTCATGTCCTGGGTGACCTTGACGGTCTTGTCGTCGACGACCTCGACCTCGGCCGCCGCTCCGGCGGCGCCCGGCGTGAGCGCGAAGGCGGTGCTGCCGGTGGTGTAGGCCAGGCCGATGGAGAGCCGGACGTCCTCGGCGGTCACCGGCTTGCCGTCGGACCACTTGGCGTTCGGCTGGATGTGAAGGGTGATGGAGGAGTTGTCGGCTGCGACGTCCCAGCTGGCGGCGATGCCCGGGTAGAACTGGTTCGGGTCGGTGAGGTGGTTCTTGACCCAGGCCAGTTTCATCCCGTTGTACCCGAGGAAGGCATTACCCTTCGGGTTCCAGGGATTGGCCGGCGCCGACGCGTCGAGACCCGGCCGGGCCACGTCGATCGTGGTGAAGAGCCCGCCGCCACCGCCTGAGCCGCCGGAATTGTTGGTGGTGCCACCACTGCACGCCGCAGTCGCGGTGGCAAGACCCACCAACGCCACTACCGCTGCCAGTCGCTTCATTCGCTGCTCCGGGGGATGTCGGGACCTGGATTCCAGGATCTAAGAGGGATTGACCGGACACTACGATCACGCCACATCAGCGTCAATAATCTCCAGTAGATGTGAGGCTAATGTAACTTTCCTTCATCAGGGTACGCAGTGGTACTAAGCGTCATCCACAATTCGGTCAATCAATGACCAAAACCGCAGCCCCGTTGACCTGGCCGTTCGCCAGATCCGAGAGCGCCAGAGCGGCGTCATCCACGGCGTACGGGGCGATCGTCACGCGCGGCGGATGCGCCAGGGCGAGCTCCAGATAGGCCCGCCCGTCGGCCCTCGTGTTGGCCGTCACGCTGCGCAGCGTGCGCTCCTGGAACAGGTGGCGGTCGTAGTCGAGCGCCGGCACGTCGGTCAGGTGGATGCCGGCGATCGCCAGCGTCCCGCCCCGGTCGAGCGCCTCCAGCGCGGGCGGCACGAGGTCGCCCACCGGCGCGAAGAGGATGGCCGCGTCCAGCGGCTCGGGCGGCCGGTCGCCCGCCGAGGCGGCCCCCAGCTCCAGCGCCAGCGCGCGGGCGGCGGGGGAGCGGGTCACCACGTGCACGGTCGCGCCCCTTGCGATCGCGGCCTGCGCCGTCAGGTGCGCCGAGGCGCCGAACCCGTAGATGCCGAGCCGCCCGCCCTCCGGCAGGTCGCAGCGGGCCAGCGCCCGGTAGCCGATGATCCCCGCGCACAGCAGCGGCGCCAGCCGCTCGGCGGGCACGTCGCCGGGCAGCGGGTAGACGTACGCGGCGGGCGCGACCAGGTATTCGGCGAACCCGCCGTCCGCGTCCCACCCCGTGTACGCCGAAGCGGGGCAGAGGTTCTCCATCCCGCGCCGGCAGTAGCGGCACCGGCCGCAGGTCGAGCGCAGCCACGCCACCCCGACGCGCTCGCCGGTGCCGGCCACCCGGCCCACCGCCTGGTGCCCGGGGGTGGTGCGAGGCCGCCTGGGCGGCAGGTCGCCCTCGGCGAGGTGCAGGTCCGTACGGCACACGCCGCACGCCTCCACGCGGACGAGCACCTCACCCGGTCCGGGCTCGGGCACCTCCCGCTCGACGAGCGCCAGCGGCCCGGACGCCATCGGCCCCGGCCGCTCCACCACCCAGGCCCGCATGTCAGGACAGCCGCGAGAACGCCAGGGACGCGTAGAGCGCGGCTCCGTCGGGCAGCACCGCGTCGTCGAACATGGCCTCGGGGGAGTGGTTGTAGGGCGCGGTCTCCGGGTCGAGGCCGGGCGGGCAGGCGCCCAGGAACGCGAACGCCCCCGGCACCGACTCCAGCACGTACGAGAAGTCCTCCGAGCCCATGATCGGCTGCGGCGCGACGAAGAAGCGGCCCGGCCCGAACAGTTCGTCGGCCGTCCGCCCGACGAACTCCGACTCGCTCGCGTCGTTCACCGTCACCGGGTAGCCCATCCCGAACGACGCCTCGGCCCGCAGCCCGTGCGCGGCCGCGATGCCCTCGACGAGCTCGACCAGCCGCCGCTTCATCAGCGTCCTGTTCTCCTTGCTGAAGGTCCGCACCGTGGCCTCGAACGACGCCTCGTCCGGGATGATGTTGTCCTTCGTGCCGCCGTGGAAGCTGCCCACGGTCACCACCACGGGGTCGAACACGTCGAACGTCCTGGTCACCATCGTCTGCAGCGCCGCCACCATCTCGCAGCCCGCCTGGATCGGGTCGAGCGAGCGCCACGGGGTCGAGCCGTGCCCGCCGCGCCCCTTCACCGTCACCTGGAACACGTCCGCCGCCGCCATCAGCGGCCCCGGCCGCGTCATGAACGTCGACGGCGGCATCATCGAGGAGACGACGTGCAGCCCGTACGCCGCCACCGGGCGCTCGCCGGCCGCGTCGAGCACGCCCTCCTCGATCATGTGCTTGGCGCCGTCGTGCCCCTCCTCCCCGGGCTGGAACATGAAGATCACATCGCCGGCCAGCTCCTCCCTGCGCGCGCTCAGCAGGTGGGCGGCGCCCGCCAGCATCGTGGTGTGCAGGTCGTGGCCGCAGGCGTGCATCTGCCCGGCGATCTGCGAGACGTACGGCAGATCGTTCTTCTCGGTCACGGGGAGGGCGTCCATGTCGCCCCGCAGGAGCACCGCGGGCCCCGGCCGGCCGCCGCGCAGCACGGCGGTCACGGAGCTGAGCCGGGTGCCGGTGGAGATCTCCAGCGGGAGCCCCTCGAGCGCGGCCAGCACCTTCTCCTGGGTGCGGGGCAGGTAGAGGCCGACCTCGGGCGTGGTGTGAAGGGAGTGCCGGAGCTGTACGAGTTCGTCCCGCATGTCCTGCGCGGATTCAATGAACGACATGAGGACATTGTTCATATACGGCAGCCTTCGTCCAGGGGTGTAGTTCCGCATCACGAAACGCCCGGTCGCTACGATGAGCACGTGACTCAGCGTAAGCGGATCGATTCCTGGTTGTCCGACATGGACGGTGTTCTCGTGCACGAGGGGCGGCCCGTCCCCGGGGCCGACGAGTTCATCAAACGGCTCAGCGAGTCGGGCAAAAGGTTCAAGGTCCTGACCAACAACTCGATCTACACCCGGCGTGACCTGGCGGTGCGGCTCGCGGGGGCGGGCCTCGACGTGCCGGCCGAGTCCATCTTCACCTCCGCGCTGGCCACCGCCCAGTTCCTCGACGACCAGCGCCCCGGCGGCTCGGCGTACGTCATCGGCGAGGCCGGTCTGACCACGGCGCTGCACGAGGTCGGCTACATCCTGACCGACCTCGACCCCGACTACGTGGTGCTCGGCGAGACGCGCACGTACAGCTTCACCCAGATCACCCGCGCCATCCGCCTCATCGAGGGCGGCGCGCGCTTCATCGCCACCAACCCCGACCCCATCGGGCCCTCCACCGAAGGATCGCTGCCGGCCTGCGGCGCCGTGGCCGCCATGATCACCAAGGCCACCGGCGTCGAGCCCTACTTCGTCGGCAAGCCCAACCCCCGCATGATGCGCAGCGCGCTCAACGAGATCGACGCCCACAGCGAGACGACCGCGATGATCGGCGACCGCATGGACACCGACATCGTCTCCGGCATGGAGGCGGGCCTGTTCACCATCCTCGTCCTGACCGGCGTCACCCAGCGTCACGAGATCGACCGCTACCCCTACCGGCCGTCGCTGGTGGTCGACTCCGTCGCCGACCTCATCGACCTCATCTGAACCTGACGTCCCCTGACAGGTAAGCGTGACAGGCTCGGCCGCATGACCCGCGTCTATCTCGAGATCGGCCAGAAGAAGGTGTTCGCCTGCTCGCTCGACTGGCCCGGCTGGTGCCGGATCGACAAGGGCGAGGAGGCGGCGCTCGACCGGCTGATGGACTACGTGCCCCGTTACCGTGTGCTCGCCGAGCGGGCCGGGCTCGCCTTCGACCCCGGCGAGCCCGAGGTGGTGGCCCGGGTGCGAGGGGGCGGGACGACGGACTTCGGGGTGCCGTACCAGGTGCCCGCCCTCGACCTGGAGCCGTTGCCGGGGCCCGAGGCCGAGCGTCAGGCCGCGCTGGTGCGGGCGGCCTGGGAGTTGTTCGACGAGACCGCCGCGCTCTCGCCGGAGGAACTGCGCAAGGGCCCGCGCGGCGGCGGCCGCGACCGCAGTAAGATCGTCGATCACGTGACCGAGGCGGAGCGCGCCTACGCGCGCAACGTCGGGGTGCGGTACAAGCCGTACAAGTCGGTGGCCGACCGCGACGCGATGCGGGCGGAGCTGATCGAGGTGCTGTCGCGCCCGTGGGAGCCGCCGGCCACCACCGCGTGGCCGCCGCGCTACGCGCTGCGGCGCATCGCCTGGCACGTCGTCGACCACGTCTGGGAGATCGAGGACCGGCGCTAGCCGGTGCAGGATTCTCATCCCGTACTTTTCTCCCGGCGGCATCGTGCCTGGCAGGGCGGTCGTGTTCCCGAGGGCCTCATCCTGGCCGGTGGAGAGATTCACTCCCGTGCTCTTCTCGTCAGCGCAGGGAGAGCACGGGCTCCATGACCTCGGCGGGGCAGAGCTGGCGGATCACCGCACGCACCTGGGCGCGCAGCTCCGGCGCCGTCAGGCGGCCGTCCTCGTCGAAGTGCGGGCAGGCCGGTGAGATCACCAGCTCCTCGCCCATGACGACCGCCCCCGCGCCCAGCAGCTGCTTGTACAGCTCCGCCTGCGCCCACATCGCGCCGCACGCCCGCACGCTCGCGCTCATCACGGCCACGTGCCTGCCCGCCAGGCCCTCGCGCGCGGACATCCAGTCCAGCGCGTACGCCAGCTCCACCGGGAGCAGGCTGTGCTCCGGGGCGGTCAGCAGGATCGCGTCGCTCCCGGCCGTCATCGTGAGGAGATCTCGGGCCTCCGGCGGCACCGGACCCGGGCGGTACGGCGGGATCGTCCCCAGCCCCTGCCAGACCTCGAAACCGACGCCTTCCGGCAGTTCGCCGCCCGCGGCATCCAACAATCTCGTGATAAATGACCCAGCGTGGAGGCTCGCGGCGATCCCGATGATTTTCACCCACTGCTCCCAAGAGGTTCCGGTGTTAGCGGAAACCTGCCCGATGGTCGGATGTGCAAGACCATCGGCTGGTCAAGAGGGACACCAGGCTTCGCCGCAGCGGCGATTCCCTGTCGCGCGCCGCCGCGGATGCCGCTAGCGGGGCGTTCTGGGGGCCGGCCCCACGGACGGGGGCCGGGGGGACCGCCGCGCGCACGACGCGCGGCGGGTCGTCAGTCGTCAGCTCGTCAGCTCGTCAGCCGCGGGCGGCGATGCGGGCGCGGCGCTCCTCACGGCGTTCGACGAACCTCGCCGCCGTGGCGTCGGTCTTGTCGAGGAACGCCGACAGCTCCTCGCGCGCCTTCTCGCCCTCGGCGTCCAGCCCGGTCTTGTCGAAGACCGCCCACTGCCGCAGCACCGGCATGAGCACGTCGTCGAGGTGGAGACGCAGGTCGTAGATGCCCTCGTGCGCGATGATCATGGCCTTGCGGGCGAAGCCCTCCATGCCCGTGCCGGGCATCTGGAACGTGGTGACGACGTCGGTCACCGCCCGCATGGTCTGGTTGGGGTCGAGCTCGAAGGCCGCCTTGAGCAGGTTGCGGTAGAAGAGCATGTGCAGGTTCTCGTCGGCGGCGATGCGGGCGAGCAGCCGCTCGCAGCCCTCGTCGCCGGAGGCTTTGCCGGTGTTGCGGTGGGAGATGCGGGTGGCCAGCTCCTGGAAGGAGACGTACGCCAGCTGCTGGAGCATGGTGCCGTACTCGGTGACGAAGCCCTGCTCCATGTGGCGCATGCGGGCGCGCTCCAGCGCGACCGGGTCCACGGCGCGGGTGACGGTGAGGTAGTCGCGCAGGGCGGTGCCGTGGCGGTCCTCCTCGGCCGTCCAGCGGTGCACCCACGTCCCCCAGGCGCCGTCGCGCCCGAACGTGGTCGCGATCTCGTGGTGGTAGCTGGGCAGGTTGTCCTCGGTCAGGAGGTTGACGATGAGCGACACGCGCGCGGCCTCGGGGATCTTGGAGTCACTCTCCCGCCAGGCCTCGCCCCCGTAGATGCCGTCGAAGTCGCGGCCCTCGCTCCACGGGATGTACTCGTGCGGGAACCACTCCTTGGCCACCTTCTCGTGGCGGTTCAGCTCCCCGGCGACCACGGGCTCCAGCTCGTGCAGCAGCTCCGTCTGAGTCATCGCCATAAAAGATCTTCTCCTTCAGGTTACGGTACCGTAGGTTAGGCTACCCGAAGGACATACCGGTCAAATAGGGTGTGATGTATGCAACCCAGTGTCCGGGGTGTCCTGCTCGATCACGACGAGCGTCTCATCTTGTTCCGCCGTACGGTGCCAGGACGCGACCTGTATTGGACGGTGCCCGGCGGGCACGTCGAGCCGGCGGACGGCTCACTGGAGGAGACCCTGCACCGGGAACTGCTCGAAGAGCTCGGCGCGACGGTCCGCGCGGTGACGCCGCTGGCGAGCGTGTCGTACCCGTGCCTGGGCGAGGTGAAAACCCAGCACCTGTTCGGCTGCCGGCTCGTGTCGATGGACCCGGCGCGGCGCAACGGCCCGGAGTTCGACGACCCGTCGCGCGGTCTGTACGAGGTCGAGCGCGTACGGCTGGAGCAGGCGGAGATCACGTCCAGGAATCTGGTGCCGAGGGCGGTGGCGGGCTACCTGTCGGGCAGCGTCGCGTCGTTGCCCCGGCTCATCGTCTAGGGCTCGCGGCCCGGTCGTCTACGGCTCGCGGCGCAGGCGCTTGAGGTCGGAGCGGTGCTTCTTGGCGGCGATGCGGCGTTCGACCGCGCCGCGGCTCGGCTTGGTCGGGCGGCGGCGCTTGGGCGGCGGGGCGATGGCCTCGCGCAGCCGCTGCGCCAGGCGGTGCTCGGCCGCCTCGCGGTTGCGCAGCTGGGAGCGGTACTCCGAGGCGGCGATCGTGATCGTGCCGGAGCCGAGGCGGTCGAGGGCGCGCGCCTTGAGCGCCGGCGGCAGGGCCGTGCTCGCGGCCACGTCGAAGGAGAGCTCCACGCGGCTGTCGGTGGTGTTGACGCCCTGGCCTCCCGGCCCCGACGAACGGGAGAAACGCCAGACGAGCTCGGCGTCGGGGATGACGACCGAGTCGTTGACGACCAGCGGGCCGGGCATGGGTGCGACTCCTCGAACGTGTCTTCTTTACGACATGTCACCGTATATGGCCGCGGTATGCCTCGCGCAACGGCATTTTGCGCCGCTTGACGGCTGATCGCGCGCGGCGTATGCCAGTATCGCGCGGAAGAGATCGCGGGGTGGGGAGGCGCGGTGGCCGTCATCGTCGGGGTGCACGGGATCGGCAAGTACGACTACTACCTGAGGGCCGGGCGCTCGGCGACGGGGGCGGCGGACGCCATGCGGCGCAAGTGGGACCGCTACCTGCACGCCTGCCTCGGCGGGGAGACACGGCCGTACTTCGCCGAGATCGCCTACTTCTCCCACCACCTCAACGACGGCGGCGACGACGTCCCCGCGGCCCGGGCCGCCATGGACGCGCCGGCCGAGGCCGTGCCGGCCGGCTGGGCCGGGAACCTCGGCCTCGGCGAGCACGTCACGGGCGCGCTCAAGACGTTCACCGGCTGGCTGCTCGACAGGCTCGACGAGAGGTCGGCGGCGTTCGCCGCGCTGTTCGCCCCTGAGGTGGCCTCCTACCTCACCGACGAGGGCAGGCGCGAGAAGTGCCGCCGGGCCGTCGCCGAGACCATCAGGCGCAACGGCGCCAAGGTGGTGATCGCCCACTCGCTCGGCAGCGTCGTCGCGTACGAGGCGCTGTGGGCCGACCCCGACCTGCGCGTCGACCTGCTGGTCACGCTCGGCAGCCCGCTCGGCATGCGCAACGTCGTCTTCGAGCGCCTCCTGCCCGCCCCGGTCAACGGCCGCGGCGAGCGGCCCCCGGGCGTCGGGCGCTGGGTCAACATCGCCGACAAGGACGACATCGCCGCCATCCCGCCCGCCCTGGCCGGCAGCTTCACCGGCGTCGACGCCGAGGAGCTGGTCAACCTCGACTGGATCGACTTCCACACCGCGGAGAAATACCTGGGCTGCCCCGCCCTCGGCCCGCATCTGCGACCATTCGTCCCATGACGTGGATTGTCTTCGACTACGGCGGTGTCCTCTCCCTTCCCCAGCCCGACTCCGACGCCGAGGCCATGGCGCGCGCCGTGGGCGCCGAGCCGGAGCCGTTCATGAGCCGTTACTGGGAGCGCCGGCTGGAGTTCGACGCGGGCGCCCTGACGCCGCACGCCTACTGGGCGGCGGTGCTCGACCGGCCCGTCACCCACGCCGAGGTCGCCCGCCTGGTCGCCATGGACGTCGCCAGCTGGGCCCACCCCGACGAGGACACGGTCGAGCTGCTCGGCGAGCTGCTCGCGGCCGGGCGCGAGGTGGCGCTGCTGTCCAACGCGCCCGTCTGCGTCGGCGAGGGCCTCGATCAGCTGCCCTGGATCGCCGCGATCGGCCACCGCTTCTACAGCGGACGCCTCGGCCTGGTCAAACCCGGCAGGGAGATCTACGACGAGACCGCCAAGGCACTCGGCGCCGACCCCGCCGACATCGTCTTCATCGACGACCGCCCGGAGAACGTCGAGGGCGCCGAACGCGCGGGCATGACGGGCGTGCTCTTCACCGGCGCCGCCGGCCTGCGCGCCGTCCTGTCCTGACAACGCGTTCATGGAAACGTACGAACGGGAGATCTCCGGGACGAACTGCGCGGACATGACGACCGACGCTGTTCATCCACCCTTGACGCCGCTGTCACGGCCGAGTCAACCCGGCGGGCGATACCTGGGAGCGTGGACCGCAGAGCCTTCCTGACAGCGGCGACAGCCGGCCTCCTCCTTCCCCACGCGGCCGCACCGGCGTCCGCCTCCTCCCGAACCCTCAGATCCGACCCGTTCACGCTCGGCGTGGCCTCCGGAGACCCCTCCGCCGACGGCTTCGTCCTGTGGACCCGGCTGGCCGTCGACCCCTTGAGCGGGGACGGCCGCGGCGGCATGCCGTCCCGCGCCGTGGAGGTGGACTGGCAGGTCGCCGCCGACGAGCGCTTCTCCAAGATCGTCAGGTCCGGTACGGCCACCGCGCGGGCCTCCGCCGCGCACAGCGTCCACGTCGAGCTCGAAGGACTGGAGCCGGGGCGCGAGTACTTCTACCGGTTCCGCAGCGAAGGGCGGCTGTCGCCGAGCGGCCGCACCCGGACGACGCCGGCGGGGGAGACGCCGCTGACCTTCGCGGTGGCCGCGTGCGCGCACTTCGAGCACGGCTACTACACCGCCTACCGCCGCCTGGCCGAGCAGGAGCCCGACCTGGTGGTCTTCCTCGGCGACTACCTGTACGAGTACGCCCCCAGCGGCTACACGGCGCTCGGGCGGCGCGTGCGCACCCACACCCCGGGCAAGTGCCAGACGCTCGCCGACTACCGGCTGCGGCACGCCCAGTACAAGAGCGACCGCGACCTGCAGGCCGCGCACCGGGTGGCGCCCTGGCTCGCGCTCTTCGACGACCACGAGGTGGAGAACAACTGGGCCGGCTCCCACTCCAGCACCGACGCGCCCGCCTTCGCCCGCCGCCGCGCGGAGGCGTTCCGGGCGTACTACGAGAACATGCCGCTGCGCCGCGCCAGCCTCCACGGGGCGTCGCTGCGGGTGAACCGGCGCGTCTCCTGGGGGACACTGGCCCGCTTCCACCTGCTGGACACCCGGCAGTTCCGCGACGACCAGGCGTGCGACGACGGCGTGCGGGCCGGCTGCGACGACCGGCTCGACGAGCGCCGCACCCTGCTCGGGCAGGACCAGTGGCGCTGGCTGGAGAGCGGCCTGAACGGCTCCGACACCCGCTGGAACCTGCTCGGGCAGCAGATCCTCATGGCGCAGCGCGACTTCAAGGTCGGTCCCGGCCGCGAGGTCAACCTCGACTCCTGGGACGGCTACGCCGGCGAGCGCACCCGCGTCCTCGGGGCGCTGGCCCGGACGGCGAACCCCGTGGTGCTGACGGGCGACGTGCACATGCACCACGCCGCCGAGCTCAAGGCCGACTTCGACGACCCGGACTCGCCGGTGGTGGCCAACGAGGTCGTGGCCACGTCCATCAGCAGCGACGGCGACGGCTACCGCGACAAGACCTTCATCGCCGAAGCCCTCCAGGAGAACCCCCACATCTCCTACATCGACCAACGCCGCGGCTACCTGATCGCCCGCCTGACCCGCGACGACCTCACGGTGGACTACCGCACCCTCGACTACATCTCCCGCCGCGGCGCCCCGGCCAAGACCTCCCACCGCCTCACCATCCCCG
>NZ_POUD01000141.1 GCF_003236395.1 Nonomuraea aridisoli | reverse complement strand
CCGCCAGGTTCCAGACGAAACGCGCATGCCCGCAGTGCTCCAGCAACGCCTGCCCCTGGGCAGGTGTCGGCGCGAGGCGGTAGCGGGACACGCCGATCAACCTAGTGATCAGCACCGACAGAATCCTCCGGCGCAGGGCAGCGTTTCCTCCCCAGGGCTGAAGCCCGGGGTTTCCACGCTTAAGGAGAAAAGATGAGGTTCCGCTGCACGATCGAGCCGGCCCGCAAGACCGCGACGGGGTTCGAGGTGCCCGCCGAGGTCGTGGAGGCGCTCGGCGCCGGGAAGCGGCCCGCCGTGACGGTCACCATCGGCTCCCACGCCTACCGCAGCACGGTGGCGGTGATGGGCGGGCGGTTCATGCTGCCGCTCAGCGCCGAGAACCGCCAGGCGGCCGGGGTGGCGGCCGGCGACGAGGTCGACGTGGAGCTCGCGCTCGACGCCGCGCCTCGCGACGTGGCGGTGCCCGCCGACCTGGCGGCGGCGCTCGAGGACGCCCCCGAGGCGAAGGCGTTCTTCGAGAGCCTGTCGTACTCGCGCAAGAGGCGCTACATCCTGCGGATCGAGGCCGCCAAGAAGCCGGAGACCCGGGCGCGGCGCGTGGCCGTCACGGTGGCGGAGCTCGCCGCCGGCGGGTGAGGTCACGTGCGTAACGCGAGGTCTCGCGGGTAGGCGGGGCCGTATGACCGAGAGTTTTGACACCGACATGCTGTGGGAGGAGTTCCACCGGACGGTGAACATGAACTCCGAAGAGCTGCGCGCCTTCCTGCTCGCCCTCGCCTCCGACGAGGAGAGCTTCACCGCCGATCCCGACCTCGGCATCGACGAGCTCGGCCGCGGCGTCCTGCATGTCCTGAGCAAGCGCAAGGGCGACCTCACCAAGAACGACCTCCACGTCATGCGCCAGGTCGTCGAACTCGTCGAGACCATGGGCGACCGCACGGACGACGATTCGCGGCGCGAGCTCATGTCCGTGGGGCACGACCCCCTGAGGGGATGATCCGATGGTCCAGCCGAAGGCGTGGATCGAGGGCTACGTACGCGCGTGGAACTCCAACGATCCCGACGACATCGCCGCCCTGTTCACCGAGGACGCGGTCTACTACACCGAGCCGTACGCCACCCCATGGCAGGGCCGCGACGACATCGTCGCCCAGTGGCTGGGTCGGCGGGACAAGCCTGGTGAGGCCACGTTCGAGTGGCATCCGCTGTGCGTCACGGACGAGTTGAGCGTTGTCCAGGGAGTCACCACATATCCGGACAAAACGTACAGTAACCTCTGGTTGATAGGGTTCGCCCCCGACGGCCGTTGCCGGGAATTCACCGAATGGTGGATGCGGCACGACACCAAGTGATGCAATGGGCCGAACATCTTCATCCGAGGAGATCCCTTGAGAGACAACCTCGACCTCGCGACCAGCGCCCAGGAGCTCGCCGACGCCGCCCCGACGGGGTCGATCGACCGCGCCGCCGCCTCCTCCGTGGCCATCACGCTGGCGACCACCCGCGACATCACCGACGCCAGGAAGACGCTGGACGGGGTGACCCCGGAGGAGGTCCGCCAGGCCGCCCTGGCGCTCTTCGAACGCCTCGCCGCGAGCTGACGAGCCGACAAGCCGACGAACAGACGCGCCGACGAGCTGGCGAACTGACAAGCTGACAAAACCCGCGAGCCGACGAAGCTGACGACGGACCGAGGTCACGCGACGCCGCCGAGACGCGACTCCATGGCCTGACGGGCCCGGGTGACGGCGAGCGGGTCGCGGTGGAGCTGGAGCGCGTGGTTCAGCGCCATGGCCGCTCCGAGGAGTTCGAAGACGAGCTGACCGGCATCCGTGGCCGCAGGGAGCTCCCCCGCGTCCACCGCTCTGCGGGCCTCCTTCTCCAGGCGCGCCCGCCAGGTCTCGAACCCGGCCTCGACCGAGTCCCGCACCGCGCCCGGGCGGCCGTCGAACTCGTGCGCCGCCGCGACGAAGAAGCACCCGCCCGGGAAGACGCCGCGTTCGAGGTAGGAGATCCACGCCGCGCAGATCGCCCTCAGCCGCGCCAGCCCCGGAGCGGCGGGCCTGGCCCGCTCCCACACCTCGGCACGGAAGACATCGCCGGCACGGTCGAGCACGGCGAGCTGAAGGGCCTCCTTCGAGCCGAAGTGTCCGAGCACGCCCGACTTGCTCATGCCCAGGTCGGCGGCCAGCCGGCCGATGGTCAGCCCTTCCAGCCCTTCACAGGAGGCGATGGCCACCCCGCGCTCCAGGATCGCCGACCGCGTCCCGAGCGCCTCGGCCACAGATCTACGCGGGCTCATACGGCATCCCTACCGGCCGGGACAGCCTCCCCGCAACCGGACGCGGACTCATGCGGGCCAGATTAGCGTCCGAACGTTCGGTTGCTATAGTCCGTCTGCATGAATGGATCACGACTTGTCGCCACGGGTCACTACCAACCAGCAAAGATCATGACAAATGAGGATTTGGCGACCATGGTGGAGACCAGCGACGAGTGGATCAGCAAGCGGGTCGGCATCCGCACCCGTCACGTGGCCGCGGACGGCGAGAGCGTGGCGGACATGGCCGAGCACGCCGCGGCCAAGGCCCTGGCAGGCAGCGGGCTGGACGCCTCCGAGATCGACCTTCTCCTCGTCGCCACCTGCACCCAGACCGAGCGCGCCCCGAACGTCGCCTCCCGCGTCGCCGCCCGGCTCGGCGTGCCCGCCGCGGCCCTGATCGACGTGGGGGTCTCCTGCTCCGGCTTCACCCACGCGCTGGCGCAGGCCGATCACGCCATCCGGGCGGGCGCCGCCACTAACGCGCTGGTCGTCGGTGCGGACATGATGACCGCGGTGACCGACTGGACCGACCGCACCACCTGCGTGCTGACGGGCGACGGCGCGGGGGCGGTCGTGGTGAGCGCGTCCGACGAGCCGGAGATCGGGCCGGTCGTGTGGGGCTCGGCGCCGGAACTGGGCCGGGCCGTACGGATCGAGGGCGTCCCCACCCGCTTCTCCCAGGACGGCCAGAGCGTCTACCGATGGGCCACCACCCGGCTGCCCGAGATCGCCCGGCGGGCGTGCGAGCGCGGCGGCGTACGCCCGGAGGACCTTGCGGCGGTCGTGCTCCACCAGGCGAACCTGCGCATCATCGAACCTCTCGCCGAGCGGCTCGGCGCGGTCGACGCGGTCATCGCGAGGGACGTCGTCGAGTCGGGCAACACCTCGGCGGCGAGCGTGCCGCTGGCCCTGGCGAAACTGCTGGAGGAGCACGAGATCCCGCGAGGAGCGCCGATGTTGCTCTTCGCGTTCGGCGGCAACCTGTCCTACGCCGGGCTGGTGGTGCGCCGTCCCTGATCGGCGAGGACGGCGCGCATGTCGCCGATCGCCCGCAGCGTCCCGCGTACGGTGCCCGTGACCTTGGAGCGCCCCGCGCGGGGAAGGTAGCGCACGTCGGCCTCCGCGACACGCCAGCCCGCGGCGGCGGCCCGCACCACCATCTCCAGCGGATACCCGAACCGCCGGTCGGCCAGCTCCAGCCCGAGCAGCCCCGCCCGGCGGCAGGCCCGCATCGGCCCGAGGTCGCGCACCGGAACCCCGGCGGTGCGTCGCAGCCGGCGGGCCAGCACGGCGTTGCCGAGCCGCGCGTGCGCCGGCCAGGCTCCCGCCGCCACCGGCACCCGCCGCCCGAGCACCAGTTCCGCCTCGCCCGCGGCGACCGGGCCGGTGACCAGCGGGAGCTCGCGCGGGTCGAGCGAGGCGTCGGCGTCCATGAAGCAGACGATCTCGCTGGAGGCCGCCAGCAGCCCGGCGTTACAGGCCGCCCCGAAACCGCGCCGGGGCTCGCGGACGACGACCGCCCCGAGCTCGGCCGCGATCCGATCGGAGCCGTCGGTGGAGCCGTTGTCGACCACGATGGGACGGTGGCCGGGCGGCATGCGCTCCAGCACCCACGGGAGCGCCTCGGCCTCGTCGAGGCAGGGCAGCACGACATCGATCACGCCTGCGACGATAGAGCGCCGCGGGCCGTGAAACTCTTACGGAGCCGTGACGGCCGCCGCGAACTCCTCGACGCCGTCCTCGAACGCGATCTCGGCGGTGAAGCCCAGTTCGCGGGCCGCCTTCCGCGGGGAGGCGACGATGTGGCGGACGTCGCCGAGCCGGTATTCGCCCGTCGTCACCGGCGCGGGGCCGCCGGTCCGTTCCGCCAGGGCCGCGGCCAGCTCTCCGACCGTGCGGGGCCGGCCACTGGCGATGTTGTACGCCGTCAGCTCCCCCGCCGTGCCCGCCCCGAGCGCGAGCACGTTCACCCTGGCCACGTCGCGTACGTGAACGAAGTCGCGCCGCTGGCGTCCGTCCTCGAAGACCCTCGGCGCGCGCCCGGCCAGCAGCGCGGACAGGAAGATCGAGGCCACCCCGGCGTACGGCGTGTCGCGGGGCATGCGGGGGCCGTAGACGTTGTGGTAGCGCAGGGCCACGGCGGTGCCGCCGGTCTCGCGGGCCCAGTTGGCGGCCAGGTGTTCCTGGGCGAGCTTGGTGGTGGCGTAGGCGTTGCGGGGGTCGGGCGCGGCGTCCTCGGCGACGACAGAGGGCGTCAGCACGTCGTCGCAGTGCGGGCAGCGCGGGTCGAACACGCCGGCCGCGAGGTCGGCCGCCCTCCTGGGGCCGGGGCGCACCCGGCCGTGGCGGGCGCAGTCGTAGGCGCCCTCGCCGTACACGACCATGGACGAGGCCAGCACCAGCCGGCCGACGCCGTGCCGGGCCATGGCGGCCAGCAGGGTCGCCGTGCCGTACACGTTGACGGAGGCGTAGTCCGGCAGGTCCGCCACGTCGACGCCGAGCCCGACCTTGGCCGCCTGGTGCACGACGGCGTCCACGCCGCGAAGGAGCCGGTCGAGGGCGGCCGGGTCGCGGACGTCCACGCCCGTACGAAGGTCCGCCGTGATCACGTCGTGGTCGAGGGCCTGCGCGACGTGACCGCCGATGAACCCCGCTGAGCCGGTGAGCAACACACGCATGCCGCCGATCCAACACCGCCCGGAACGGACCGGATCTTACGAAGCGGGAACGCCGCGCTGGAGCGAGGTCGGCTCGCTGCTCGATTTCGAGAGGTACGCTCGAAGCCTGCTCTTCTGACGACCGGAGGGGTACGCCCCAGAGTCCGCTTCTCCCCTGACCGAACGGGAGCGGACGGCGCGGCGGAGGTCACCCTTCCGGTGATCGGGCGGATCATGCTTCCGGTTCGGCGGCGGATACGCCATGGTGGTCGCAACTTGCTCCGCGAGACGAGGAGACCCGTGGTCAGCACCAGCACGACCGAAACCAGAGGCAGCGACTTCGCCCGACTAGCACAACGCGTTTCGGACGCCGGTCTCCTGGACCGGCGTCCTGTTTATTACGCCGTACGGATCAGCCTCGCCGCGCTCGCCTACCTGGGCGGGTGGGCGGTGTTCGCCTGGGTGGGCGACTCCTGGCTGCAACTGCTCGTGGCGGCCGCGATGGCCGTGGTGTTCACGCAGCTCGGATTCGTCGCCCACGACCTCGGGCACCGGCAGGTCTTCAGGACGCGCCGGCCGAGCGACGTCGCCGGCCTGCTCATCGGCAATCTCGGCGTCGGCCTCGGCTGGGGCTGGTGGACGCACAAGCACAACCGCCACCACGCCAACCCCAACCACGAGGACCACGATCCGGACGTCTCCCCCGCCGTGATCGTCTGGTCGGAGGACCAGGTCGCGCGCAGCCACGGCTTGCCACGATTTATCGCGAAATATCAGGCTTACTGGTTCTTCCCGCTGCTCACCCTGGAGGCCTGGCACCTGCACATCGCCAGCTTCAAGGCCCTGCTCAAGCCCTCGGCCAAGCGCCGCGGCCCCGAGCTCGCGCTGCTGCTCACGCACTTCGTGCTCTACTTCGGCCTGGTCTTCACCGTGCTCCCGTGGGACAAGGCGCTGGTCTTCCTGCTCGTGCACCAGGGCCTGTTCGGGATCTACCTGGGCGTCTCGTTCGCGCCCAACCACAAGGGCATGCCCGTGCTGACCAAGGAGGACAAGCTCGACTTCCTGCGCAAGCAGGTGCTGACGTCCCGCAACGTCCGCGGCAACCCGTTCACCGACGTGGCGCTCGGCCAGCTCAACTACCAGATCGAGCACCACCTGTTCCCCAACATGCCCGCGCCGAACCTGCGCCGGGCCCAGCCCATCGTCCAGCGTTACTGCGCGGAGATCGGCGTCGACTACCTGCAGACCGGCCTGGTCGAGTCGTACGGCCAGGCGCTGCGGCACCTGCACGAGGTCGGAGCCGCACTCCGCTGAGACGCGGGGGCGCCCTCAACGGGCGCCCTCCCGTCCCTCTTCCTCCTCCAGCCGCCGGATCAGCCCGTCGCGGCGGCGTTCGAGATCGGCGATCAGCTCCACCTGCTCGTCCGCCTGGCTGATCATGGCCGAGATCTCCACCTGGTCCGTCGCGCCGATCTCGCCGATCTGGTCGCGCATGTCCTGGTTCTCGGCTCGCAACCGGGTCAGGTCCTCTTCGACCTGACGGAGTTCGTCCTTAGTGCTCATCCGAAACCTCTACCCGGATATGCCGGACGGATTACCCGGAGACGACGTACAGAATGGGAGCCATGCGACGGCCGTCCACCAGCACCATCGTCTCCCTCGTGGCGATCGGCGGGGTGCTCGCCTGGACTCTCGTGACGTTCGCGCTGCGCGGCGCCGACCGGGTGAACACGCTCGACGTGCTGCTGCCGCTCATCGCCTCCGGGGCGCTGCTGCTGCGCCGGCGCCACCCCGTCGCGGCGCTGGTCGTCGTGACCGCGGCGTCGGGGGCGTACTACCCGCTGGCGGGGCTCGACGGGCCGGTCATCGTCATGGCGTTCGTCGCCCTCTACACCGCCGCCGACCTGGGCCACCTCATCCCGGCCGTCGTGGTGGGCGCGGTGGCGCTGCTGGCCATGGGGCTCGGCGAGGTCGGCGGCACCCGGCACGTGGACGACAGCATGTTCCTCATGATCGCCGGATGGGTGGTGGCGGCCATCGCGTTCGGCGGCGTCACGCGCAACCGGCGGGCGTACCTGCTGGAGGCCCGCCAGCACGCGCTCGACGCCCTGCGCAGCAAGGAGGAGGAGGCCAGGAGGCGGGCCGGCGAGGAGCGGCTGCGCATCGCCCGGGAGCTGCACGACGTGCTCGGGCAGAAGATCTCCATGATCAACGTGCAGGCCGCGGCGGCGCTGCACGGGATCAGGAAACGGCCGGAGGAGGCCGAGGCGGCGCTGCGGACGATCAAGGACACCAGCAAGGAGACGCTGCGCGAGCTGCGCACCACGCTCGGCGTGCTGCGCCAGGTGGACGAGGACGCGCCGACCGCGCCCGCCGACAGCCTGGCGCGGGTGGACGCGCTGGTGGCGGAGTCCGGGCTGGACGTCCGCACGGAGCTGTCGGGGCCGCTCGACGCGCTGCCGACCGAGGTCGACCTGGCCGCCGCCCGGATCGTGCGCGAGTCGCTGACGAACGTCTCCCGCCATTCCGGTACGGACAAGGCGACGCTCACCATTCGCCACACGTCCGGAAATATCATGATCTGCGTGGAAGATGAGGGGCCGGGGGCTTCCTACGACGGCGGCAGCGGGTTCGGCCTGCTCGGCATGCGCGAGCGCGCCACCGCCCTCGGCGGCGCCCTGGAGGCGGGCCCGCGCCCCGAAGGCGGCTTCCGCGTCACCGCCCGCCTGCCCCTGAGCCCGCCGACGAACGGAACCCGATGATCCGCCTCCTGCTCGCCGACGACCAGACCCTCGTCCGGGCCGGGTTCCGGTCCATCCTCGGCGACGAGGACGACCTCGACGTGGTGGCCGAGGCCGCCACCGGCGAGCAGGCCGTGCGCGGCGCCCGCGAGCACCGTCCCGACGTGGTGCTCATGGACATCCGCATGCCCGACCTCGACGGCCTGGAGGCCACCCGGCGCATCGCCGCCGACCCGGCGCTCGCCGGCGTCCGAGTGATCATCCTGACCACGTTCGACCTGGACGACTACGTCTACGGCGCGCTGCGGGCGGGCGCGTCCGGCTTCCTGGTCAAGGACACCGAGCCGGCCGAGCTGATCCACGCGATCAGGGTGGTGGCCAGGGGCGATGCCCTGATCGCGCCCTCGATCACCCGGCGGCTGATCGCCGAGTTCGCCGGCCGGGTCCAGCGCCCCGACCCGGGCCCCCGGCTGAACGCCCTCACCGAACGCGAACGAGAGGTGATGACCCTGGTCGCGGGCGGGCTGTCCAACGACGAGATCGCCGCCCGGCTCGTGCTCAGCCCCGCCACGGCGAAGACGCACGTCAGCCGCATCATGACCAAGCTCGGCGTCCGCGACCGCGCCCAGCTCGTCATCATGGCGTACGAGGCCGGCATGATCACCCCCGGCTGGCTCAGCGGGTCGTGAACCTGATCGGCCTCCCGTCCGACTGTGCAGGGTGACGGGAGGCCGAGATGACCGATGAGCTGCTGGTGGTGCGTGCCCAGCTGGGCGAGCGCGCGGCGCTGGCCGAGCTGGTGGCCCGCTGGCGGGTGCCGGTGTGGACGTACGTGCGGCGCATGCTGGACGCCGAGCGCGCCGACGACGTGACGCAGGAGATCTGGCTGGCCGTCGTCCGCGGCCTGCCCCGGCTGCGGGAGCCCGGCGCGTTCGCGCCCTGGCTGTTCACGATCGCCCGCCGCTCGGTCACCGAGCGGCTGCGCGGCGAGTACGCCCGCGCCTGGGAGGAGCCGGCGACGGACGAGGCGGTCACCGAGGACGCGGTCGAGGCCATGGTGGACCGCGCCGCCCTGGTGAGCCTCCTGTCCGGGCTGCCGGCGCCGGAGCGGGAGATCCTCGTCCTGTTCTACCTGGAGGACCTGTCGGTGGAGGAGTGCGCGCGCATCTGCCGGATCCCCGCCGGAACGGTCAAGTCCCGGCTCAACCGCGCCCGTCGGCTGCTGCGCGAGCACCTGGAGGAGAAGGGATACCGGCCATGACCGAGGAGCCGAACCTGTCGGCGCGGGAGCTGATCGAGCAATTGACGCCGGCGCTGTCGCGGCGCAGACGCGTCCAGGCCGTGGCGGCGCTGGTGGCCGGGCTGGCCGGCGCGGTGTTCGCCGCCACGTTGTGGTGGTCCGAGCCCGGCCCGCTGCCCGGCCGCACGCACCTGGCGTTCGCGGTCCTCACCGCGTTCTGCCTGGCCTGGACGGGGTACGGCGGGTGGCTGCTGACGCGCAGGGTGCCGCTGTTCGCCACCGACCGGGTGGTGGCCGCCTGGCTCGGGCTCGCCGCCTCCGTCACCACCACCGCGGGCCTGGCCGCCGTCGCCGTCCAGCGCGGCACGGGGCTCGCGCCCACCCTGGCGGTCGGCGGCCTGTTCGTCGCGGCGGCCCTGGCGCTGGCCGTCCGCGCCCATCACCGGCGGGCGGAGCTGCTGCGCCGCATGCACGAGCTGACCCGCGCCGACCCCGCGTCATCCGACTGAGAGGAAAGTGATCTCGATGGCACACAACCCGAAACTCATCCGCCGCCGGTTCGGCCGGACCGGCGTGGTCGTCGCGGCCGCGCTCGCCGCCGCGCTGCTGCTCGCCGGCGTGGTCCTGCTGCTGGTCTGAGGACTCCCGCAGTCGTACGTCCCGGCGCCGTCGTGCGACCCGGGATGTACGGCGGGTGCACTCCCGGGCATGACGCGGCGGGCGAAGCCGTGCCCGGATGCTTCGGAGCATGGACACCGTGGAGCTCGCCCGCCTGCAGTTCGCGCTCACCGCGGGCGCGCATTTCCTGTTCGTGGCGCTGACGCTGGGCCTGGCGACGCTGGTCGCCGTCGTCCAGACCCGCGCCACGTTCAGCGGCGACCCCGTGCACCTGCGGATGACGAGGTTCTGGGGCCAGCTGTACGTCATCAACTACGCGATGGGCATCGTCACCGGCCTCGTCATGGAGTTCCAGCTGGGCCTGGCGTGGAGCGGCCTCACCGAGTACGCAGGCGACGTCTTCGGGGCGGCGCTGGCGATGGAGACGCTGGTGGCGTTCTTCGTCGAGTCCACGTTCCTGGGCCTGTGGATCTTCGGCTGGAACAAGCTGAACCGGTGGGCGCACCTGGCGGTCATCTGGGTGGTGACGCTGACCGCGTACGCGTCGGCGTTCTGGATCATGGTCGCCAACGGCTTCCTGCAGAACCCCCTCGGTCACGTGCTGGAGAACGGCCGGCTGCGGCTGGTCGACTTCGGCGCGATGGTGGCCAACCCGGCCGCGCAGGTGGCGTTCGGGCACGTGCTGGCCGCCGCGATGGTGACCGGCGGGTTCTTCGTGGCCGGGGTGAGCGCGTACCACCTGCGCCGGCGCACCGCCGAGCGGGACGTCTTCCGCAAGTCGCTGCGGATCGGGCTCGGCGTGGCACTGCCCGGGCTGTTCGTCACCGCGACGTTCGGCGGGCTCGGGTTCGAGACCATGCAGCCCGGCAAGATCGCGGCGTGGTCGGGCTCGGCGGAGCGGCTGGCCGCCGTCCAGGCCGAGATGACGGCCCTGCACGGGCCCGGCGACCACCTGCCGCCCGTGGAGGTGGTCCAGACGGCCGGCATCACGATGCTGGTGCTGTTCGCCGTGATGCTCTTCCTGGGCGGGCCGAGCTTCCTGCTGATGCTCGTGCGGCCGGTCGTCCACGGGTTCCGGCTCTGGCACGGGCTGCTGACGCTGATGATCCCGCTGCCGTTCGCGGCCATGCTGGCCGGCTGGGTGTTCCGCGAGGTCGGGCGGCAGCCGTGGGCCGTGGACGGGCTGCTGACCACCGCCGAGGCGATGTCGCCGCTGTCGCACGGCCAGGTGGTCTTCTCGCTGACGGCGTTCTCCGCGGTGTTCGGCGCGTTGATCGTGATCAACGTGTGGCTGCTCGGCCGGCACGCCCGGCGCGGGCCCGGCGCGGTCGCGCTGGGCGACCGGCCGATCGAGGCCCCCGTCCCCGTCCCGTCGTTCTAGGGAGCACCCCATGGAGATCTTCGTGCTGGCCTTCTTCGCGCTCGGCTACCTCGTGCTGGCCGGGGCCGACATCGGCGTGGGCATGGCCCTGCCGTACCTGGGGCGCTCGGCGGCCGAGCGGCGCGAGGTGATCGCCGCGATCGCGCCGTTCTACCTGGGCAACGAAGTGTGGCTGGTGGCCGTGGCGGGCGTGCTCGCGGGGCTCTTCCCCGAGCTGGAGGGCGAGCTGCTGAGCGGCAACCACACGTTGGTGGTGCTGCTGCTGGTGGCGTGGGTGACGCGCGACGCCGGCCTGTGGCTGCGCGGGCGGGTGCCGGGGGCGCGCTGGCAGGCGTTCTGGGACGGCGCCACCGTGGCCGGGAGCTGGGGACTGGCGTTGAGCTGGGGCGGGCTGCTGTCGCACGTGCTGCTCGGCATCCAGGGGCCGCTCGCGGCGCTGCCCGCGCTGGCGGTGGCCGCCCTGTTCGCCGCGCACGGGCTGACGTTCGCGACGCTGCGGCTGCGCGGCGTGCTGCGCGAGCGGGCAGCGGTGCTCTCGGGCGGGGCCGGCGAGGCCCGTACGTACGCGCTGACCTCGGCGGCGCTCCTGGCCGTGGGCGTGCTGGCCGGGCTGCGGCTGCCGCTGGAACCGGGCACGGCGGGCCCGCTGCTGGCGCCGATCGTGCTGACGCTGATCCCGTTCCTGGTGGCGGCCCAGGCCTGGGTCTGGTGGACCTTCCGCCACCGCGTCACCGGCCCGTCCTACCTTTGATCCGCACAGGGGGTGAAGGGCTCCTCCACCCCCTGTGGGACGTCAGAACAGCGGGGCGCCGTCGCGGGTGAGCTTCCAGTTGGGCACGGCGAAGTCGGCCGGGTCGATGGTGCCCTGCGCCGTGGCGTACTCGATCAGCGCCTGCCTGATCTCCACCTGCGCGTTGTAGACCACCTCGGCCCCGGTGACGTGCGGGAAGCCGCCGCCGCCCGACTGGCGGTAGTTGTTGATCGCGACGACGAACTCCTCGTCGGCCGGGACCGGCTGCCCCTCAAAGGTGAGGTTCGCGATGCGCTGTCCGGCGGGCTTGGCCACGTCGATGTCGTACGACACCCCGGAGAGCTGGTCGTAGTTGTAGTCGGGGGTGCCGTTCGCGTTCGTCAACTTGCTCACGTCGACCGGGGCGCCGGGGGCGAGCTGGTTGAAGTAGCGCGCGGAGTACTCCAGGTAGTCCTTGATCTGCGCGCCGGTCAGCTTGACCGCCATGAGCGTGTTGTCGTAGACGTACAGACCGGCCACGTCCCTGACGCGGATGTCGCCGGCGGGGAAGACGGCGCTGCGGCTGAACGGCGCCGCGATCGACAACACCGGCAGCGTGTTGTCCGGCAGCGCCTGCTTGACCGCCTCGGTCTGGACATGCTGGATGTAGTCGAGGATCGCCGTGTCCTTGTACGGCGACTCGGCCGCCGACATGTCCACCGCCGACTTGGCCACGACCTTGTTGACGTAGCCGACGGTGGTGTCGTGCTGCGGCTTGAGCAGCTCGACGACCTTCGGGTCGGCCGGCGCCGTGTTGGTGTTGAGCGTGGTGGACGACTTTCCGGTCACCACCCACTTGCCGCGCTGCTTGGTGAGCTGGAAGTCGAGCGTGGACAGCCGGTTGCCCCAGCGGCCCGGCTCGGTCAGCAGCACCTGCTGCCCGGTGGCCTTGTTGGTGACGAAACGCTGCGGCACGTCGTTGTGCGCGTGCCCGAACAGCACCGCGTCGATGCCCGGCACCTCCTCGGCGACCATCGCGGAGGCGTTCTCGACCGGCAGCTCGTCGCCGTAGGACGACATGCCGTTGTCGCCGGCGTGCGCGGTCACCACGACCACGTCCGCGCCCTGCTCGCGGATGACCGGCACCCACTTCTTGGCCGACTCGACCAGGTCGTCGAAGCGGAGCCTGCCCTGGACGTTCGCCTTGTCCCAGATGGCCACGCCCGGGTTGGTGAGGCCGAGCACGCCCACCTTGATCGGCTTCTCGCCCTTGACCTTCATGGTCTTGATCACGTACGGCGTGTACGCCGGCTCGCCCGTCTCCTCGTGGACGGCGTTCGCGCCGAGCACCGGGGCCTTCATCTGCTTCACCCAGGTGGCCAGCAGCGGCAGACCGTAGTTGAACTCGTGGTTGCCCAGGGTCACGGCGTCGTACCCGATGGCGTTCATGGCCTTGGCCATCGGGTGGGTCTCACCGGTCTCGGTGATCGGCTCGACCATGGCGTAGTAGTACGCCAGCGGGGTGCCCTGGATCGTGTCGCCCGAGTCGAACAGCAGCGTGTGGTCCGCCCCGCGCTCGGCCCTGATCCGGTTGACCAGCGACGAGACCTTCGCCAGGCCGATGGCGTTGCCCTGGGAGTCGGAGTATTCGGCGTCCTTGAAGTAGTCCCAGTTGAGGACGTTGCCGTGGAGGTCGGACGTGCCCATCACCGTGACGGTGACCGTCTTCGCCGGCGAACCGGCGTACGCGGGGGGTGTCACCAGGGCCACGCCGCACAGCGCGGCAGCGGCCCCGGCGAGGGCGAGCTTCTTGGTCTGCATGATGCTGGAGGCTAACCAGGGCAAATTACTCGTTGGTTACGAAACCTCAGCCGGCGATGAAGCCGCGGATGAGGGCCGTGATCTCCGCCGGGCGTTCGTGCAGGACCACGTGGCCGCTCTCGAGCTCGGCATACCGGCTGCCGGGCAGCGCCGCGTGCAGGGCGCGGGCGTGCTCGACCGGGATCAGGTGGTCGAGGGTGTTGCCGACGACCAGGGTCGGCGCGGTGATCCTGGGCAGCAGGTCCCGGATGTCGACGCGCAAGTCCAGCTCGATCTGGCGCAGGGTGCCGCGCGGAGGTTCCCCCGCCATGAGCGCCGCCGTCCCGACCGTGCTCACGTACGCGGGGCTGAAACCCACGAGCGGTCCGTACGCGGCGAAGCTCTCGGGGTCGGTGGCGGCCAGCCGCGCCCACGTGCGCAGCCCCAGCTCCAGCCGGGAGTCGGCGAGGTGCGTCCAGCCGGCGATCAGCACCAGCCGCCTGACCAGCTCGGGGCGCTCGGCGGCGACCTTCGCCGCGACGGCCGCGCCCAGCGAGAAGCCCACCAGGTCGGACGGCTCCTCGAACGTCGCGGCGACCTGGCCGGCGAGCAGGTCGAGGGTGAGGTCGCCGCCCGGGTCGGAGGTCTGGCCGCTGCCGGCGTAGTCGGGGGTGATGACGGTGCGGATGTCGGTGAGCCCGGGGACGAGGTGGGCGTAGTTGCTGACCGCGTCGCCGCCGGTGCCGTGCACCATGACGAGCCCGGGACCGCTGCCCGCCCGGTGGTAGTGGACGGTGCCTGAGTCATGGGGGGCCGTGGGCATGACGTTCCTTTCTTTAGCGATTGCTAAAGAAAGATAACATAGCGATCGCTATAGAATGGGCGCATGGCGAGACAGCGGGCGTTCGACCGGGAGGCGGCGCTGGAGACCGCGCTGCTGGCGTTCTGGCGGCACGGCTACGAGGCGACCTCGATCGCCGAGCTCACCGCCGCCATGGGGATCAGACCCCCCAGCCTGTACGCGGCCTTCGGCGACAAACGGCGGCTGTTCGAGGAGGCCGTGCGGCGCTACCAGGAGACGTACGGCGCCTTCACCACCCGCGCGCTGGCCGAGGAGCCGACGGGACGCGCGGCCATCGAGCGAGTGCTGCGCGAGGCCGCGGCCGAGTACGCGAGCTCCGAGCACCCGGCGGGCTGCCTGGTCATCACCGGCGCGGTGAACTGCGGGCCCGAGTCCGCCGAGGTCGAGGACCTGCTGCGCGGCTTCCGCGAGGACGCCAAGGCCGCGATCAAGCGCCGGATCGACGACGACCTGGCGGCCGGGCGGCTGCCGGCGGGCACCGACACGGCGGGGCTGGCCACGTTCTACGCGGCGGTGATCCAGGGCATGTCCACGCAGTCCCGCGACGGCGCCTCCCACGCCGACCTCCTGCGCGTCGCCGAGCTCGCCATGTCCGCCTGGCCCTCGGCTGACACCTCCTGAACGCCGGCCCGCTACTGGGCCTTGACCGAGGCGTCCTCCGGGGGCACCTCGGGGGACGAGGCGCGGAGCCAGCGGCAGCCGTGCGGGTCGAGGGGCAGGCGCACCTTGCCGTCCGCCGACACCTTCAGCGTGCCGTCCACCAGCAGGTCCGTGAGCAGGCAGCCCTCCAGCCCGTCCAGCGTCAGCACCACGTCCTGGGCGGTGTCGCAGAGGTTGTGGGCGAGCACCATCGTGGCACCGTCGGCGTCGCTGCGGTGCGCGAAGACCGCCGGGTGGCCGCTGTCGAGCACCGTGCAGTCGCCCCACGCCAGCTCCGGGCACTCGCGGTAACGCTCGATGAGCAGTTGGAACCAGCGCAACAACGAGTCCACGTCGCGCTTCTGGTCGGCCACGTTGACCCGGTCCGGCGCGAACGACCCCTCCGGCACCTGCCGCACCGGCTCCTGGCGGCTGAAGCCGCCGTCCTCCGACCACTGCATCGGGATGCGGACCGCCATCCGGCCCTCCTCGTCGAGGTTCTCCCCCAGCCCGATCTCCTCCCCGTAGAAGATCACGGGCGTGCCGGGCAACGAGAACAGCAGGCTGTAGGCCATCTTGATCCGCCGCAGGTCGCCGCCGAACATCGTCGGGAGGCGGCGGCGCAGCCCCCGGCCGAAGATCTGCATGTCCTCGCGCGGCCCGAACGCCCGGAAGACCTCCTCCCGCTCCTCCTCGGTGAGCTTGTCGAGGGTCAGCTCGTCGTGGTTGCGCAGGAACATCGCCCACTGGCAGTCCTTCGGCGGCGTCGGGCGCGCGCGCAGCGCCTCGGCGAGCGGGGCGGCGTCGTTGCGGGCCATCGACAGCCACGCCTTCTGCATGCCGATGAAGTCGAAGCACATGGTGATCTGGTCGCCCAGCCCATCGCCGAAATACTGGACCAACTGCTCGTACGGGACGTTGACCTCGCCGAGCAGGATGGCCCCGCCGTTGCGCCGCGTCATGAACGCCCGCAGGTCCGCGAGGAACTCGTGCGGGTTCGCCAGCTTCGGGTTGACGTTCTCGATGAGGAACGGCACCGCGTCCACCCGGAAGCCCGACAGGCCGAGCTCCATCCAGAAGCCGAGGATGCGCGGGATCTCGTCCCTGACCTCGGGGTTGCCGACGTTGAGGTCGGGCTGGTGCCGGTAGAAGCTGTGCAGGTAGTACTGGCCGGAGCCCTCGTCGTACTCCCAGATGCTGGTCTCCTTGTCGGGGAAGACGATCTGCTCGGGGTTGTCCGGCTCGGGCTCGTCGGACCAGACGTACCAGTCGCGCAGCGGCGAGTCGCGGCTCGACCTGGCCTCCACGAACCACGGGTGCTGGTCGGAGGTGTGGTTGACGACCAGGTCGGCGATCACCCGCAGGCCGCGGTCGTGGGCCGTGCGCATGAACTCCACGAAGTCGCCGAGCGTCCCGAGCCGCGGATCGACGCTGTAGAAGTCGGTGATGTCGTACCCGTCGTCGCGGTTGGGCGTCGGGAAGAACGGCATGAGCCACAGGCACGTCACGCCCAGCCCCGCCAGGTAGTCGATCTGCTGCGTCAGGCCGCGGAAGTCGCCCACGCCGTCGTCGTTGCCGTCCTTGAACGTCTCGACGTCCAGACAGTAGACGACCGCGTTCTTCCACCACACGTCCGAGGTGTAGGTCAGCCGCACGGAAACACCCTTTCGTGAGTCCCCATATCGCCCCATAGAGACGCAAAGACCAGCGCTACCCCAAGCGCAGTTCATCGAACGGAAAACCTCGTCGCCGTGAGAAGCGGCCAGGTCCTGACCTCTTCCGCTGCGACCGTGTCCGAGGACACCGTCCGGAGAACGAAGGGAACGATCAACGTGAGGATGCGGCGAGGAGATCAGCCGGGCGGCGGGCGAGCGGGGCGCGGCGTGACCGTTCTCGGCGCCCGGGCGCTCAACCGCGCGACGCTGGCCCGGCAGCTGCTGCTCGACCGCGCCGACGTGCGGGTCCTCGACGCCGTCGCGCACCTGTGCGGCCTGCAGGCGCAGGAGCCGCAGGAGCCCTTCGCAGGACTCTGGTCGCGGCTGCGCGCGTTCGACCCGGCGGTGCTCTCGGACCTGCTCGTCGGGCGCGACGTGGTGCGGGTTCATCTCATGCGCCGCACCGTCCACCTGGTCACCGCCGCCGACGCCCTGGCCTGGCGGGCCCGCCACGACGCCATGCTGCGCCAGCGGGTCCTCGGGACGTACCGCCGCGAACTCGCCGGGATCGACCTGGACGAGCTCGCCGCGGCGGGGCGGGCGGTGATGGCCGACGGCGAGCCGCGTTCGATGGGAGAGGTGGGGCGGGCGCTCGCCGGGCGCTGGCCGGCGGCCGGGCCGCGGGCGCTGGGTGAGATGGTGCTCGCCGCCCTGCTGCCGGTGGCGCAGCTGCCGCCGCGCGGGCTGTGGCGCACGCGGGCGGGGGTGCGCAACGTGCCGCTCTCCGCGTGGCTGGGGCGCGAGCTCGACCCGCCGGCCCCGGACGGCTCCGACCCCGTGGGCCAGGCACTGGTACGGCGCTATCTCGCCGCGTTCGGCCCCGCCGCCTCCGCCGATCTGCGCGCCTGGTGCGGCCTGGCCGGACTGCCGGCCGCGGTCTCCGCGATCCGCGAGGAGCTCGTCGTCTTCCGCGACGAACGCGGCCGGGAGCTGCTGGACCTGCCGGACGCGCCGCGCCCCGACCCGGACACCCCGGCGCCGGTGCGGTTCCTGCCGGCGTTCGACAACGCGATCCTGGGCTACCACGACCGCGGCCGGATCATCGACGACGCCCACCGCGGCCTGTCGGTCGCCGGCGCGCGGGTCGTCCTGGTGGACGGCCGGGTCGCCGCGACCTGGAACGTCGAGGACGGCGCCGTGGTCGTCGACCCGCTGCGCCGCCTGTCCCGCGCCGACGGCGACGCCGTCGCCGAGGAGGGGCGGGCGCTGGCGTCGTTCCTCTCCGACGGTGACGGCGACCGCGTGCGGATCAACGCGTCTCCCGGGTGAGCGCCGTCACGCGAGGGTGCGGATCGCCTCCTCCAGCAGCTTCCAGAACGCCTCGACGTCGATCCCCGTGGCGACGTCGGCGTTGGGCTCGCGGCCCAGCTTGCCGAGCAGGTCGACGCTGGTCGCGCCGGCGGTCTCCGTGCCGTGCAGTTCGATGTCGAGCCGGGCGCGCACGGTCGTCACCAGGCCGGGCCGGGCGACCAGCGCCACCGCCACCGGGTCGTGCAGCGGCCCCTCGGGCATGCCCTGGTCGGTCTCGTACGTCGCGTTGAAGAAGCTCAGCAGCTCCACGCCGAACGCGGCCGTGCGGTTGCCGATCGCGCCGATCCCGGCGACGACCTCGCGGGTGGTGAGCACCTGGTGGGTGACGTTCAGGCCGATCATGGTGAACGGCAGCCCCGAGCCGAGCACGATGGCCGCCGCCTCGGGGTCGGTCCAGGAGTTGAACTCCGCGTACGGGGTGATGTTGCCCCGGCCGGTGGAGCCGCCCATCCACACGACCCGCTCGATCCGGGAGAGCCGGTCGGGATGAAGCCGGACGAACATCGCGATGTTGGTCAGCGGCCCGGTGGCCACGATCGTCACCGGCTCGGCCGACGCGTCGAGGGTGTCCCTGATCAGCTCGATCGCGGTGCGCGGGTCGGCTTCGCGGGCGGGCGCCGGGAGTTCGGGCCCGCCGAGCGCGTTGTCGCCGTGGATCGCCTCGGCCGGCGTCAGCAGGCGGACGAGCGGGCTCTCCGCCCCCGCCGAGATCGGCACGCCGGCGATCCCGGCCAGCTCGGTCACGACCCTGGCGTTGTAGGTGGTGTGGCTGAGCCGCCCGTTGCCGCCTACGGTGGTGATCGCTCGCAGGTCGAGGGCGGGGTCCGCGGCGGCCAGCCAGATGGCGAAGACGTCGTCGTGTCCGGGGTCGCAGTCGAGGATGAGGGGGGTCCGCACCCGTTCATGCTAGTTGTGGGTGTCGATGGCGACGGATGCGCTTCGTATGAGAGATGAGATCCCGCACGAGGAGGCCCGATGACGTTCACCGACGAAGAGATCGCCTACCTGCGCTCGCAGCCGCTCGCCCGCCTGGCCACCCTCTCCCCGGGCGGACAGCCGGACGTCGTGCCGGTCGCGTACGCCCCCGTCACGCCGACCGTCTCGTGGAGCTGGAACCTGGCCGGTGAGCCGGTCGGCGACACCTGGTACGCCGCGCGCCGGGCCGAGCACGGCTGACGGCGGTCACCCGCCGAGGAACGCGGCGAACTCCTCCAGGTCGATCAGGCCGTCGCCGTCCTTGTCGAGCTTGCGCACGCCCTCCTCCGCGGCCTGGAGGGAGACGGGCTTGCCGAGCACGTCCATCAGCCGGACCAGCTCGACGGCGGAGATGCGGCCGTCGTTGTCGGCGTCGATCAGGTCGAAGGTGGTGGCGTAGTCGCTCATGGGTCGCCCTTCCGTACGAAGATCCGATATCGCGTCAGACCTTAGTCTTGACTTGTCGTAGCGCGTCGATGAATGCCATGACTTGTGGCCTTCCATCACTTTCGCGCCAGGCAATGGCCAGTTCCCCAGGAGGCAGCCCGGTAACGGGACGGTAGGTCATCCCTGGCCGGCTGTAGAGGGTCGCATTGCCCTCGGCCACGAGGACGACGCCGAGCCCGCCGGTCACCGCCTCGAAGACCTCCTCGGGCGTGTTGGCGGTGACCCCGATGACCGGCTCGTCGTCGCGGGCGTCGAGCCCGAGCCAGAAGTCGCGCAGCGGCCCGGCCGCCGGGGGCAGCGCGATGAACGGCTCCGCCCGCAACGCCGCGAACGGCACCTCCTTCAGCTCGGCCAGCGGATGCCCGGCGGGCATGGCCACGCCGCGCCGCTCGGTGGCCAGCACGTGCGTGCGCAGCCCCGGCGGCACCGGCCGCCAGACGAACGCCACGTCGGAGGAGCCGTCGGCCAGCCCGCCGCTGGGGTCGTCCCAGCCGACGAGCCGCAGCGACACCTCCCAGCCCGGCATCGCCGCGCGGAAGCGCCGCAGCGCCTCCTGCTGCAGGCCGCGCCCCACGGCGGTCTGCAGCCCGATCACGAGCGTCCCGGTGGGCGCCGCCGCCCGCGCGGTCTCCATCCCGGAGCGCCACCGCTCCAGCAGGTCGCGGGCCACCGGCAGCAGCGCCGCCCCCTGCCGGGTGAGCAGCACCCCGCCGTGCACCCGCTCGAACAGCCGGAACCCCAGCTGTCGTTCGAGCACCCTGAGCTGCTTGGACAACGCCGGCTGGGACACGAACAGCCGCTCGGCGGCCCGCGTCACGTTGAGCTCCTCGGCCACCGCCACGAAATAGCGCACGTCGCGCAGATGCACGTCCATAACCACTGGTTATCGCAGCGGGTCTTGGACGCGCCACCGCGCCACGCGCCACGATCGCCGTCATGAGAACTCGTGAACTCGGCGCACTGAAAGTGCCCGCCATCGGTTACGGCGCCATGGTCCTGTCCCCCGGCATGTACGGCGAGGTCGACGAGGCCCAGGCCGAGCGGGCGCTGCGGGCGGCCCTCGACGCGGGGGCCGTCCACGTGGACACCAGCGACGCCTACGGCCCCGGTGGCCACAACGAGCGCCTGGTCGGCCGGGTGATCAAGGAGCGCAGGGACGAGGTCGTGCTGGCGACGAAGTTCGGCCTCGCGATCCCGGAGGGCGAGGCAGGCCGGTCGTTCCCGGTCGGCTACGCCTACGGCGAGCTGCGGGTGAACGCCGAGCCCCGGCTGGTCCGCGGCTACGCCGAACGCAGCCTGCGCAACCTGGGCGCCGACGTGATCGACCTGTACTACGCGCACTACCCCGACCCGGACGTGCCGATCGAGGAGACGGTCGGCGCGATGGCGGAGCTGGTGCGCGACGGCCTCGTCCGGCACGTGGGCCTGTCCAACGTGACGGCCGCCCAGCTGCGGGCCGCGCACGCGGTGCACCCGGTGGCCGCGGTGCAGAACGAGTGGTCGATGTGGCGTCCGGTGGACGCCGACTTGCTGGCCGCGGCGCGGGAGCTGGGCGTGGGGATCGTGGCGTGGAGCCCGCTCGGCAGCGGTTTCCTCACGGGGGCGGTCCAGGAGCTCGGCAAGGGTGACTTCCGGCACAACGCGCCCCGCTTCCAGGCCGGGAACCTCGCGGCCAACAACGACCGCTACGCCCCGATCAGGGCGCTGGCCGCGCGGCTCGGCATCACCCCGGCGCAGCTCGCCCTCGCCTGGCTGCTGCACCAGGACGAGCACGTGGTCGCGATCCCGGGCAGTCGCACCCCCGCGCACATCGAGGAGAACACCGCCGCGGCCGACCTCACCCTCCACCCCGACACCCTGGCGCGGGTGGACGAGGCGCTGTCCGCCTTCGAGGTGTCGGGCGGGACGCTGCTCTAAAGGCCCGTGCCCGCGTGCCGGCCGCGCACGAGGGCGGCCACCCAGATCGTGGCGAGCGCGGCGTACACCGCGATGAGGGCGACGGCGAACGTGCCGAAGGCCACCGCGGCGGCCAGGGCCAGGCAGAGCAGCGCCGCCCAGCCGTACAGGACGGCCCGCCGGACGGGAGTGCCGGTGTGGGCGGCCTCCTGGACGGGCGTGACCAGCGCCATGACGCCCGCCCCGGCGACGGCGGTCGCGTCGTTGCCGAGCGCGACGCCCAGCGCGAGCAGGGCCGCGCCGAGCGGCACCAGGCAGCAGCACAGCAGCGACACGCGTGCCTCGACCTGCTCGAACAGCAGGCGGGTGGCCTTGCCGCGGGCCAGCCGCAGGATGGTCCACGACTCTGCCACCCACGCCGCCCAGTGCAGCAGCGCGATGAGCACGAAGACCGCGATCATCGGCGGGATCGCGGGCAGCAGGAACACCATCCACCACCCGCCGCGGAACTTGCGCCGCAGCGGCTCCAGCCGCCGGTGCACGGGGTTGCGCTGCTTGAGCGCCCGCACCAGCAGGTCCCTGGCCCGCCCGAAGCCGGGGTCGAGGCGGAGCACCTCGCGGAACGCCTCCGCCGCCTCCCGCGGGTCGCCGAACCGCAGCGCCGCGCGGCCCCGCACGAAGTGCGCGGTGGCGCTCTCGGGATCGAGCCGTACGGCGTGCGCCGCCGCGCTCCCGGCCTGCTCCGCGTCCCCGAGGTTGGTGTACGCCAGCGACAGCAGGCTCGCCAGGTCCGCGTCCTCCGGGTCGAGCTCCAGCCCCCGGCGGGCGGCGTCGGCCATCAGCGGCCACTCGCCCCTGGTCATGTGGATCCGGGCCAGCACCTCCCAGATGGAGGCGTACTGGGGGTTGAGGTTCAGGGCGGCGCGGCCGGCCGCCAGCGCCTCGGCCGGCAGGTGGGCCCGGTGGTACACCTGGGCCGCGGCGTAGTGGGCGAACCACTGGTCGGGCGCGAGCCGTACGGCCTCCTGGGCCTCCTCGACGGCCTCGGCGGTCTTGCGCTGCTGGACGAGGGCGAGCCCCAGGAGGGCGTGCGCGGTGACGTGCTGGGGGTCCTGGGCGAGGGCGCCGCGGAGCTCCCGCTCGGCCTCCGCCCAGCGGCGCATCCCCAGGAGCGTGCGCCCCCGCTGGACCGGATCGGCGACCTTCACCTGTGTCTCCAAAAGATGCTCCGGCCTTCAGGCCGGTGAGGAATTCGGACTGCTGCGAAGCAGGGCAGGGAGAGACGAATCGCCGTCAGGGCGATGCGTCGTCTGTCTCGGCGGACTCGCGCTCGGTCGCCAAGCGGTAGACGATTTCGGAGTTGAGGGATCGCCGGGCGGACGTGGCCTGACCGGCCGGCCACGCATGAAGGTCGGCGAAGGGTTGGAGAGTGAT
>NZ_POUD01000140.1 GCF_003236395.1 Nonomuraea aridisoli | reverse complement strand
CTCCTGGTGATCGCCCTGCTCTCTTCGACTGACCCGCGCTCAGCCGGCGTACGCGTCCGCCGCGAGCAGGGCGATCACCAGGAGTGAGCCGGCGGTCGTGAGGACGAATCGCACCACCACCAGGGACCGCAGCCAGGCGGGGAACCCGGTGCTCGCGGCGGCGATCACCCGGCGGGCGTCGAGGGCCCGCGCGGCCGGGTCGGCGGACCTCGCGAGGGCGGCCTGGGTGTAGCGGGTCGCGAACACCTGGCCGGTGGTCACGAGCCCGGCGCCGACGAGGACGAGCGGCTGGACGATCCAGGTCAGTGCGCGGCCGGTCTCGTTCCCGGTGAGGTTGAGCACGCCGAGGGCGGCCAGGACCGCGCCGTTGGCCAGGGCCAGCCCGCATTCCCAGGCCCGCTCGGCGAAGCGGATGCCGTGGCGGTCGAGCACGGCGGGCGCGTGGCCCTGGCGGGCCACCTCCGCCTCGGCGGCCCGCTGCGCGGCAGCTCCGGTGAACCAGACGGTGATCGGCAGGACGAGGAAGGTCGTGGCGAGCAGCAGCTGCTGCGCGGCGATCAGGCTGGTCATGGCGTCCCCCGGTCAGGCCGTGGCGGTGACGAGCGGGGCGAGGAACGAGGCGGCGAACACCACGGCGTTGCGGGCGTTCGCCAGCTTCCACGTCCAGGACGGGAAGCCGGACTCGGCCGCCTTGAGCAGGGCGGCCACGTCGATGCCGGCCAGCACCGGGTCGCCCTTTCGGGCGAAGGCCGACCGCACGGACGACACCGCGGTGAGCTGGCTGTGGATGACGAGGCAGTGGACGACCAGGACGAGCGACTGCACGATCCAGGTCGCCGTGCCGGACCATGAGACGGCGGCGACGTTCATGACCGCCACTGCGACCAGCACGGCGGCGATGCCTCCGGGGGCCCACGTCTCGTGCCCGCCGGCGTCGAACCTCATGCCGTTCTCGGCGAGCACGGAGCCGCGCACCCCCTGGCGGTCCAGCTCGGCGTGGGCGCGGGCGGTGGCGGTCTACTGGCACGTCAAGAACAAGGACGACCTCATCCTGCTCGCGGGCGACCAGGTCTGGGACGAGCGGGGCCGCCATGACCAGGGCGCGCGAGATCGCCGGCGACTTCCCGCGCCTGCGCGCCCGCCTCGGCACGCCGTCGGACGACTACAACGCCACCCCGGAGCACACCTTCGAGTACGGGTTGCGCGCCCTCCTCGACGGCCTCGCCGCCACCCTCCCCTGACCGGCCTGACCGCCCACCCGTGCACCGGGCGGCGGCGATCGGTTCTGCTGGGGAGGGTGGCGGGGGCGGCTCAATGGGCTTACCGAGCACGACGGCGGGTTCCCCTGTGTGCGAAAAACTGATATCACTTTGCTAGCAAGGTGAAGTCATGCGGGAAGGGGAGAGGCGATGACGGAGACGTCGAGCGGTGTCGCGATCGAAGGGGCGGTCGTCGACATGCCCGCGCCGCGCATCGAGGAGCAGCCGGTGCGGGCCGCCAACGGGTTCGTGATGCTGGGGATCGCGGTGGTGCTGGTCCTGGCCGGGCTCGCGCTGCTCATCGTGGGGATCGTCATGCTGGCCCGCGGGCAGGGCGGGCTGTGGCTGGTCGTGCTGACCTGCCTGGCCACCCTCGCCGGGCTGGTGCTGTTCTTCGGGCTGACCGCCGTCGCGCCCGGCGAGGCGCGGGTCGTGCAGTTGCTCGGCCGCTACGTCGGCACCCTGCGCACCCCCGGCTTCCAGTGGGTCAACCCGATCACGGTGCGCCGCCGGGTGTCGACGAGGATCCGCAACCACGAGACGGACGTGACGAAGGTCAACGACGCCGACGGCAACCCCATCCAGATCGCGACCGTGGTCGTCTGGCAGGTGCAGGACACCGCGCAGGCGGTCTTCGAGGTCGACGACTTCGTGGAGTTCGTGGCGATCCAGGCGGAGACGGCCGTGCGCCACATCGCGGGCAGCTACCCGTACGACTCGCACGGCGACCCCCGGCTGTCGCTGCGGGACAACGCCGAGGAGATCAACGAGCAGCTGTCGACGGAGATCGCGGCCCGGGTGGCGGCGGCGGGCGTGAAGATCATCGAGTCGCGCATCATCCACCTGGCGTACGCGCCGGAGATCGCCCACGCGATGCTCCGCCGCCAGCAGGCGGGGGCGGTGGTGGCGGCCCGGCAGCGGATCGTCGAGGGCGCGGTCGGCATGGTCGAGATGGCCCTGGACAAGCTCGCCGAGCACGACGTGGTCGAGCTCGATGAGGAGCGCAAGGCCGCCATGGTGAGCAATCTGCTGGTCGTGCTGGTGGGAGACCGTGACACCCAGCCGATCGTCAACACCGGCACGCTCTACCAGTAAGCGCCGTGGAACGGAAGAAGATCCTCCTGCGGCTCGACCCGGTGGTCCACGACGCACTGGCCAGATGGGCGTCCGACGAGCTGCGCAGTACGAACTCCCAGATCGAGTTCCTGCTGCGCCGGGCCCTGTCCGAGGCCGGGCGCCTGCCCGACGGCGTGGGGCGGATGCGGCCCCGCGGACGCCCGCGCAAGACGCCGCAGGACGACGAGCACGAAGAGGGAGCAGACGATGGAGACGCTGGTGCACCAGGATGAGCCACTGACCCGATCGGCGTTCCTGCTGGCCTTCGACCTGCGCAAGAAGAAGCTGGTCAGCCGCGGCTACCTCGGCTACCTGCTGCGCGCCGCGGCCCTGGCCGACCTGCTGCTGGCCGGTCACCTGGCCGACGAGGCGGGCAAGGCGCGCGCGGTCAGCCCTCCCGGAGCCGGCGCCGGCTCCCTGCAGGCGGCCCTCTGGGAGCAGATCCACACCTCGCCGCCCCGGCCCTGGCGGCGATGGGTCCGCAAGGACCACGCCCAGGCGTTCCGGCTGGTGCGCGACGACCTGACGGCCGCCCGGCTGATCAGGGTGGAGCGCCACCGGATCCTGCTGTTCCCGATCGAACGCATCACGCTCCGCAAGCCATACGTGTCGCGCCGGCTCACCGAGCGGGTGAGCCGGGCGCTGCGCGGCGGCCGGCCCGTGGCCCGGCTGGACGACGGCGTCCGCGTGCTGGCCGCGCTGGCCGCGGCCGCCGAGCTCAAGACGGTCATGCCGCCGGCGAGGGAGCTGCGCAAGGACCGCATCCACCACCTGTCCCTGCCCGTCGAGCCGATCACCACGGCGCTGCGCCAGACCGTGGAGGCGGCCAAGGGGGCGCAAAGCGCCGCCGGCTGACGACTCGGCCGACGCGCTGATTCGGAGGAGACCACCGTGAACACCTCGACCCCCGCACCGACCCGCGCTTCCGGCCCGCCCGGCACGTCCGCCGGACGCGCGCTGGCCCCCGACCTGGCTCGCGGCCTGATGCTGCTGGCCATCGCGTTCGCCCACGCCCCGCTGTTCGTCACCGACGTCGAGCGCGGGCCCAGCCTGGCGAACGAGATCGCGGCCTTCTTCCACATGGTGTTCGTCAACAACCACGCCCGGCCGCTGTTCGCCTTCCTGTTCGGCTACTCGCTGGTCCAGCTGCTGAACCGGCGGCTGGCGCGCGGCGAGCAGTGGGTGAGCGCCCGCAAGCTGCTGCGCCGGCGCGGCTGGTGGCTGGTCGCCATCGGGTTCGCCCACGTCGTGCTGTTCGTCCCGATCGACATCCTGGCCACGTACGGGCTGGCGGCCGTCCTGCTCGTGGGGCTGCTGCGGCGCTCGGACCGGGCGCTGCTGTGGACGGCCGGCCTCGTCATGGTGCCCGCCACACTCATGGTCGGCGGCGCGATGGGGTTCCCGCTGTCGCAGGGCATCCCGACGTTCGTCAAGGGCAGCATCGCCACGGGCGGCGCCGGTTTCGGGGAGTTGCTGACCGGGCGCCTCATGGGCTGGCCGTTCACTCTGGCCGTCGGTCTGCTCATGGTGGTGCCCGGCGTGCTGATCGGCATGTGGGCGGGCCGGCGGGGTTTCCTCGACGAGCCCGCGAGGCACCGCTCCTTCCTGACCCGCGCCGCCGTGATCACCACGGCGCTGTCCGTCGCCGGCAGCGTCCCGGCGGGTCTCATCCAGGCCGGCTGGTGGACGGACGCCTCCGGGGCGGCGCTGTGGGCGGCGTCGTTCGCGCAGCCGCTCACCGGCTACGCCGGCGGCATCGGCATGGCGGCGATCGTCGCGCTGGTCGCGATCCGGGCCGCCCGCGGCCGGGGCCGGTTGACGACCGCTGTGGAGGCGCTCGGACAGCGCTCGATGAGCTTCTACCTCTTCCAGTCGGTCGCGTTCGTCCTGGTCTTCTACCCGTACGGGCTGATGCTGGAGGACGACCTCGGCCTGGCGCACGCGACGGCCGTGGGCGCGGCGACCTGGCTGGTCTCGCTGCTGATCGCCGACGTCATGCGGCGCGCCGGGCACCGCGGCCCGGCGGAGATCCTGCTGCGCCGCCTGGCCTACCGGAACCGTCAGGACGCGTCGGGCCCCAGATAGGCGAGGACGGCGGCGACGCGCCGGTGCACGTCGCCGCTGTTCTCCAGGCCCAGCTTGGTGAAGATGGCATTGACGTTCTTCTCCACCGACGAGATCGACAGGTGCAGGGCGCGGGCGATGGCCGAGTTCGACAGCCCGTGGGCCATCTCGCGCAGCACGTCCCGCTCGCGGGCCGTCAGCGCCTCCCGCTGCCCGCGCACGTCGTGCCTGGCCAGCAGGCCCTCCACGACCTTCGGGTCGATGACCGAGCCGCCCGAGGCCACCGCCCTGATCGCGCCCAGCAGCTCGTCGAGGTCGCCCACCCGGTCCTTGAGCAGGTATGCGTAGCCCTCGGTGCCGTGCTTGAACAGTTCGAACGCGAACAACGCGTCGGAGAACTGCGACAGCACCACCACCCCGACCTTCGGATGCGCGGAGCGGATGCGGTGGGCCGCGTCGATGCCCTCGAAGCCCTGCCGCCACTCCCCTCCGGGCATCCGGATGTCGGTCACCACCACGTCCGGCCCGAGGCGGCGTACGGCGTCGAGCAGCTCGTCGGCGTCGCCCACCGCGCTCACCACCGTCACCTCGCCGGACATCTCCAGCAGCCTTCGTGTGCCCTCGCGCACCAGGTAGTGGTCGTCGGCCACCACCGTGCGGATCCGCTCACCCATCGACCGGCACCCACGCGTTCACCCGTGTCCCCTCTCCTGTCCCGCTGTAGACCGTGAGCCCGCCGCCCAGCGCGTCGAGCCGGTCGGACAGGGTCGCGAGCCCCCTCCGGCCGGTCGTCGCCGGGTCGAAGCCCTTGCCGTCGTCGCTCACCGTGGCCTGCAACCGGCCGTCGTGGTGGTCGAGGTGCACGTCGATGTGCGCCGCCTCGGCATGTTTGAGCGCGTTGGCGACGGACTCGCTCACGGTGAAGTACATCGCGCCCTCGACCTGGTCGGCGAAGCGCCTCGTGCGCAGCGACGGCGACGTGGTCACCGTCGTGCGGACGGGCAGGCGGGAGCAGCGTTCCTCCACCGCGTCCACCAGGCCGCCCTGGCTGAGGGACGACGGGTGGATGCCGGCCGCCAGCTCCCGCAGGTCGGTGAGCGTCTGGCGGGCCTGCTCCCGCAGGTCGGCCAGCATGCCGGGGTCGGCCCCGCCGGTGGCCCTGGCCAGTTCGAGGCCGGCGATGAGGGCGACGAGCTGCTGCTGCACGCCGTCGTGGATGTTGCGCTCGATGCGGCGGCGTTCGGCCTCCTGGGCGTTGACCAGGCGGGCGACCAGGCCGGCGCTCTGAATGGCGAGCCCGGCCGGCACCGCGAGGGATTCGAGCAGGCGCCGGTCCACCCGGGTCAGCGCGCCGGAGACCTTGGGCCCGCACTCGATGCGGCCGAGACCGCCGCGTACCGGCATCTCCAGCACCGCCGGGCCCTCCTCGCGGCCGGAGACAACACGCGTGCCGTCGGGCAGCGCCACGGCCGCCCAGGTGAGCTCCAGCCCGGAACGGACGGCGGCGGCCAACCGGCCGAGCTGCTCCACCGGCTCGGTGGTGACCTCCAGGGCGGTGCCGAGGTCGGACAGCACCTCGTCCACGGTCGGGCGCAGGTCGAAGACCATGTGCAGCCGCGATCCCCGGACGCCGACGCGGATGTCGAGCAGCCGGTGCCGCACGACCGCCACCGCGATCGCGGCCGGCAGCGCCCCCACCATGACCAGAGCACCGAACGCGCCCAGCGCGTGCACCTGCGTCGGGGCGAGCTGTGCCTGCTGCGCCTGGAGGACGAAGATCATCAGTACCGTCATCCCGGCCAGTGACGCGCAGAAGCCTCCGACCATGAGCGCGTACTGGGGGCGCTCGCCACGCTCGGCGCGCCGCCACCGGCTGACCAGCCCTCCGAGCACGACCAACGCCATGATCCAGGTGACGAACTGCCCTAGGGCGCTCGCGACGGCCGCGAGCAGCATGGAGGCCGAGAACTCCGCGGCGCCGCCCGGGAATCCGATCATCCCCAGCGTTCCGGCGAAGTGCATCGCGATCGCGACGCCGGAGATCCAGGCCACGATCCGCCATCGGCGCCCCGGCGGCACCTGCCCGTCGGGGAACAACAGTGGCAAGAAGATCAGGATCAGGCCGTAGAACACGGTGAACATGCTGCTGAGCGGGTGGGTGAGGAACGCCGGCGCGCCTTGGGCCGCCAGCCCCACGCCGAGCGTGCCCAGGCCGAAGCTCAGCCCGGCGGCCAGCAGCAACCAGCCGTAACGAAGCTCGGGACGCCGGGACGCCAGCAGCCAGCCCAGCGCGGAGAAGCCCAGGCACACGGCCACGGACGCGTACTGATCGGGCGCGGCCGGCACCGGGCTCGGCAGGAACCAGCCGGCGACGGTGGCGCCGGCCCCGGCGAATGCGAGCAGCGCGGCCAGCAGCCTGGTTCCCATAAAGCCTCATGGTGTAGGGGCGTCGAGCAGGGCGTCTATGAGGTTATCCGCATATTTCTTACGGCTGGCTTCCTCGCCCGGACGGCGGCCCACCGGGTGGCTGTGATCACCTTCCATGGAGTCTTCTGGAGATCGCCAATCACACCGGCCACCGTGCCGATGCCGAAGGGAGACCCCCATGTCCAGTCCGTCGAAGCCCACCCGGCTCCTCGCGGCGGCCGCCGTGGCGCTCACCATGTCGGCCTGCGTGAGCGCCCCCGCTCCCGCCTCCGCCGATGCCACTCCCACGACCGGCAACACGACCGGCAACACTGCCGGCAACACAACCGGCAACACCGCCGTCGCCGCCCCCGAGATCCCCGACACGCCCGTGGGCCGGCAGCTGACCTGGCTGCTCGACGCCGTCGGCCGCGCTCCGCTGCCGGAGAGCGAGCTGACCGCCCACTTCGCCGCGGACTTCCTCGCCAGTGTCCCGGCCGCGCAGCTCAACGAGGTGCTGGTCCAGTTCGCGGGCATGCGGCTGGAGCAACTGCAGGTCCAGCAGAACGCGCTGGTCGCCCGCGTCACGGCCGCCGGGACGCCGTTCACCGTCCAGATGACCGTGGACGGCGCGGGGCTGATCAGCGGCCTGCTCTTCCAGCCCGTCCTTCCGCCGCCCGCCATCCCCACGAGCTGGGACGAGATCGACGACCGGCTGGCGAAGACCGCGCCGCGGACCGGTTTCCTGGCCGCCGAGCTGACCGCGAACGGCAAGTGCCTGCCCGTGCACGCCGTCGCCGCCGGCAAGGCGCAGCCGCTCGGCTCCATGATCAAGCTGTACGTGCTCGGCGCGGTGGCCAAGGCGGTCAAGACCGGCGCGTTCGACTGGGACACGCAGCTCACGATCACGCCCGAGCTCAAGAGCCTGCCGTCGGGCCGGCTGCAGGACCGTCCCGACGGCAGCAAGGTGACCGTGCTGGAGGCGGCCAAGCTGATGATCTCCATCAGCGACAACACCGCCACCGACCTGCTCATCCACAAGGTGGGCCGCAAGGCGGTCGAGCGCACGATGCGGGCCTGGGGCGCCCACGACAAGCGCAACGTGCCGGCGCTCACGACGCGGGAGCTGTTCGTGCTCAAGGGCGCCGGCTACCCGCGGCACGCCGAGCGTTACCTGTCGATGGGCGACGCCAAGCAGCGCGCCTACCTGAAGGACGTGGTGGCCAAGGTGCCGGTGTCGCAGGTCGCGCCGTGGGCCGCGCCGCGCGAGCTGGACACCATCGAGTGGTTCGCCTCCCCCTCCCAGATTTGCCGCGCCTACGCGGGGCTGGTGAAGTCGGGCGACCCGCGTGTCCACGAGGCCATGTCGATCAACGACGCGGGCCTCGACCTGGACGAGAAGGCGTGGCCGCGGGTGTGGTTCAAGGGCGGCTCGGAGCCGGGCCTGTCGGACCTGAGCTTCCTCGCCCGCACCGCCGCCGGGAAGTCGTACGTCGTCACCATGATGGCGGTCGACCATGACAAGCCCGTTCCGCAGCAGGTGACGCTGGAGCAGCTGGCGCTGGCGAAGGGCGCGTTCGGGCTGGCCGCGGATTCGTGATCTCCCGCAAGGAATAGTTGAATTATCAATCGGGTTGAGCCGGGCAGATTCCGCTGGAAGGAGCGCGACATGCCCGCCGTGACCGTCGAGAACCCGTTGACCCTCCCCCGCCTGCCCGAGCCCGTGGCAGCGGCCCCCGAGAGGAAGGTGCTCGCCGTCGAGACCGCGCCGAGCGGCTTCGAGGGCGAGGGCTTCCCCGTACGCCGGGCGCTGGCCGCCATCAAGCCGGAGTACCTGGACCCGTTCGTGATGATGGACCAGATGGGTGAGGTCGACTACGCGGCCGGCGAGCCCAAGGGCACGCCGTGGCACCCGCACCGCGGCTTCGAGACCGTGACGTACATGATCGACGGTGTGATGGAGCATCTCGACTCCAACGGGGGCGGAGGCACCATCACGAACGGCGACACCCAGTGGATGACGGCCGGCGCCGGGATCCTGCACAAGGAGGCGCCGCCGGAGTGGCTCGTGCAGCAGGGCGGCCTCTTCCACGGCATCCAGCTCTGGGTGAACCTGCCCGGCGCCAAGAAGATGATCGCGCCCAAGTACCAGGACATCGGCAGCACCAACGTCGCCCTGCTGAGCAGCCACGACGGCGGCGCGCTCGTGCGGCTCATCGCCGGCGACCTGGCGGGCACCGTCGGGCCGGGCAGCACCCAGACGCCGATCACGCTGCTGCACGCCACCCTCTCGCCGGGGGCGCGGCTGGTCATGCCGTGGCGCAAGGACTTCAACGCCCTGGCGTACGCGCTGTCCGGCCGCGGGACGGTGGGGAGCGAGCGGCGGCCGATCGCCGGCGGGCAGCTCGCGGTGTTCGACGGGTTCGGCAACCGGCCGGGCCTCACCACGGCCGGTGAGACCATCTCGATCACGGCCAAGGACACCCTCGAGGTGATCGTGCTGGGCGGTGAGCCCATCGGCGAGCCGGTGGCGCACTACGGGCCGTTCGTCATGAACACGCGGGAAGAGCTGGTGCAGGCGTTCGAGGACTTCAAGGCGGGCCGGCTCGGCACCGTCCCGGCCCACCACGCCTGACCCGTGCACGACCGGGTCGCCCGGCATCCCGGGCGACCGGGTCGAGGTCGCGCGCTACTTCAGGGTGAGGCAGGCGACGCGGGCGCCGGCTTCGCCGACCTTCGGCCCGGAGGTCACCGTCGGGTCGGAGTGGATCACCAGGGAGCCCGGGAGCTTGGCCTGGGTGAGCGTCCAGTCGTTGCGCGAGGTGGAGCGGCCGGCGCCCTCGGCGTCGGTGGTGAGGTCGAGCCAGACCTCGCTGGACGGGTTGATCTGACCCGTGTGGTGCTGGAAATGCGGGCCGGCGGCCTCCGGCTTCTTGCCGCAGGGGTTGACGTGCAGGTGGGAGCCGTAGCGGCGGTTGGGCAGCAGGCCCTCGACCACCAGCGAGGTGCGCGTCTGGCCGCCGGAGGACTCCACGGTGACGCTGGCCTGGGAGCCTTCGGGGGCGAGCTTGCGGTCGTAGACGATGGCCGAGGTGTCGTCGGTGGTGAACTCCCCGGCGCCGGTCAGCTTGATCGGCTCGCCGCCGGGCGACTCGCCCGGTGACTGGCCGGGCGACGCGACGCCCTTGGCGTTCGTCGCGTCCTGCGCGGGGCCGGGCGGGCCCGCGCAGGCTGCGGTGAGAAGGACGAGCAGGAGTGCGGGCACGCGCATTGGATGACCCCCATGATCCGAGCCCCCTCCGGATCGAGGGCTCCGAGAGGCCACCCACTCTAATCAGTGACCGGACTGCTACGGAGGGCTATCACCACCTAGGCGCCATGTTTTGCCGCGATGTCATCGATCAGGGCCGCGAGCGTGAAGTCGAGATCGGTCAGGCCGCCCTGGTCGTGGGTGGTAAGCGCCAGCCGCAGCGTTCGCCAGCGGATGTCGATGTCGGGATGATGGTTGAGCTCCTCGGCCTTCACCGCGATCTCGTCGACGATGCGGATCGCGGCCGGGAAGTCGGGCGCCTCGACCGTGCGCCTGATCTCGTCACCCTCGCGCCGCCAGGCGGGCAGGTCGCTGAGTCTGCTTTCGACGTCCATGCGGCCCACGTTACTTCAGCGCGCCCGAGCTGAGCCCGGACTGGATCTGCCGCTGGAAGACGATGTAGACGACCATCACCGGCAGGATCGTGATGGACAGCGCGGCGAACAACGCGGGCCAGTCGGCCTCGTAGCCGGCCAGCGTCGAGATGCGGGCGATGCCCTGGGTGAGCACCCATTTGTCGGGGTCGCCGGCCAGCAGCACCAGCGGCAGCAGGTACTGGTTCCACTGGCCGAGCACGTTGAAGATCGTGATGCTGACCAGGCCCGGTCTGGCCATGGGCACCATGATCTGGACGAACGTCCTGGTGTGGGAGGCGCCGTCGATCATGGCGGCCTCGGCGACGGCCTCCGGCAGCGTGCGGAAGAACGCCGCCAGGAAGAAGACCGTGAACGGCAGCGAGTACGCGATGTAGACGAGCACGAGGCCGGCGTGCGAGTTGAGCAGGCCGACCTGCCGCACGACGAAGAACAGCGGCCCCAGCGCGAGGAACACGGGGAACGCCAGCCCGGCCACGAAGTAGTAGTAGATCAGCCGGTTGCCGGCGAAGGAGAAGCGCGCCAGCACGTACGCCGCCATCGAGCCGAACACCATCGTGCCGGCCGTACCGAAGAAGACGACGATGACGGTGTTGAGCATGTACTGCCCGATGTGCGCGGTGTCCCAGGCCCGCCCCCAGGCGTCCAGCCGCAGCTCGCCCGGGAGTCGCAGCGGGTCGCCGAAGATCTCGGTGTTGTTCTTGAACGACGCCAGGAACGTCCACAGCAGCGGTGCGATGATCAGCAGCGCCCAGACCGCCAGCGCCACGTGGGACAGCCCGCTCAGCACGCCGGGCCTCGGCCTTTCACGCATGTCTAGAGCTCAACCCTCTCACGCCGGGTCGTCCGCAGGGTCAGCACGGCGAACGTCACGGTCAGGAAGAACAGCGCCACGCCCATCGCGGAGGCGTACCCGACCTTCTGGTAGGAGAAGGCGGTGTTGTAGATGGTGACGGGCAGGATGGTCGTGGCGCCGTCGGGCTCGCCCTTGTCGCCCGCCAGCACCTGGATCAGCGCGAAGCCGTCGAGGGCGGCGATGCCCAGGTAGATCCAGCCGACCTGGACGGTGTCGCGCAGCAGCGGCAGTGTGATCGAGAAGAACAGCCGCACACGTCCCGCCCCGTCGAGGGCCGCCGCCTCGAAGTAGTCCTTGGGGATGGCGGCCATGCCGGCCGAGAAGAGCACCACGTAGAAGCCGACGCCCTGCCAGACCATCACCGCGATGACGGACCACAGGGCGAGGCCCGGCTCGATGAGCCAGCCGACCGGCTCGACGCCGAGCCTGGCCAGCACGCCGTTGATCACGCCGACCTCGTCGGGCCGGTAGATGGCCTGGAAGAGCACCCCGACGACGGCCACGGCGAGCACCTGGGGGAAGAAGAACACCACCCGGTAGAACCGGGAGCCCCACAGGCCGCGCATGCCGTCGCCGCTGGGACCGCCGCCGAGGTTCAGCAGGAAGGCGAGGAAGAGCGCGATGGCGATGGTGACGACGGGCAGCGTCAGCAGCATGATCCCGTGGTTGCGCAGGGCCTGCCAGAACACCTCGTCGCCGAACAACCGGCCGAAGTTGTCCAGCCCGACGTAGGCGACGACCGAGCTGTAGCCGTTCCAGCTGGTCAGGGAGAGCTGGAACGCCTGGACGTACGGGCTGATGACGAAGACCGTGTACAGCACGAGGGGGACGGCCAGGAACGCCGCCACGAACCCGTACGTGCGCCACCGCCGCATGGGCTACCGGCTCCGCGTCTGCTTGGGGACCGACGCGTCGTCCTTGATGGCGTCGGCCTTCTCCTGGAGGTCGGCGCAGAAGCGTTCCGGGGTGATGCGTCCGGCCATGACCGCGTTGGTCTGCGCGGTGCCGTAGTCGAAGAGCTCCTTGTACCAGCCTTCGAACCGGGCCTCGGTGATGATGTTCGCGCCCGCGCTGTCCTGGGCCCTGGCCGCGCTCATCAGGCCGGCGGGCAGGTCGAGGCCCTCGGCGGCGCCGTTGACGACCGTGAGGTTCTTCGTCCGCTCGGTGAAGCCGCGCGCGCCCTCCTTGGAGAGCATGATCCGCAGGTACTCCAGGCCGCCCTGGGGGTTCTCGCCCTTGGCGCCGACCACGAAGTTCTCGCCGACGCCGACCTGGATGGCGCCGTACGGCATGGCGTCGGCCGCGGTGACGTCGGGGATGGGGGCGATGGCGTACTCGAAGTCGTCCGGCTTGTCCTTGGCCATCTCGTTCTCGATCCAGGAGCCGACCGGGTAGAAGAGCACCTCGTTGCGCAGGTGTTTGACCTGGGTCTGGGTGTGGTCGAGACCGAAGTACGATTTTTCGCCATATTTCGCCTGGATCTCCACCCAGGCGGTGACCGCCTGCTTGACCGGCTCGGCGTTCCAGGCGCCCTCCGCCAGGTTGTCGATGTCGATGATGACCTGGTTGCCGCCGATCTTGGCGGCGGTGTAGAGGAGGTTCCAGAGCTGGTAGTACGGGCCCTTCTGCCCGGGATAGGCGAAGAGGGCGATGCCCTCCTTCTTCGCCTGCTCCCCCAGCGCCGTGAACTCCGCCCAGGTCGTCGGCACCGCCCAGCCCATCGAGGCGAAGAGCGCGGCGTTGTACCAGAGCGCCCGGTGCGACACGGTGTAGTTCAGGACGAGGTCCTTGCCGTCGATCTTGGCGTTGTCGATCACGGCGGGCGTGATGGTGTCGCGCACCCGCTTGGCGGGGTCGTCGATCGAGGGCGCGTCGAACAACGGGGCCAGGTCGGCCAGATGGCCCTCGGCGGCCAGCGCGGCCAGGTCCATCGACTCGGGCCCGGAGTTGTTGAGCACGTCGGGCACGTCGCCGGCCACGAAGCGCGGGCGGAGCTGGGTGCCGATCTGCTGGGTGGCGTTGTGCTCGATCGTGACGCCGGGGAACGCCTTCTTGTAGAGCTCCTGGTGCAGCTCCCTGGCGTAGGCGTCGCCGTACCCGCCGCTGAAGATGACCACCTCCAGGGGCTTTTTCGCATCGACGCCGAACGGGTTGCGCGCGTCGGCGGAGGCCGTGATCGAGGGGGCGGGGGCGGGTTCGCCGCCCGTGCCCGCGGTGGCGCAGGCGCTCAGCAGGCCCGCTCCGGGCCCGGCGACGAACGCGGTCATGCCGATGCGGCGCAGCAGCCCGCGCCGGGTGATCTCGCCCGGATGGGTCATGGCGGCTCCCGAATTAGGAAAGTTTCCTAAACGTTTCCCGCAACGTACGAACGCCGCCCGCACCCGTCAAGGGGTGGCGCTCCAGACGTGACCGTGCCGTGATCCCTTGCGTAGAACGATGTTCTGGAAGGAGAGTGGGGTGCATGATAGTCGAGTACGCGGACCGCGTGTGGCGCGGCGAATCGGACGACAGCATCGTGGACGCCGGCACGAGCGGCAAGGGCGTCCACACGATCGCGGACGGCGTGGGCTGGTGGCCCGGATTCGGAAATGTCATCACTTTCGAGACCGAAGGCGAACTGGTGCTGTTCGACACCAGCAGCCCGTTCTCGGCCGCGCAGCTGCACGAGGACGTACGGGCCTGGACGCGGGCGCCGCTGACGACGGCGTTCTACTCGCACGGGCACATCGACCACGTCTTCGGGACGGGGCCGTTCGAGGCGTCGGGGCCGCGAGCCACGATTTATGCCCATAAAGCGGTCGTGGACCGCTTCGAGCGATATTTGCTGACCAATGGCTACAACGCAGTGATCAACCAGCGGCAGTTCCAGGCCCCGAACCTGCGCTGGCCGTCCTCCTACCGCCACCCCGACGTCACCTACACCGACGCGCTCACCGTGCGGCGCGGCGGGCTGACGTTCGACCTGCTGCACGCCAAGGGCGAGACCGACGACGCGACCATCGGCTACGTGCGCGAGCACAGGCTGCTGCTGCCCGGTGACCTGTTCATCTGGGTGACGCCCAACTGCGGGAACCCGCAGAAGGTGCAGCGTTATCCGCGGGAGTGGGTGCACGCGCTGCGGCGGATGGCCGCCATGGACGCCGAGATCATGCTGCCCAGCCACGGCGCCCCGATCTTCGGCCGCGACCGCGTCCGGCAGGCCCTGCTGGAGACCGCGGAATGGCTGGACTCGCTGGTCACGCAGACGCTGGAGCTGCTCAACGCGGGCGCGCGGCTCGACGAGATCGTCCATTCGGTGCAGCCCCCCGCCCACCTTGCCGACCGCCCCTATCTGCGGGCCCGATACGACGAGCCCGAGTTCGTCGTACGGAATCTGTGGCGCCTTTACGGCGGCTGGTACGACGGGAACCCGGCCACCCTCAAGCCCGCGCCCGACGCCGTGGTGGCGAGATCGGTGGCCGAGCTCGCGGGCGGCGCGGCGGCCCTCGCGGACGCGGCGCTGAAGGCCCTGTCCGACGGCGACGAACGCCTGGCCGGCCACCTGGCGGAGATGGCCGCCCTGGCGGCCCCCGACGACCCGGGCGTGCACCGCGTACGCGCCGAGGTCTTCTCCGCCCGCGCGGCCGGCGAGCTGTCGCTCATGGCGAAGGGCGTCTTCTCCTGGGCCGCCGCCGAGTCGCGGAAGCGGTCGTGACGGTCAGTCCTTCCACCACTCCGGGCGGAGTGGGGGGCTGATCCGGGCAGGGAGTCGGCGGGGACGTCGCCGGGCGCGAGGACGTCGATCGTGACGGCGTCGGAGGCGGTCCTGTTCACGTTCTCGACGATCCAGTCGTCCCCGACGTGCTCAGGGCTGACGTGGTAACCGTGTCCGCTGCCGCCGCCGCACGGGCTCGCGCCCCTCCCGCATGATCGACTCCAAGGAGGCGTAGATCTCCTCGAACCGGCTTTCGAGGTCGACTCCCACGTGGGCTCCTTAATCCGATGCGACGCTTACCCCATGTCCGTAATGTCGGGAGCATTACGGGTCGCGGAGGGAGCGTTTGGTGATGGGCGTCATCGGAGTGGGCGTGGTGCTCGAAGGGGCGGACGGGCGGATCCTGCTGGGTGAGCGGATCAAGGCCGGGGAGGAGCCGTCGTGGTGCCTGCCGGGCGGGGCGGTCGAGCCCGGGGAGACGTTCGAGGCGGCGGCCGTCCGGGAGCTGGCGGAGGAGACGGGCGTGCGCGACGGCGGGACGCCCCGGGTGACGGCCGTGGTGCTGGACCACCCCGGGGGCGCGGTGCGGGTGACGGCGGCGGTGCGCGTGGCCGCGGGCGCGACGGCCCCGGTGGTGACGGAGCCGCACGTGTTCCGGTCGTGGCGCTGGTTCGCACCGGACGATCTCCCTGAGCCGCTGTTCCCGGCCACCGCCCGCGTCCTCGCGACCCAGGACGAGGCCGGCCGCTACCCCGTCACGGACGCCGCGGCGTCCTGACCCCGCTCCCTCACGACTGTGAGGGCGGGCGTCCCAAGTGGGGCTGAGGGGGACGGGCGGACGGCCGGCGTGCGGTCAGGCGAAGTGGGCGCGGGTCTCGGCGAAGGCCTGGTCGGTGCCCTCCAGGGCCTTGGCCACGTCCTCCTCGGTGTGGGCGGCCGACATGAACCAGTTGTGCCACGGGTGGACGTAGACGCCGTGCCGCAGGCAGGCGTCGCTCCAGTGCATCGCCACCGACAGGTCGGCGTCGCCGTCGAAGCTGAGCCAGGGGACCGTCACCGGACCCGTCTGGTTGACGACGAAGCCGTGCGCCTTGGCCTGGGCGTACAGGCCCTCGCGGAGCTGGGCGCCGGTGCGGTGCATGCCCGCGATGCCGTCGGTGTCGCGCAGGGTCTCGATGGTGGCCTTGGCCGCGGCCATCGCCACCGCCGAGAACCAGAACGACCCCGTCGAGTACAACGTCTGGGCGGCTCCGCGCAGCGCGTCGGCGCCCGTGACGGCGGCGATCGGGTAGCCGTTCGCCATCGCCTTCGACCAGGCCGTCAGGTCGGGCCGCACGCCGTACGGCTCCCACGACCCGCGCAGGTCGACGCGGAACCCGGCACGCACGTCGTCGATCACCAGCGCCGCCCCGAGACGGTCGGCCAGTGCCCGCGCGCCGCGCGCGAACGCGGGCTCCACCAGCTCCTGGTCCTCGAACGAGTCGTGCTTGAACGGCGTGACGATGATCGCCGCCACGTCGCCCTCCACGGTCGCCGCCGCGGCCTCCAGCGACTCCAGCGAGTTGTAGTCGAACTCCACCAGGTCGGCCCGCTCGTTCGGCGTCGTGCCGGACGGGGAGGGCGTGCACCACGGGTCGGCCCCGTGGTAGGCCCCGTGCGCCCGCAGCACCTTGGTGCGCCCGGTGGCGGCCCTGGCGACCATGAGGGCCTGGGTGGTGGCGTCGGTGCCGTTCTTGGAGAACATCGCCCAGTCGGCGCTCGGCACGGTGTCCACCAGCAACTCGGCCAGCTCCACCATGATCGCCCCCGGGCCGTTGAGGCAGTCGCCGAGCGCGGCCTGGCGGGCGGCGGCCTCCTCCACGCGCGGGTGCCGGTGCCCGAGCACGACGGGGCCCCAGCTGCACATGAAGTCGATGTACTCGCGGCCGTCCACGTCCCACTGCCGGCAGCCTTCGCCGCGGGCGAAGAACTGCGGGTAGCCGGGGGCGAAGAGGGCGGCGTTGAGGTGGCCGTACATGCCGCCGGGGACGACCTTCGAGGCGCGGCGGCGCAGGTCAGCGTCGTTCATGGGGGTCCTTCAGAGGAGGCTGAGGGTGGAGGCGAGATCGGTGAGCCCGGCGTCGGAGCCGAGGCCGGTCGCGACGCGGGCGGCGGCGGCCGTGCCCCAGCGGGCGGCGACCGGCACGTCCTGCCCGTGCAGGAGCCCGGTGAGGAACCCGGCGCAGTACGCGTCGCCGCAGCCGGTGGTGTCGGTGACCTCGGTCTTGATGGCGGGCACCCGCTCGGTGGTGTCGCCGGTCACGACGAGGCTGCCGGCCTCGCCGAGGGTGACGAGCACGCCGCGCGGCCCCTCGGCCAGCAGGGCGCGCGCGGCCTCGGCCGTGCCGGTGGCGCCGGTCATGAGCAGGGCCTGCGCCTCGTTCGGCAGCACGTAGTCGACGTGCGGGAGGAACGCCCTGGCCACGGCCAGCAGGTCGGGCATCTCCGACAGCAGGTCCATCGTGACGATCGTGCCGGACGCCCGTAACTCGTCGAGGAGCTCGAAGAACGCCGGGTCGCCCAGGCCGAAGGTGACGTCCATGCCGCCCAGGTGCACCGCGCGGGCGGCGCGCAGCACGCCGGCGTCGAGGTCGGCGTACGCCAGCGAGAGGTTCGCGCCGGGCACGTGGAAGCTGGGCCGCCCGCCGTCGCGCCGGATGGGCAGGATCGACGCGGCCGTCTGCTCGCCCGCCCTGCGGACCAGCCGGGAGGCGTCCACGCCGCGCCTGGCGAGCAGCGCCAGCAGGAAGTCGCCCAGCTCGTCGTCGCCGACCGCGCCCATGGTGACCACGTCGTTGCCCAGCTTGACCAGGTCGACGGCCGTCCCGGCGGCGGCGCCCGCGGCGGTGATGCGGATCTCGTCGACCAGCACGGTGTCCTGGCCCTCGGGGATGTACGAGACGGGCCGGGCGAGGATGTCGACGATGTGCACGCCGACGGTGACGACGGTCATAGGACAAAGAGACAGATGCCCGGATGAAAAGTCAACAGCAAAGATCAATGACCGGTTCGCGGGTGTTACATTCCACCGCATGAGCCTGCGCGAGCAGTTGTGCGAGTACGGACGCCGCGCCGTCGAGCTCGGCCTGGTCATCGGCACCTCGGGCAACCTCAGCGTGCGCGACGGCGACCGGATCGCGGTGACGCCGTCGGGGGCCGCGCTCGACCGGCTGACGCCCGAGATGTGCCCGATCGTGGACCTGGCGGGCCGGCTCGTCGCGGGCGACCTGCGTCCCTCCAGCGAGACCCCCATGCACCTGGCGATCTACGAGGCCACCGGCGCGGGGGCGGTCGTGCACACCCACGCGGTGTTCGGGACGGTCGTGGCCACGACGATGACCGAGCTGCCGCCCGTGCACTACAACGCGCTGCTGCTGGGCGGCATGGACGGCGTCGTCAAGGTCGCCGAGTACGCCACGTACGGGACTCCGGAGCTGGCCGCGAACGTGCGGGCCGCGCTGGAGGGCCGGCGGGCCGCGCTGATGGCCAACCACGGCGGGGTGACCGTCGGCGCGACCCTGGAGGAGGCGTTCGAGGCCACCCGCCTGCTGGAGTGGTTGTGCGAGGTCTACGTCCGGGGGCTCGGCGTGGGCGAGCCGGCGATCCTGACCCCGGAGCAGCTCGCCGCCGTCGCCGAGCGGGCGCTGAACCCGCCGGACTTCCCCCGCCTATGACCCGAGGGCGGCCTTCTCGGCCAGCCCGAGCGGCAGCCCGCCCGACCCGGCGATCCGGTCGTGGAACTCCTTCAGCGACCCCTGGAACGACTGCCGGATGCGGTCGATCTCGATGGCGCCCGTGAGGTACGACGGCGCCTGCGTGGGCCAGGCGCAGTAGCGGTTGACCTCGCCCTGCGCGGTGCCCGGCGACAACGACGCCTTGGTGGCCATGAACGTCTCGGCCTCCTCGATCGGCATGTCCTCGCAGTGCAGGGCGGTGTCCACGACGATGCGGGCGGCGCGGAAGATCCGGCAGTCGAGGTGGGCCAGCTCGGTGGCCGGGGTGTCGAAGTAGCCCTGCTCGTGCAGCAACTTCTCGACGTACAGGGCCCAGCCCTCGGTGAAGTAGGGCGTCCTGAAGACCTTCCGGACGGTGCGCGGGTTGCCCGCCATGTACGACAGGTGCCAGTGGTGGCCGGGGTAGGCCTCGTGCACGCTGATCGAGGGCATCTGGGCTCGCGAGTTGGTGCGCAGGCGCTGGCGTACCTGCTCGGGGGTGAAGTCGTCGGGGGTGTAGGGGACGAAGAAGACGCCCGTGCGCGAGGCGCTGAGCGGCGGCGGCGACAGGTAGTGGGCGACCGACAGGACCGGGCGGGTGTACTCGGCCGAGGGCAGCACGTGGCACTCCTCGCCGTCGGCGAACGTGACCAGGTCCCGCTCGCGGACGAACGCGCGGGCGCGCTGGGTCTCGGCGTCGTACTCCTCCCGCATGGCCTCCAGGGTCGGCGGGTGGTCGTCCATGAGCGACTCCATGGCCGCCCGCCAGTCCTCGGTGCCGTTGACCTTGATCGCCACCTCGCGCATGCGCGCGTCCAGCTCGGCCCAGGCGGCCTTGCCCTTCTCGTGCAGCTCGGCGGCGCCGTAGCCGAGCATCTCGCGCTCGCGCAGCAGGGTGGAGTAGAGCTGCTCGCCCATGCGCCATGTGCCGCCGCACTCGAAGCCCTCGAGGAACGTCACCAGCTCGTCGAACGCCCGCGCGGCCGGCTCGGCGGCCTCGGCGAGCCGCGCCCGCAGGCCCTCGTCGCCGACCATGGACGGGATCGTGCGGGTCAGGAAGTTGCGGCCGGTGCGGGCCTGGCCGAGACCCCGCTTGACCAGCAGCGGCGCGGCCAGGTCGGGGTCGAGGTTGGCGCGGCAGGCGGCGAGCACGCCGGGCACCTCGGCCAGCCGCAGGATCGCCGACTCCACCAGCTCGGGCTCGGGCTTCAGGCGGCGCTGGAACGGCGCGTACATCGAGTTGAAGATCGGCCCGAGGTAGACGCTCGGGTCGCGGCGCCACTCGGGCCACGCCGCGAGCGCGATCGAGCCGCGCAGCTGCGACAGGACGAGGTCTCTGTCGATCGCGTCGTCGAGGGTGGGGGCGTCCAGCGCCGACAGTCGTTCGAGCCAGCGGGTCTCTTCGCGTTCGCGGTTCGCCCAGGCGGAGGCGGAGAAGTCGCCGAGCGTGTGATCGTAGCCCTCGGCGCCCAGGGAGCTCGCGGCAACGGGGCGGTCGGAAAAGTACCACTTGAGAAACTCGTCCACCGATGCACCATATCCTGATGAAATGCCCCTGCAGATCACCGGCGCGCTAGGCGATCCTGACCTGATCCGGCTCCCCTGGGACGTCCCGTTGGCGGACTGGCCCGAGCACCACCTCGTCGATCTGCCACGCGGCATCTCGCGCCACGTGGTGCGCTTCGCCCGGCTGTCCGGCAAGGTCTACGCGATCAAGGAGATCAGCGAGCGGTACGCCAAGCGCGAGTACCAGCTCCTGTGGGACCTGGCCCGGCTGGACGCCCCCGCCGTGGAACCGGTCGCGTACGTCACCGGCCGCGAGGGCGGGCTGGACGCGGCCCTGGTCACCCGGCACCTGCAGTTCTCGCTCCCCTACCGCGCGGTCATGTCGGGCACCCTGCGCCCCGACACCCTCACCCGCCTGCTGGACGCCCTGGCCGTGCTGCTTGTACGGCTGCACCTGAACGGCTTCTACTGGGGCGACTGCTCGTTGTCGAACACGCTCTTCCGCAGGGACGCGGGGGCGTTCGCGGCGTACCTGGTGGACGCCGAGACCGGCGAGATGCACCCGATGATCAGCGAGGGCCAGCGGCTGGCGGACATCGACGCCGCGCAGACGAACCTGTTCGGCGAACTGCTCGACCTGGAGGCCGGCGGGCTGCTGCACCCGTCGATCGACCCCCTGGAGACCGCCGAGGACGCCGTCGCCCGCTACCACCGCCTGTGGAGCGAGATCAACGAGAGCGAGATCATCGACGAGGTCGACTGGCACCGCGTCGAGCAGCGCATCAGGCGGCTCAACGTGCTCGGCTTCGACGTGGCCGAGATGATGGTGCGGCGCAAGGTCGGCACCGGTCGGCTCATCGTCCGGCCCAAGGTCGTCGACGCCGGCCACCACCAGCGGCGGCTGCTGCGGCTGACCGGGCTCGACGCCGAGGAGAACCAGGCGCGGCGGATGCTCAACGACCTCGACGGGTTCCGGGTGGCCAAGGGGCTGCGGCACGAGGACGAGGCCGTCGTGGCGCACCGGTGGCTGGCGGAGGTGTTCCAGCCGACGGTCGAGGCCATCCCGGCCGAGCTGCGCGGCAAGCTCGACCCGGCGCAGCTCTTCCACGAGATCCTCGACCACCGCTGGTACCTGTCGGAGGAGGCGGGCGGCGACGTGGGCCTGGCCGCGGCGGTGCGGTCGTACGTGGAGAACGTGCTGGTCCACAAGCCCGACGAGCGGGCGTTACTGCCGAACGACGCGTCCGAGTGACCCGCCCGGCCCATAAGTGAACCCTTTTCGTATATCGCACACTTATCCATAGCAGAGGTGTTTTTCTACGCCTTAGCCGTATAAAAGATTAACGCCAGGGTTTCTGGCCACATCAGGCGCATTTTCCTCCCTCTACGCTGTCCCCGTTCCGTACGGGAGAGGGGAGGAGACATGCTCGGCATCGACAGCTGCCTGGCAGAGGTCATGGCCATACCGGGGGCGCTGGACGCCATGCTGGTGGACCACACCAGTGGCATGGCGGTGGCGTTCAGCAACGCGTCGGGCGTGGACGCCGACCGCTCCGCCGCCGCCCTGACCGAGGCCCTGCGCGCCACGACCGACGGCCTGGCGCGCACCTGCCCGGGCGACGTCGTACGCATCGACGACATGCTGGTCACCACGGACAAGGGCCACCACCTGCTGCGGCTGATGGAGACCGTCTTCGAAGGCCCGCTCGTCCTGTACGTACGCCTCGACCTGGATCGATCGAACATCGCGCTGGCGCGGCACCGGCTGCAGTCCATCTCCAGCCGCCTGACGACGTGAGCCATGACGCAGCTCGACACACTCCTCGCCTCGCTCGCGCGCGAGCGCTCCACGGGCGCGCTGCGGATCGGCAGGAACGGCACCGTCTACCTGGCCGACGGGCGCGTCACGTACATGGAGTGCGCCCAGACGCCGGGAGTCGAGCGGCTGCTCGCGGCGCGCTGCCTGATGAGCGAGACGAAGCTGCGCGCCCTGCAGGCCGAGGGCGGCTGCGAGCGGCTGCTCGCCGAAGGGCCCGTCACGGCGGGCGAGCTGCAGTACGCGGTGCTCTCGGTGGTGCTGGACGCCGCCTTCTTCCTGCTGCCGGTCACCGGGTCGCGGCCGAAGTTCCGGCCTGGGGAACGGCACTGGCTCGGCGGGCAGTGGTTCTTCGACGTGGCCGGGCTGGTGCGGGAGTGCGCGCGACGGCGGGCGCAGCTGGCCCAGACCTGGCCGTCCGCGGACGTGGACACCCTGCCCGTACGCCCGGCGCCCCGGCTGCCCGGTCACGGCGTGACGCTGAGCCGGATCCAGTGGGAGGTCGTCGTCCGCGCCGACGGCAAGGCGACGCCGATGGAGCTGGCCAAGCAGATCGGCCGGCCCTGTTACCCGGTGCTGCTGGCCGTCCGGCGGCTCGCCGCGGCGGGCCTGCTGGAGCCGCCCGATCCGCCCCGCCCGCCGCCCGCGGAACGGCGTACGGGAACGAACCGGAAGACCGCCGAACCCGAGGCGTCCGCGGGCGCCCTGCCCAGACG
>NZ_POUD01000013.1 GCF_003236395.1 Nonomuraea aridisoli | reverse complement strand
GCCCTCGCCGAGGCCGCCCCCGCCGAGACCGCCCCCGAAGATCCAGCCCACTGACATGCCCGCTCACTGACATGCCCACTGACATGGAGGACTCCCTGATGGAACACCGCAGCAAGCCCTGGCAGGGCGTCATGGTCGCCACGGCGCTGCCCCTGCGCGAGGACCTGTCGGCCGACTTCGACGCCTACGCCGAGCACTGCCGCTGGCTGGTCGAGAACGGCTGCGACGGCATCGTGCCCAACGGCTCGCTGGGCGAGTACCAGACGCTCACCTCCGAGGAGCGCGCGAAGGTCATCGAGACCGCCGTCGCGGCCGTCGGCGGGCGCAACGTGATGGCCGGCGTCGGAGCGTACGGCGCCGCCGAGTCGCGCCGCTGGGCCGAGCAGGCCGGCGAGGCCGGCTGCGGCTCGGTGCTGCTGCTGCCGCCCAACGCCTACCGGGCCGACGAGCGGGCGGTCATCGCCCACTACCGCGAGGTGGCCAAGGCCGGCGTGCCGATCGTGGCCTACAACAACCCCTACGACACCAAGGTCGACCTGACCCCCGCGCTGCTGGCCAAGCTGCACGAGGAGGGGCTGATCGTGGCGGTCAAGGAGTTCAGCGGCGACGTGCGGCGCGCGTACGAGCTGGCCGAGCTCGCGCCCGGCCTCGACCTGCTGGTCGGCTCCGACGACGTGCTGCTGGAGCTGGCCGTGGCCGGCGCGGTCGGCTGGATCGCCGGCTACCCGAACGCGCTGCCCGCCTCCAACGTCGCCCTCTACCGCGCCGCGGTCGCCCGCGACCTGGAGACCGCGCTGCCGCTCTACCGCACCCTGCACCCGCTGCTGCGCTGGGACTCCAAGACGGAGTTCGTCCAGGCGATCAAGCTGTCCATGGACATCGCCGGCCGCCACGGCGGGCCCTGCCGGCAGCCGCGGCAGCCGCTGACCGACGAGCAGGCCACCGTCATCCGCGCGGCCACCGAGAAGGCGCTCGCGGAGGGCCTCAGATGAGGACCAAACGGGTCTTCCACGCGGTCGACTCCCACACCGAGGGCATGCCGACCCGCGTCATCACGGGCGGCATCGGGGTGATCCCCGGCGCGAGCATGGCCGAGCGCCGGGTGTACTTCCGCGACCACCTCGACCACATCCGCACCCTGCTGATGACCGAGCCGCGCGGCCACTCCGCCATGAGCGGCGCCATCCTGCAGCCGCCCACCCGGCCCGACGCGGACTTCGGCGTGCTGTTCATCGAGGTGTCCGGGCTGCTGCCGATGTGCGGCCACGGCACCATCGGCGTGGCCACCGTGCTGGTCGAGACCGGCATGGTGGAGGTCGTCGAGCCGGTCACGACCGTGCGCCTGGAGGTGCCGGCCGGGCTGGTGGAGGTCGACGTGGCCGTCGAGGACGGCCAGGCGATGGCGGTGACGCTGCGCAACGTGCCCTCCTACTGCGACCGGCTGGACGCCACCGTGAAGGTGCCCGGCTTCGGCGAGATCCCGTACGACCTGGCCTACGGCGGCAACTTCTACGCCATCGTCGACCTCGACCGCTACGGCCTGCCGTTCGACCGCAAGGCCAAGAACGAGATCATCGCGGCCGGCCTGGCCACCATGGAGGCGATCAACGCCGCCGACGAGCCCGTGCACCGTGAGGACGACCGCATCCGCGGCTGCCACCACGTGTACTTCACCGCCCCCGGCTCCGACGCCCACCGTTCGCGGCACGCCATGGCCATCCACCCCGGCTGGTTCGACCGCTCGCCGTGCGGCACCGGCACCAGCGCCCGCATGGCGCAGCTGCACGCCCGCGGCGAGCTGCCGCTCGGGCGCGACTTCGTCAACGAGTCGTTCATCGGCACCCGGTTCATCGGCCGGCTGCTGGAGGAGACGACCGTGGGCGGCGGCACCGCCGTCGTGCCGTCGATCACCGGCCGGGCCTGGATCACCGGCACCGCCCAGTACTTCCTCGACCCCCGCGACCCGTTCCCGGCGGGGTTCGAGCTGTGAACCGGAAGACGCATCACGATCACGGCGCCGGCGCGGCCGGTGCCGTGATCACCACCGTCGACTACCACACCGGTGGCGAGCCGTTCCGGATCGTCACCGGCGGGGTGCCCGAGATCCCCGGCACCGACGTGCTCTCCCGCCGCGGCGCCGCCATGGAGGGCCTCGACGACGTGCGGCGGCTGCTCTGCCACGAGCCGCGCGGCCACGCCGACATGTACGGCTGCTTCCTCGTCCCGCCGGACGACCCCGGGGCCCGCTTCGGGGCGCTGTTCTGGCACAAGGACGGCTTCTCCACGGCCTGCGGGCACGGCACCATCGCGCTGGGCGCGTACGCCGTGCACGAGGGGCTGGTCGAGGCCGATCCCGACGGGGAGACGGACGTGCCGATCGACGTGCCGTCCGGCCGCGTCACGGCCCGCGTGCGCTGCGCCGGCGGCAAGGTGCGCGGGGTGACCTTCGTCAGCGTCCGGTCGTACGTCATCGCCCGCGGCGTGCCGGCCGGCGGCGTCAAGGCCGACCTCGCCTACGGGGGCGCCATCTACGCCTCCGTGCCGGCCGCGGAGCTGGGGCTGTCCGTGGAGCCCCGGCACCTGACCGAGCTCATCGGGCACGCCCGCCGCATCAAGTCCGACCTGGCCGGCCACCCGGCCTCCCGGCATCCCGCCGACGACCGGCTGTCCGGCGTCTACGGCGTGATCTTCTACGACGAGCTGCCCGACGCGGGCGACGCGGCGCGCCAGCGCAACGTCACGGTCTTCGCCGACGGCGAGGTGGACCGCTCGCCCTGCGGGTCGGGCACCGCCGCCCGGCTCGCGCTGCTGCACGACGAAGGGCTGCGCCGGCCGCTGGTCCACACGAGCATCGTGGGCAGCGAGTTCCGCGCGCGGGTTGCCGAGGTCACCGGGGACGGGGTCGTCCCGGAGATCGAGGGCATGGCGTACCGCACCGGGCGGCACGCCTTCGAACTCGACCCCGACGACCCGATCGGGACGGGGTTCACCCTGCGATGAGCGCGCTGCCGTATCTCGACGCCGCCACCGTGGAGCGGCTGCTGCCGATGGAGCGGGCCGTGGACGTCCTGGAGGACGCCCTGCGCACCGGCCTCGACCCCGAGGCCACGCCGCAGCGGCCGATCGTGGACGTGCCCGGCGGGCAGCTCCTGCTCATGCCCGCCGCCACGGGCCGGTACGCGGGCGTCAAGGCCGTCACCATCGCCCCCGCCAACCCCGGGCGCGGCCTGCCCCGGATCCAGGGGACGTACCTGCTGTTCGACGGCGCGAGCCTGGCCCCGCTGGCCGTGCTCGACGGCATCGCGCTCACCTCCCTGCGCACGCCCGCCGTCTCCGCGCTCGCCGTCCGGCACCTGGCCGAGCCGGACGCGCGGCGGCTGGTCGTGTTCGGCAGCGGCCCGCAGGCGTGGGGGCACGTGCTGGCCCTGCGCGCGGTGCGGCCGGTCGAGGACGTGACCGTCGTCGGCCGCGACCCGGACCGCGCCGAGGCCCTCGCCGCCCGCTGCCGAGACCTGGGATTGACCGCGCGCGGGCACACGAACGCCGCGCAGGACCCCGTCGCGGAGGCGGTGGCGGGGGCGGACCTGATCGCCTGCTGCACCACGGCCAGGGAGCCGCTCTTCCCCGGTAAGCTCGCCCGCGACGGCGCCACCGTCGTCGCCGTCGGCTCGCACGAGCCCGACGCCCGCGAGCTCGACGACGACCTCGTCGCCCGCGCCACGGTGGTCGTCGAGGCGAGGACGGCCGCCCTGGAGGAGGCCGGAGACGTCATCGTCGCGATCCGCCGGGGTACGATCACCTCCCGTCATCTCGCCGGAGACCTCGCCGATCTGATCGCCGGAAGGGTGGTCGCCGGTCCGGGGCCGCGCGTGTTCAAGAGCACGGGCATGGCATGGGAGGACCTCGTGGTCGCGGCTGCCGCTTACGAGGCGTGGACGTAGAAGGGATGGGCGGATGGCTGCCGACGACCGGCTCGACCTGCCGATGGTGGGGGAGCGGCGGAGCCTGCGCGAGCAGGTCGCGCACGCGCTGCGCGCCGCGCTGATCACCGGGGAGATGCGGCCCGGGGTGGTCTACTCCGCTCCCGTGCTGGCCGCCCAGTTCGGGGTCTCGGCCACGCCCGTCCGCGAGGCCATGCTCGACCTGGCCAAGGAGGGCCTGGTCGAGGCCGTGCGCAACAAGGGCTTCCGGGTCACCGAGCTGTCCGACCGCGACCTCGACGAGCTCACCGAGATCCGCCAGCTCATCGAGGTGCCCACCGTCGCCAGGCTCGCCGACCGCGCGCGGGCCGAGGAGTTCGAACGCCTGCGTCCCATCGCCGAGGAGATCGTCTCGGCCGGCGAGCGCGGCGACCTGCTCGCGTACGTCGACGCCGACCTGCGCTTCCACGTCGAGCTGCTGGCGTTGTCCGGCAACGCCCACCTGGTCGAGGTGGTGCGCGACCTGCGCAACCGGGCCCGCCTCTACGGCCTGTCGCAGCTGTCCGAGCGCGGCACGCTGACCGACTCAGCCCGCGAGCACCTCGCCCTGCTCGACGCGCTCAAGGAGGGCGACGCCGAGGCCGTCGGGCGGATCATGACCGAGCACATCGGACACGTCCGCGGCATCTGGGCTGAACACTGAGGAAAAGTTCCGATATTCGGGGATCGTCCGCTCCCCGATGGCGGTAATCTCGATGCGGAACGGCCGAGTGACGCCGCGCGAGAGCGCCGGCGGTCCCGCCGTCCGGTCACCCCTTTTCGAGGTGGTGGCTTCGTGCCTGGTCACGCGGACACCCGCATTCCGCTGACCGTCGCAGGGCTCGGCACAACCCCGCCCACCGAGCCGAGCCCTCCGCCGCGCGCCCGAGACCCCATCCCAACGGGCGCGCGGCGGCTCCGGGAGCTACGCGCGCCGCGACGTGCGGGTCGAGCCCAGGCTGGCGGCCACGATGCACAGGACCGCCGCCCACTGCTGCACGTGCAGCACCTCGCTCAGCACCAGCAGGCCGATCAGCGCCGCCACCGCCGGCTCCAGGCTCATCAGGATGCCGAAGACCTGCTTGGGCATGCGCCGCAGCGCCTGCAGCTCCAGCGAGTACGGGATCACCGACGACAGCAGCCCCACGCCCAGCCCGATGAGCACCAGCTCCGGCTGCAGCAGGTCGGCCCCGCCGGTGGTGGCGCCGACCGGCGCGATCACCACGGCCGAGACGATCATCGCGAACGCCAGCCCGCTCGTCCCCGGGAAGCGCTGCCCGGCGGCGGACGAGAGCAGGATGTACGCGGCCCAGCAGCCGCCCGCCAGCAGCGCGAACCCGATGCCGGCCCAGCTCACCGAGGCCGACTCCGTCCACGGGGCGAGCATCACCACGCCCGCCGCCGCCAGCGCCACCCACAGCAGGTCGAGGCGGCGCCGCGAGGCCGCCACCGCCACGCCCAGCGGCCCGAGGAACTCGATCGCCACCGCGATGCCCATCGGCAGCCGCGACAGGGCCTCGTAGAAGGTCAGGTTCATCAGGGCGAGCGTCACGCCGAAGCCGATCCCCACCGCCCAGTCGCCCCTGGCCAGGCCCCGCAGCCGGGGCCGGACGACGACTCCCATGACGAGGGCTCCGGTCGCGATGCGCAGGAACACCACGGCGCTCGGCGGCAGCGCCGCGAACAGCTCCTTGGCGAAGCCGGCGCCGAGCTGCACCGAGAAGATGGCCAGCAGGACGAGCCCGGAGGGCGGGATCGAGTCCGCGGCGCCGCGCAGCGGGTTGCCCGGCAGGCGCCGGTCGCCCGGGAGTGCGTCGTCGTAGGAGGTCACAGGGCTCCTCTGGGGAATGCGCGTCAACCGTCAGAGCCTACTGACCTCGCCAGACATGACTGCACTTAAGGTGGTCCTACTGCCAAATTGATCATTTATTCGGACAAATGGACGTATGAAGCCATCCCCCGTCAGCCTCACCCGGCCGCCCCTGGCCCTCGCCGTGGCCTCCTTCGTCAGCGCCTTCGACCGCTTCGCCGTCAGCCCCATGCTCGTGCTCATCGCGGCCGACCTCGGCGTCTCGCTGTCGGCCTCGGTCGCCGCCGCCAGCGGCTACTACCTCGCCTACGGGCTGACCCAGCCGCTGTGGGGCGTGCTGTCCGACCGGTTCGGCCGGGTGCGGGTGATGCGCTTCGCCCTGTACGGCGCGGCGCTGGCGGGAGCCGTCTCCGCGCTGATGCCGGTGCTGGCGGCCCTGGTGGTGGCCCGCGTCGTGACGGGCGCGTGCTTCGGCGCCGTCATCCCCACGGGCCTGACGTACGTGGGCGACACCGTGCGCCCCGCCGTACGCCAGCGGGCGCTCACCGACCTCATGGCCGCCACCGCCCTCGGCACGGCCCTGGCCACGGGCCTGGGCGGCGTGCTCGCCGGCCTGGTCGACTGGCGGGTGGCCTTCACCGTGCCGGCCGCGTGCGCCCTGGTGTGCGCGCTGACGCTGCGCACGCTGCCCGAGCCGCCCCGCCACGAGGGCGCGGGGCACGGGGTGGCCCGCTACCTCGGCCTGGTGCTCGGGCACCGGTGGGCGCTGCTGGTGTTCGCGCTGGCCTTCACCGAAGGGGCGATCATGCTCGGCACGATGCCGTTCCTGGCCACCGCCCTGCAGCACGACGGGCTGGCCGCCGCCGTGGCGGGCCTGGCCATCACCGCGTACGGGCTGGGCCTGTGGGCGTTCTCCCGGCTGGTCAAGCTGCTGTCGGGACGCTGGCCCGCCCCCTTGCTCATGCTCGTCGGCGGCAGCCTGCTGTGCGCCGGGTTCGCCCTGGTGACCGTGCACGTCAGCGTCCCGGCCGTGGCCGTCACCGCGCTGCTGCTGGGCGGCGGCTACTCGTTCCTGCACTCCTCGTTGCAGACGTGGGCCACCTCGGTCGTCCCCGAGGCCCGCGGGACGACCATCGCGTTCTTCGCCTGCGCGCTGTTCACCGGCAGCGCCATCGCCTCGTGGGCGGCCGGCCCGCTGGCCGAGCACGGCCGGTACGGGCTGCTGTTCGGCATCGCCGCGGTCGCCGCGGTGCCGCTGACCGCGGTCGCCGTCGTCACCCGGCACCGCTACGGCGTGCGGCCCGGCTGAGCCCTCACTCCCAGCGGAACGTCCGCGAGACCAGCGCCAGCGACAGCACCGCCCAGACGGCCAGCACGGCCAGCGGCACCAGCGGCAGGCCCGCGCCCTGGGCCAGCACCGAGCGCAGCCCGCCCGTCAGCGCCGAGATGGGCAGCAGCTCCAGCACCGGCCGCACCGACTCGGGGAACTTCGACAGCGGGAACACCACCCCGCCCGCGCCCAGCAGCACGAGGTAGACCAGGTTGGCCGCGGCCAGCGTGGCCTCCGCCCGCAGCGTGCCGGCCATCAGCAGCCCCAGCCCGCTGAAGGCGGCCGTGCCGACCACGATGAGCAGCGCCGCGCCGAAGAAGGACGCGAACGACCCCTGCGGCCGCCACCCCAGCGCCAGGCCCACGACCACGATCACCGCGGCCTGGACGGCCTCCACGCCCACCACCGCCGTCGTCTTGGCCAGCATGAGCCCGCTTCTGGACAGCGGGGTCGCGCCCAGCCGCTTGAGCACGCCGTAGCGCCGCTCGAACCCGGTCGCGATGGCCTGCCCGGTGAACGCCGTGGACATCACCGCCAGCGCCAGCACGCCGGGCACCAGGAAGTCGACCCGCCGGCCGCCGCCGACGTCGATCAGCGGCGCGAGGGAGAACCCGGCCAGCAGCAGCACCGGGATGACCAGCGTGAGCAGCAGCTGCTCGCCGTTGCGCAACATGGCGCGCAGCTCGGCGCCCGCCTGCGCGGCCACCATGCGCCCGAACGGCGCCGCGCCGGGCGCCGGGGTGAGGTCGAGTGCCGGATCGTGGACGGTCAACGCAGCTCCCTGCCGGTCAGCTCGAGGAAGACGTCCTCGAGGGTGCGCCGCTCGATGCGCAGGTCGTCGGCCGTGACGCCCTCGGCCGCGCACCAGGCCGTCACCGTGGCCAGCAGCTCGGGGCCCACCTGGCCCTCGATGATGTAGTGGCCGGCCGGCGACTCCTTGGCCGCGCTGCCGACCGGCAGCGCGTTGAGCAGCTCCTCCAGGCCCAGCCCCGGCCGGGCGCGGAAGCGGAGCTGGCGTTCGGCCCCGGTCAGGGTGGCGGGCGTGCCCTCGGCCACGACGCGGCCCCTGTCGATGATCACCACGTGGTCGGCCAGGCGTTCGGCCTCGTCCATGTGGTGGGTGGTCAGCACCACCGAGACGCCCGCCGTGCGCAGCTCGCCGACGAGGTCCCAGCAGGCGTGGCGGGCCTGCGGGTCGAGGCCGGCGGTCGGCTCGTCGAGGAAGACCAGCTCCGGCCGGCCGACGACGGCCGCGGCCAGCGACAGCCGCTGCTGCTGGCCGCCGGACAGCCGCCGGTAGGGCGTGCGGGCGTGGTCGGTGAGCCCCAGCCGGTCGAGCAGCGCCCGCGCCGGCAGCGGATGGGCGTAGAAGCGCGCGACCAGCCGCAGCCACTCGGCGCAGCGCATCGCCGGCGGCACGCCGCCCGCCTGGAGCATCACCCCGACCCGCGAGCGCAGCCCGGGAGCGGCGGGGTCGAGGCCCAGCACGCGGACCGTGCCCGAGTCGGGGGCGCGGAACCCCTCGCAGATCTCGACCGTGGACGTCTTGCCCGCGCCGTTGGGGCCGAGGACCGCAGTGACCGCACCGCGGCCGGCCCTGAGCGTGAGGCCGTCGACGGCGGTCGTGCCCCCGTAGCGTTTGACCAGGTCGACGATCTCGACGGCTGGGGAATCCATGGCCACGAGTTTAGGGACTGTACCGCCCGGTCCGGGCCTCAGGTGCGCGCTTGCGGGCGACGGCGCGGCCGCCGCCGTGGCGCGTTCGTGCGGCCGGGGCCTATGAGACGGAGGGGCAGGAAACTATCATGTTAAATATCTGATAACCGGGAATTCGGAGGATCCTTACCCCGGTTTGACCCGAGGGCCCTCGTGGGCCGCCGTGCCTGCGAGGAAGGGGTCACGAATGTCCGTGGCAGAGGCCACGTCCGCCGCCGTACAGCCGGAGCGCAGGAGCCGCCGGGCGTTATTGCTGGTGATCCTGGGCGCGCTCTCGGCGATCGGCCCGCTGTCCATCGACATGTACCTGCCCGCGCTGCCCGCCATCACCTCCGAGATGCTCAGCGTGCCGGCGCAGGTCCAGCTCACCCTGACCGCGTGTCTCATCGGCGTCTCCGTGGGCCAGGTGATCGCCGGCCCGGTGAGCGACGTGCGCGGGCGCCGGGTGCCGCTCATCGTCGGCGTGGCGGGCTTCATGGCGGCCTCGCTGCTGTGCGCGTTCGCCCCCTCGGTGCCCATGCTCATCGCCTTCCGGCTGCTGCAGGGCATCCTCGGCGGCGCGGCGCTGGTCATCGTGCGGGCCGTCGTCCGCGACCTGTACGACGGCGCGGCCATCGCCCGCATCTTCGCCACGCTCATGCTGGTCAGCGGGCTGGCGCCGATCCTGGCCCCCATCGCCGGGGCCCAGCTGCTGGCCTTCACCTCCTGGCGGGGCGTCTTCGTCGCGCTCAGCGTCGCCGGGATCGTGCTGCTGGTGTGCGTGCTGGCCGGCGTACGCGAGACGCTGCCCGCCTCGGCGCGTGAGAGCGGCGGGCTGCGGCACACCATCGGCACCTTCTGGCACCTGATGCGCGACCGGGCGTTCATGGCCTGCGCGCTGACGGCGGGGCTGGCGTTCGCGGCGATGTTCGGCTACATCTCCGGCTCGCCGTTCGTGCTGCAGGAGGTCTACGGCGCCACGCCCCAGCAGTACTCGCTCATCTTCGGGCTCAACGCCTTCGGCCTGACCCTCACGGCGCAGATCGGCGGACGGTTGTCGGGCCGGGTGCCGCCGGTGCGCCTGGTGCTCATCGGCCTGGCGATCGCCCTGGCCGGCGCCGTGCTGCTGCTGGCCGCGGCGCTGACCGGGATGGGCCTGTGGGGCGTCGTCGGCGGGCTGTTCGTCATCATGCTCGGCCAGGGCCTGGTGATGCCCGGCACGGGCGCGCTGGCGCTGGCCTCGCAGCCGCCGCAGGTCGCGGGCAGCGCCTCGGCCCTGCTCGGCGTGCTGCAGTTCGCTCTGGGCGCACTGGCGGCGCCGCTCGTCGGTCTGGTGGGCTCCGGCACCGCCGTGCCGATGGCGTGCGTGATGCTCGGCCTCATCGTCTGCGCGGGCCTCATGTTCGTCCTCCTGGGCCGCCGGACGGCCGTCCGAGCATAGTTAGGTAAGGCTACCCTGCGTGAGTAATCCCATTCCCGTCCCTGCTCAGATCCGTTTGTGAAGCGGGAAGGAATTACGGCACACTGATGTTGTGAAAAACATGCCCACGATGGAGCCAGGCGGTGAGCGCGGCACGCGTGCCCGCGTCGCCAGGCTGATTCTTGAGCATGGTCCCGTCGCGGCCGCCGCCCTGGGCGAGCGGCTCGGGCTCACCCCCGCAGCGGTCCGCCGTCATCTCGACGCGCTGCTGGCCGACGGAATGATAGAGCCCCGCACGGTCCGGCCGCGCGGGCAGCGCGGGCGCGGACGGCCGGCCAAGCTGTTCGCCATCACCGACGCGGGGCGCAGTGCTTTCGAGCACGCCTATGACGACCTGGCCGGGAGCGCGCTGCGCTACCTGGCCGAGCGCATGGGGCAAGAAGCCGTGGCCGACTTCGCCCGCACGCAGGTCTCGAGCCTGCTGAGGCGGCTGGAGCCGGTCATGCGGACGGTGCCGGCGGACCAGCGCGTGCAGGTGCTGGCGCAGGCGCTGTCGGCGGAGGGGTACGCCGCCTCGGCCAGCAAGGCCAAGTCGGGCGGAGACCAGCTCTGCCAGCACCACTGCCCGGTGGCGCACGCGGCCGCGGAGTTCCCGCAGCTGTGTGAGGCCGAGACGGAGGCGTTCGCGCAACTGCTCGGCACGCCGGTGCAGCGCCTGGCCACGATCGCCCACGGCGACGGGGTCTGCACGACACATGTGAGCCCGCAGAGTTTGGGCGATCCCGCACAGAGAGACAAGAGCAAGGAGACCGGAAGGTGACTGTCACCGACCGCCCGGAGCTGGAAGGCCTCGGGAATTACAAGTTCGGCTGGGCCGACCCGGATGCCGCGGGCGCGGCGGCCAAGCGCGGCCTGTCCGAGGAGGTCGTCCGCAACATCTCCGCGCTCAAGAACGAGCCGGAGTGGATGCTCGACCTTCGCCTGAAGGGCCTCCGCCTGTTCGACAAGAAGCCGCTGCCGACGTGGGGCTCCGACCTCACCGGCATCGACTTCGACAACATCAAGTACTTCGTGCGCTCGACCGAGAAGCAGGCCGCTTCCTGGGACGAGCTGCCCCCCGACATCAAGAACACCTACGACAAGCTCGGCATCCCCGAGGCCGAGAAGCAGCGCCTCATCGCCGGTGTCGCCGCCCAGTACGAGTCCGAGGTCGTCTACCACAAGATCCGTGAGGACCTCGAGGAGAAGGGCGTCATCTTCCTCGACACCGACACGGGCCTGAAGGAGCACCCGGAGCTCTTCCAGGAGTACTTCGGCTCCGTGATCCCGGTGGGCGACAACAAGTTCGCCGCGCTCAACAGCGCCGTGTGGTCCGGTGGCTCGTTCATCTACGTGCCGCCGAACGTCGAGGTCGAGATCCCGCTGCAGGCCTACTTCCGGATCAACACCGAGAACATGGGCCAGTTCGAGCGGACGCTGATCATCGTCGACGAGAACAGCTACGTCCACTACGTCGAGGGCTGCACCGCGCCGATCTACTCCAGCGACTCGCTGCACAGCGCCGTCGTCGAGATCATCGTGAAGAAGAACGCCCGCTGCCGTTACACGACCATCCAGAACTGGTCCAACAACGTCTACAACCTGGTCACCAAGCGCGCCGTGGCCTACGAGGGCGCGACCATGGAGTGGATCGACGGCAACATCGGCTCCAAGGTCACGATGAAGTACCCGGCCGTCTACCTCATGGGCGAGCACGCCAAGGGCGAGACGCTGAGCGTCGCGTTCGCCGGCGAGGGCCAGCACCAGGACGCCGGCTCCAAGATGGTGCACCTGGCGCCCAACACCAGCTCCAGCGTCATCTCCAAGTCGGTGGCGCGCGGCGGCGGCCGCACCTCCTACCGCGGTCTCGTGCAGATCGAGGAGGGCGCCCACGGCAGCGCCAGCACCGTCAAGTGCGACGCGCTCCTGGTCGACCAGATCAGCCGCTCCGACACCTACCCCTACGTCGACGTCCGCGAGGACGACGTCTCGATGGGCCACGAGGCCACGGTCTCCAAGGTCAGCGAGGACCAGCTCTTCTACCTCATGAGCCGCGGCCTCGACGAGGACGAGGCGATGGCGATGATCGTGCGCGGCTTCGTCGAGCCGATCGCGCGCGAGCTGCCCATGGAGTACGCGCTCGAGCTCAACCGGCTGATCGAGCTGCAGATGGAAGGAGCCGTCGGCTGATGGGCCTGAACGAGAAGCCCTTGTCGACCCTGCACGAGAAGGCGTCCTACGACCTGGCGGACTTCGAGGTCCCGACCGGGCGCGAGGAGGCGTGGCGCTTCACGCCGCTGTCGCGGCTGAAGGGCCTGCACAACGGCAAGGCCGAACCGGTCGGCCACGTGCGCGTGGACGTCGACGCGGCCCCCGAGGTCACCGTCGAGACGGTCGGCCGCGACGACGCCCGCGTGGGCAAGTCGTTCGTGCCCGCCGACCGGGTGAGCGCGCAGGCGTGGAACAGCTTCGAGAAGGCCACCGTGATCACGGTGCCGCGCGAGGCCGTCACGTCCAAGCCCACCGTCCTGACACTGACCGGCTCCGGCGACGGCGCCGCCTACGGTCACCTCGTGATCAAGGTGGAGCCGATGGCCGAGGCCGCGATCGTGCTCGACCACAAGGGCAGCGGCGTCTACGCCGACAACATCGAGTTCGTCGTCGGCGACGGCGCCAGCCTCAAGATCGTCAGCCTGCAGGACTGGGACGACGACGCCGTCCACGTCTCCCACCACCACGCCCAGCTCGCCAAGGACGCGACGTTCCGCAGCTTCGTGGTGACGCTCGGCGGCGACCTCGTACGCCTGTCGCCCAGCGTGTCCTACACCGCCGCCGGCGGTGACGCCGACCTGTCGGGCGTCTACTTCGTCGACGCCGGTCAGCACCTGGAGCACCGCCTCCTGGTCGACCATTCGCAGCCCAACTGCAAGAGCAACGTCGACTACCGCGGCGCCCTGCAGGGCCAGGACGCGCACGCCGTCTGGATCGGCGACGTGATCATCCGGGTCGAGGCCGAGGGCACCGACACCTACGAGCTCAACCGCAACCTCATCCTCACCGACGGCGCCCGCGCCGACTCGGTGCCCAACCTGGAGATCCTCACCGGCGAGGTCGCGGGAGCGGGGCACGCCTCCGCCTCCGGCCGCCTCGACGACGAGCACATCTTCTACCTGCAGGCCCGCGGCATCCCCCATGACGAGGCACGCCGCCTGGTCGTGCGGGGCTTCCTCGGCCAGCTCATCGAGAAGATCCAGATCGAGGAGATCCGCGACCGGGTCTTCGCCGCCCTGGAGGATGAGCTCGCCCGATGAGTAGGAGAGAACCCGACGCAGTGAGCGAAGCGGTCCGCGACGAAGGAGCGGCCCGCGTAGCGAATGAGGAGTGGTGAACGACTCATGAGCTACGAGAAGGTGTGTGCGCTCGAGGACATCCCCGACGGGGGTGCCCTCGGTGTCGAGGTGGGTGAGACGCCGGTCGCGCTCGTGCGCAAGGGCCGCGAGGTCTTCGCGCTGCACGACGTCTGCTCCCACGCCGAGGTCAAGCTGAGCGAGGGCGAGGTCTACGACGGCACGCTGGAGTGCTGGCTGCATGGCTCGTGCTTCGACGTCCGCTCCGGCAAGCCCACCGGCCCGCCCGCCACCAAGCCCGTGAACGTCTACACAGTCAAGATCGACGGCGATGACGTCCTCGTCTCGCTCTCGAAGGAGTCATAAGTGTCAACCCTGGAGATTCGTGACCTGCAGGTCGCCGTCGAGGACAAGGAAATCCTGCGCGGCGTCAACCTGACCGTGAAGTCGGGTGAGACTCACGCCATCATGGGCCCCAACGGCTCGGGCAAGTCGACGCTCGCCTACGCGATCGCCGGTCACCCCAAGTACACGATCACCGGCGGCCAGGTGCTGCTCGACGGTGCCGACCTGCTGGAGCTGTCGGTCGACGAGCGGGCCCGCGCCGGCCTGTTCCTCGCCATGCAGTACCCGGTCGAGGTGCCCGGGGTGTCGGTGTCCAACTTCCTGCGCTCGGCCGTCACCGCGGTCCGCGGCGAGGCGCCCAAGCTGCGCGAGTTCGCCAAGGACCTGAAGAACGGCATGGACGCGCTGTCCATCGACCCGGCCTTCGCCCAGCGCAACCTGAACGAGGGCTTCTCCGGCGGCGAGAAGAAGCGCCACGAGATCCTCCAGATGGAGCTGCTCAAGCCGAAGATCGCGGTGCTCGACGAGACCGACTCCGGCCTCGACGTCGACGCGCTGCGCGTGGTGTCGGAGGGCATCAACCGCTTCCGCGCCACGGGCGAGACCGGCGTGCTGCTGATCACGCACTACACCCGCATCCTGCGTTACGTGAAGCCCGACTTCGTGCACGTCTTCGCGGGCGGCCGCATCGTGGAGGCGGGCGGCCCCGAACTGGCCGACAAGCTCGAGTCCGAGGGCTACGAGCAGTACACGAAGGCATCTGCATGACTTCCATCAGCTTCGATGTGGAGAAGATCAGGAAGGACTTCCCGGTCTTCTCCCGCGAGCTGCCCGACGGGCGACCGCTCGTCTATCTCGACTCGGGCAACTCCTCACAGAAGCCCAACCAGGTCATCGAGACCATGCGGGAGCACCTGGCGCTGCACTACAGCAACGTCGGGCGCGCCATGCACGTGCTCGGGGCCGAGTCGACCGACGCCTACGAGAACGCCCGCGACAAGATCGCGGGCTTCGTCGGGGCGCCGTCCCGCGACGAGGTGATCTTCACCAAGAACGCCTCCGAGGCGCTCAACCTCGTCGCCTACTCCTTCGGCAACCCCGCCAACACCGATCCGCGCTTCACGCTCGGCCCGGGTGACGAGATCGTCATCTCCGAGATGGAGCACCACTCCAACATCGTGCCGTGGCAGCTGCTCGTGCAGCGCACCGGCGCGACGCTGAAGTGGTTCGGCGTCACCGACGACGGGCGGCTCGACTACACGCCCGGCCTGATCACCGAGCGGACGAAGATCGTCTCGATCGCCCACCAGTCCAACGTGCTCGGCACCGTCAACCCGGTCGCCGAGGTGGCCAGGCGGGCGCACGAGGTCGGCGCGCTCGTCATGCTGGACGCCTCGCAGTCCGTGCCGCATCACCCGGTCGACGTGACCGGGCTGGGCGCCGACTTCGTGGCCTTCACCGGCCACAAGATGGTCGGCCCTTCGGGCATCGGCGTGCTGTGGGGCCGGGCCGAGCTGCTGGAGGCCATGCCCCCGTTCCTGGGCGGCGGCGAGATGATCGAGGCGGTCTGGATGGACCGCTCGACGTACGCGCCGGTCCCGCACAAGTTCGAGGCCGGGACGCCGCCGATCGTCGAGGCCATCGGGCTCGGCGCGGCGGTCGACTACCTCACCGAGGTCGGCATGGAGGCCATCGAGGCGCACGAGCGCAGCCTGACGGCGTACGCGCTCGACGCCCTGAGGGACCTGCCCGGTTTGCGCATCATCGGCCCCGACTCGCTGGAGCAGCGCGGCGGCACGGTGTCGTTCACGATCGAGGGCATCCACCCGCACGACGTCGGGCAGATCCTCGACGACCGGTTCGGCGTCGCCGTACGCGTCGGTCACCACTGCGCGCGCCCCCTGCACCTGCGCTTCGGAATACCGGCGACCACGCGGGCGTCGTTCTACCTGTACAACACCACGGGCGAGATCGACGCCCTGGTGCGCGGCCTCCACCACGTTCAGAAGGTGTTCGCATAGCCATGATCGGCGAGTCGATGTACCAGGAGCTGATCCTGGAACACTACAAGCACCCGCAGGGGCGGGGGCTGCGTGAGCCGTACGACGCCGAGGTGCACCACGTCAACCCGACGTGCGGCGACGAGATCACGCTCAGGGTCAAGGTGGGCGACGCCGGCAAGGTGCTCGACGTCTCCTACGAGGGCCAGGGGTGCTCGATCAGCCAGGCCGCCGCCTCGGTGCTGCACGAGCTCGCCACCGGCTCGACGGTCGAGGAGACGCTCGCCGTGGTCGACGAGTTCACCCGGCTGATGCAGGGCAGGGGACAGGTCGAGCCCGACGAGGACGTCCTCGGCGACGCGGTCGCGTTCGCGGGCGTGGCCAAGTTCCCCGCGCGCGTCAAGTGCGCGCTGCTTTCGTGGATGGCCTACAAGGACGCTGTTGTGAGGAGCGCCGAATGAGCAAGCCAGTGGAGACCCCTACCGACTTCGACGGCGAGGCCAGCGTGGACGAGGTCATGGAGGCGCTGAAGGACGTCGTCGACCCCGAGCTCGGCATCAACGTCGTCGACCTCGGCCTGGTCTACGGGCTCAACCTCGACCCCACCGACGGCGGCAAGCCCGTGGCCACCATCGACATGACGCTGACCAGCGCCGCGTGCCCCCTCACCGACGTGATCGAGGACCAGGCCAACTCCGCGCTGGACGGCATGGTCTCCGAAGTGAAGATCAACTGGGTCTGGCTGCCGCCATGGGGGCCGGACAAGATCACCGACGAGGGGCGTGAGCAGCTCCGTATGCTAGGCTTCAACGTCTGATCTTCTCGTCGCTGTCACGGCTGGCGTCCCACGTCAGCCGTTTCAGTGTGTGCCAGCAGCGGGTTTTCGGAAAGTCTCGGTCCATGACGGGGAATATCCGATAACATCCCCGGCGTTGGCACGAGGTACACGTACACCGAACGCCTCATCGCGCGTCTCGCATCGCCTGCGGCCGGTGCCCTGGTGTATCCCCCTCACTTAGATCCCGCCCCCATGGCGGCGGGTGCCCCTGAACGAGTGCGGCCACGAGCCGCACGTCCCGGCTCGTCCTTTCGCAGAAGTGACGTGCCACTTCGACGGAAAGGCACGAATTTCGTGACCATGCTTGACGCTGTCATGCCCACGCTCGGCGAGACCCCCGAGCCGGGCCCGTCCGAGTTCGAGCTGCTCGGCCTGCCGAAGCCGCTCGTCAACGGGCTGGCCAAGCTGGGCTTCGACAGCCCGTTCCCCATCCAGAGCGCGACCATCCCCGACGTGCTCGCCGGCCACGACGTGCTCGGCCGCGGCCAGACCGGCTCCGGCAAGACGCTGGCCTTCGGCCTGCCCACCATGGCACGCATCGCCGGCACCCGGCCCGCCCCGGGCCACCCGCGCGCGATGATCCTCGTGCCCACCCGTGAGCTCGCCCTCCAGGTCCACGACGCCCTCGAGCCCCTCGGCCGCGGCCTCGGGCTGCGCATGAAGGTCGTCGTCGGCGGCATGTCCATGGGCAAGCAGATCGAGGCGCTGCGGCGTGGCGTCGACATCGTCATCGCCACCCCCGGCCGGCTCGGCGACCTGATCCGGCAGGGCGAGTGCTCGCTGGCCGAGGTCGAGGTCAGCGTTCTGGACGAGGCCGACCACATGTGCGACCTCGGCTTCTTCCCCGTCGTCACCGAGCTGCTCGCGCAGACTCCGTCCGACGGGCAGCGGCTGCTGTTCTCCGCCACGCTCGACGGCGACGTCGACAAGCTGGTGCAGCGCTTCCTGAAGGACCCGATCACACACTCCGTGGCCCCGGCGACCTCGCCGGTCGAGACCATGGAGCACCACGTGATGCAGGTCACGCGCGACGACAAGTTCGACGTCATCGCCGAGATCGCCAACCGCGAGGGCCGGACGATCATCTTCGTCCGCACCCAGCACGGCGTCGACCGGCTCTGCAAGCAGCTGGCCAGGGTCGGCGTCAAGGCGGGCGGCCTGCACGGCGGCAAGCGCCAGAACCAGCGCACCCGCATCCTCGCCGAGTTCCGCGAGGGCGCCATCAACGTGCTGGTCTGCACCGACGTCGCCGCGCGCGGCATCCACGTCGACAACATCAGCCTGGTGCTGCACGTCGACCCGCCGCAGGACCACAAGAGCTACCTGCACCGCGGCGGCCGCACGGCCCGTGCGGGGGAGAAGGGCACGGTCGTCACGCTGGTGCTGCCCAACGAGCGCCGCTCGACCGACGCGCTCACCCGCCGCGCCGGCATCCACCCGTTCCGGCTGAAGGCCACTCCCGGTCACCCTCGGGTCGCCGAGGTGACGGGCGCCCGCACGCCGAGCGGCGAGGCCATCCCCGTGTGGGAGCCCGACGTCCGCAAGCCGCTGCGCCCGCGCCGCGACGGCGGCGTCTCCGAGCGCCGTGGCCGTCGCGGACGCCGTGACTTCGACGGCGACCGCTCGTTCGGGCGGGGCCCGCGCCGCCACGACAACGACGGCGAGCGTTCGTTCGGCTCCGGCCCGCGCCGCCACGAGAACGGCGATCGGCCGTTCGCGTCCGGTTCGGACGACCGCCGGCCGCGCCGGCACGCCGAGGGGGAGCGGCCGTTCGGCCGTCCCCAGGAGTCGCGGACGTTCGGTGACGATCGCCGCCGCGACAGCCGGCCGCGGGGCGGCTACCGCTCCGACGACCGCCCCGTCCGCCAGGACGACCGCGGCCCCGGCTTCCGTCCCGACGACCGCGGCACGCGCTACGGCTCCGACCGGGGTCGTCCGTTCTCGGCCGACCGCGACCGGGGCTTCCGCTCCGACGACCGCGGGCCGCGCGACGGCTACCGTTCCGGTGGCGGGCGTCCGGACGAGCGCGGCAACGGCTTCCGCCGCAACTCCGGCGGGCGCCGCTTCGAGCGCTGACCCCTGTTTCACCGCTGCCCGCCGTGCGCCCTCGCCAGAGGGAGGCACGGCGGGCAGCGCCGTTTCCAAGGGCCTTCCCGGAGGCGGGCGTCACCCCCGGTGCGGCAGTGAAGAAGCGCGCGGGAACAGGCGCGTCGGGTGGATCGCCCCTCTCGGCGTGGGGGGCACGCCGCCCTCCACGACCTCGATCAACAGCTCCATCGCCAGCCTGGTGATCCCGAGGGGGTCGAGGGACAGCGTGGTGACCGGTGGCGAGGTGGTCTCGTACGAGCCGGACTCGCTGGCGCAGACGACGCGGAGCTGCTCCGGCACCCGCAGGCCCGCGCTGCGGGCGGCCGCGATCAGGGCATGGCCGCAGCGGTCGTACGGGCCGTAGACGGCGTCGGGCGCGGGGCGCGGGGCGCCGGGCGAGCAGGCGGGCGGCCGCGGGGACCGGGTCCTTGCACCTCATCAGCTCGACGATCGGCGGCTGGCCGCGTTCGGCGCACCACTGCCGGTAGGTGGCCATGCACGACTGGATGTAGTAGTCGGTGGTGTCGCCGCCGAGCAGGGCGATGCGCCGCGCGCCCGAGGCGGCCAGATGGTCCAGCACCCCGCGGACGGCGCTCTCGAGGTCGTTGTCGATCCAGACGTCGTCGTCCTCCGGCACCGGCGGCCGTCCGGAGAACACGACGGGGACGCCGCGGCGGCGCAACTCGGCGCGCACCGGATCGCCCTGCGGGCTGTCGATCAGCATCATGCCGTCGACCTCGAGCTCGGCCCGGCTCTCCCACCGGCCGGCGGTGGGCTGCACGACGAGGCTGTAGCCGTGCTCGTGCGCGACCGCGGTGGCGGCCTGCACCGCCTGCGAGAAGTACGCGATCTCGGCGAAACCCCACGAGACCGGGTGGTCGGTGGTGACCGCGAGACCGAGGGTCCGGCTCTTCCTGATGCCGCCCGAGGGGACGTAGCCGAGCTCGCGGGCGATCGAGCGTACGTGCCGCCTCGTGTGCTGTGACATGCGCCCGACCGAGTTGAGGGCGTTGGACACCGTCGCGGTCGATACTCCGGCCACCCGCGCGATATCCGCCAAGGTGACGGCGGCCGACGCTCTACGAGGCACATTCGGCATGATACGCCGCTGTTCACGCTCCGTGTATCAGCCGGATTAACAAAGGTTACGACAGTGGATCGGGCGTTCAGATGCGGAATCCGCCGGTGCCCGCCGGACAACGCCGTTGAAACCGTCGCGCCGCACGTCTTGCGGTTAATTGATTAATCAATCTCAATGGGGCTCACCAGTACTTTGGTGGAGGTAACGGATGAACCGGGATTTCCGTTCTGTCGCCGCCGCAGTGATCTCCGTGGTGGCCCTGTCAGCGTGCGGGTCCGTGCCCCAACCGGCCACGCAGGGAGCGGCCGTGGCGAAGGCGGCCGTCGCCCCGCCTGCGGTGATCAAGGAAGGGCAGATCGTCTACTGTTCTGACATTTCCGCCCCGCCGCTGGAGTTCTACGACGCGGCGCGCAAACCGCAGGGCGCGGACATCGAGATCGGCGACGCGATCGCGCGGAAACTCGGCGTCCAGCCGGTGTGGCGGCACACCAAGTTCGCCTCCATCATCCCCACGCTCGTGGCCAGGCAGTGTGACGCGATCCTGTCGCAGCTGTACATCAAGCCCGAACGCGAGGAGGTCGTGGACTTCGTCCCGTACATGTACTCGGGGCAGTCGATCCTCGTGCCCAAGGGCAACCCCAAGCGCGTCGGCGGCCTGGACGAGACGTTGTGCGGGCTCGCCGTCTCGACGCTCATCTCCACCACGGCGGCGAGCCGGATCGACGAGCAGTCCAAGAAGTGCGAGCAGGCGGGCAGGCCGGCCATCAAGATCACCCGTTTCGACCAGGACATCGCCGCCCTGCAGGAGCTGGCCCTCGGCCGGTCGGACGCGTACGCCACGACCAGCGAGACGGCCGCCTACTACATGGGGCAGCAGAAGGAGACGTACGAGTTCGCCGGCGCCGCCTTCGACAAGGTCAAGGCGGGCATCGCCGTGCGCAAGGGCAACACCGGCCTCCATGACGCGATCACCAAGGCCTTCGAGCAGATCCGCTCGGAAGGCACCTACGACCAGATCCTCGCCAAGTGGAACCTGCAGGTGGACAAGCTCTGATCCGAGGAGAACCCTCTCGTGCACGTCATCGCCGCCCCCGACGGAGGCCTGAACTTCGACTCGGCGTTCTTCTGGGACGCACTGCTCCACCCGTCGGCCGCCTTCCTGGACGGGCTGTGGCAGACGGTGTACATCTCCGTCGTCGCCCAGGCGCTGGCCGTGGTCATCGGTCTCGGCATCGCCCTGATGCGCCGCTCGAAGAAGCGCTGGGTCGCCGGGATCGCCGGCTTCTACATCTGGGTCATCCGCGGCACCCCGCTGCTGGTGCAGCTGGTCCTGGTCTACAACGGGCTGGCCGCGGCGAAGATCTACTCCTTCTCCGACGCCACCCTGTTCGGGCTGGTCGTCCCGGGGGTGATCCAGGCGGCGCTGTTCACCCTGGCGATCAACGAGAGCGCCTACATGGCGGAGATCATCCGGGCCGGCATCGACTCGGTGGGCAAGGGCCAACTGGAGGCGGCGCTCGCGATCGGCATGACCCCGAGGGCGGCGATGCGGTGGATCATCCTGCCGCAGGCGCTGCGCTTCATCGTGCCGCCGCTCGGCAACAACTTCAACGCGATGATGAAGACCACGTCGATCCTCAGCGTGATCGGAGTGGAGGAGCTCTTCCTCAACACGCAGGCGGTCAGCTCCACGACGTTCCGCACGTTCGAGATCTTCATCGTCGCGGCGCTCTACTACCTGCTGCTCACCACGCTCTGGTCGTTCGTGCAGGCGTGGATCGAGAGCAGGCTCAACGCCGCGACCGGCGCGCCGCGACCGCCGTCGGTCATCCAGCGGCTCTTCGGCGGCGGGCGCGGCGCGCCACCGGGGATCCCGGTCGCGCAGTCGGCCGCCCGCCCGCCGGACGCCGCCGCGCCGGCGCGGGCCCGGTGAACGTCACCGCGCGGCACGACCGTACGAGATCCGTCCTGTCGAAGCTCAGCTGAAAGACGGTCATGACACCTACCTGTGCCATCGCAACCCCGCATGCCCTGGCCACGGCCGCGGCCGACGCGGCGGTCCGCCGCGGCGGCAACGCGATCGACGCCGCGCTGGCCGCGGCGGTCACGCTCACCGTCGTCTACCCGCACAACACCGCTCTGGGGGGCGACCTGATCGCCCTCGTCAGGACGCCCGACGGGCGGATCGTCTGCGTCAACGCCAGCGGGCCCGCCCCCGCGGCGACGGACCCGGCCGCCGTCGCCGCGCGCCACGGCGGCCGGCTGCCGGTCTCCGGGCCCGACACGATCACCGTTCCCGGCGCGGTGGCCGGGTGGGCCGCACTGCACCGGGCCGGCGCGCGGCTGGACTGGGCCGGGCACTTCACCGCCGCCACGGCGCACGCGGCCGGCGTCGCCGTCGCCCCCGGCCTGGCCGCGGCCATCGCGGAGTGCTCCGGGCTGATAGCCGCCGACGCCGGCATGCGGGCCGTGTTCAGCCCGGGCGGCAGGCCGCTGACCGAGGGACAGACGCTCCGGCAGGAGGCGCTCGGCGCGACGCTGGCCGAGCTCGCCGCGGACGGCCCGGACACGATGTACGGCGGTCGGGTCGGCGCCCGGCTGACCGCGGGGCTGCGCGCGCTCGGCTCCCCGCTCACCCTCGCCGACCTGGCCTCCTACCGGGCGGAGCCGACCGCCCCGCTGTGCCGGACGTTCCGCGGGCACCAGGTGTACACCAGCCCGCCCAACACGCACGGATTCCTGCTGCTGCAGGCGCTGGGCGCGGTGGCCCGGCGCGACGACGGGCCCGACCCGCTCGGCGACGGCGCGGGACGACTGGCCCGGATCTTCCACCGGGGCATCCGCGACCGCGGCCGGCACCTGGGCGACCCCCGGTTCGCGCCCGTCGACGTCGACGCCCTGCTCGACCCCGGCCACCTGGACCGCGTCGAGGACGAGCCGGTGGCGCCCGCGGCCGGCGGGCGGGCCGGCGGCGACACCGTGGCCGTGGTGACCGCCGACACCGACGGGTACGCGGTCTCGCTGATCCAGAGCCTGTTCCACAGCTTCGGCTCCGGCGTGCTGGAGCCGTCCACCGGGATGCTGCTGCACAACCGGGGATCGTTCTTCTCCCTCGACCCCGGGTCGCCCAACCTGCTGGCGCCCGGCAAACGGCCCGCCCACACCCTGATGCCCGTCATGGTGACCGAGGGCGACCGGCTCGCCTGGGTTCTCGGCACCATGGGCGGCAAGGCCCAGCCGCAGATCCACACCCAGGTGCTGTTGCGGCTGCTCGCCGGCGCGAGCACGGCCGAGGCGGTGGCCGCGCCGCGCTGGGTGGTCGGCGGCATGGAGGTGGACGACCCCGAGGACACCGTCAGCGTCGAGGCCGACGCCCCCGCGCGGACGGTCGCGGCGCTGGCCGCCACCGGCGCGCCCATGGTCCGGCTTCCCGCCGGCTCCGAACTGGTCGGGCACGCCCAGGTCGTCGCGCTGACCAGGGACGGCGCCCCGTCCGCGGAGAGCGACCCCCGCAGCGACGGCGCCGCCGTCGTCACGCGAGGCCCCCTCCGCCACCCACAGTGACGGCGTGCCGTCGTCACGCCCACCACCCCCGGAGGCACACCCATGATGAACGCCGACCCCCGTTTCTCCTCCGACCGGTCCGATCGCGAGCTCGGCATGGACCGGCGCATCACCCGTCGCGACTTCCTGGACGGCATGGCGCTCGCCGTGGGCGCCACCGCCGCCGGCGGGCTGCTCGCCGGCACCGGCACCGCGCACGCGGCAGGACGGCCGGGCGACTACCCGCCCGCGCTGACAGGGCTGCGCGGAAGTCACGCCGGCTCGTTCGAGACCGCGCACGCCTTACGTGACGGCACGTTCGACGTCGGCGAGGTGCGCGACACCGGCGAGGAGTACGACCTCGTGGTGGTCGGCGCCGGCATCAGCGGCCTGTCCGCCGCCCACTTCTACCTCCGCGACGTCGACCCGCGGGCCAGGATCCTGATCATCGACCCGCACGACGACTTCGGCGGGCACGCCAAGCGCAACGAGTTCCGGGTCGGCGGGCGCACCCTGATCGGCTACGGGGGTTCGCAGTCGATCGACACGCCGAGCGCGTACCCGGAGGAGGCGAAGCGGCTCCTGCTCGACGTGGGCATCGAGGTCGACCGGTTCGAGACCTACTACGACCGGGAGTTCAACCAGCGGCACGGCCTGGTCAACCGGGCGACGTACTTCCTCAAGGAGACCTGGGGCCGCGACCACCTCGCCCTGCGCCGGCCCGGGATGACCAACGCGCAGCTCCTCGCCGACGCGCCGCTCGCCCCCGACGCCCGGCGGCAGCTCGCGGAGCTCCTCGACAGCCCACGCGACTGGCTGACCGGCCTCGATCAGGAACAGAAGCTGGCCGAGCTGCGCAAGCGCACGGTGATGCAGTTCATGGACGACTACGTCGGGCTCCTCCCCGACACGCGCAAGTACCTGATCAGGTCGATCGCCGGCGGGACCGGCCTGAACATGGACCAGTTCCCCGCCCTCGACGGCGCGGCCCGCGGCTACACCGGCGTGAACGGGCTCGGCCTCGACCGCTCCGGCGGCCCCTGGCCGGGCCTGGGCAAGACGAGCACCCGGTTCTGGGGGCACGACGACCCGTACATCCACCACTTCCCCGACGGGAACGCCGGGGTCGCCCGCGCGCTGGTGCGCCGCCTCGTGCCGGGGGCGATCCCCGGCGGGACGATGGAGGACCTCGTCACGGCGCGCTGCGACTACTCCAGGCTCGACCAGGGGCGCAACAGGGTCCGTATCCGCCTGAACAGCACGGCGGTGCGGGTGGCGCACCGCGGCCGCCCGGACCGGGCCAGGTGGATCGACGTGCTCTACGCCCGCGACGGCAAGGTGCACCGGGCGCGCGCCCGCAGCGTCGTGATGGCCTGCTGGAACGCGATGATCCCGTACATCGCGCCGGACTTCTCCCCCGAGCAGCGGGCCGCGGGTCGCGAGGCGGTGAAGTACCCCCTGCTGTACGTCAACATCGCGCTGACCAACTGGCGCGCCTGGCAGCGGCTCGGCGTGGCCAACATCGGCTTCCCGGCCGGGTTCTGGTCGAGCATGTCGCTGGACATGCCGGTCAGCATGGGGACGTACCGGTTCTCCAGCGGCCCGGACGAGCCGATCGTCGTCCATGCCGGCGCCTGCCTCACCCAGCCCGGCATGACCGCGCAGGCCGGCGCGAAGGCGGGCCGCGGCGAGCTGACCGGGATCTCCTTCAGGGACTTCGAACGCAGCCTGCGCGACTCGCTCGCCCGGGCGCTCGGCCCCTCTGGATTCGACCCCGCGAGCGACATCGCGGCAATCACCGTGAACCGGTGGGCGCACGGCTACGCCCGCTACTACCGGCTGCCGGCGGACGAGGCGTTCTGGCCGCAGGGCCCGACCCCGGCGGACATCCTGAGCGAGGGGGTCGGCCGGATCATGGTCTCCACCACCGACGCCGCCTACCACGGGTTCGTGGACGGCGCGATCGAGACGGCGTACCGGGCGGTGCACCGGATCGCCGAACGGCTCTAAGACGGCCCGTCTCGCGTGGCGGACGCCGGACCCGGCCACCGTATGACGCAGACTAGGCTTGATATGCACGTCAGCCGACCGACGAGAGAGACCATGAAGACCTTCGAAGAGCTGTTCGCCGAGCTGTCAGAGAAGGCCAGGACGAGACCCGCGGGCTCGGGCACCGTGGCCGCGCTCGACGCCGGCGTCCATGCCATCGGCAAGAAGGTCGTCGAGGAGGCCGCCGAGACCTGGATGGCGGCCGAGCACGAGTCAGACGACAGGGCCGCCGAGGAGATCTCGCAGCTCCTCTACCACGTCCAGGTGCTCATGATCGCCAAAGGCATCGGTCTCGACCAGGTCTACAAGCATCTCTAGGGCGCGCCGCGCCCGCCACCGCCGTAGCCCCCTGGAGAAGCACCATCGAGACATCGAGGACCTGACATGCTGCGTCTGGCAGTACCGAACAAGGGCGCGCTCAGCGAGAGCGCGCAGAGCATGCTGAAAGAGGCCGGCTACCGGTCGCGCAGGGACAGCAAGGAGCTCGTCGTGGTCGACGAGGCCAACGGCTGCGAGCTGTTCTTCCTGCGCCCGCGCGACATCGCCGTCTACGTCGGGGAGGGCACCCTCGACGCCGGCATCACCGGCCGCGACATGCTCATCGACTCCGGCGCCCCGGTCGAGGAGATCATGCCGCTCGGCTTCGGCGCCTCCACCTTCCGCCTGGCCGCCCGGGCGGGCGCGATGACGTCCGTCCAAGACCTCGACGGCCAGCGCATCGCCACCTCCTACGCCGGCCTGCTGGAGAAATACCTGTCCGACGAGGGCGTGGACGCGCGGGTGATCAAGCTCGACGGCGCCGTCGAGACCGCGATCCGGCTCGGCGTGGCCGACGCGGTGGCCGACGTCGTGGAGACCGGCACCACCCTGCGCAACGTGGGCCTGGAGGTGTTCGGCGACCCGATCATGCGCTCCGAGGCCGTGCTCATCAAGCAGCAGGGCGCGATCGACACGCCGGGCGTCGAGCAGCTCGTACGCCGCCTGCAGGGCGTCGTGACCGCCCGCGACTTCGTGATGATGGACTACGACATCCGTGCCGAGCGCATCGAGGAGGCCATCGCGCTCACGCCCGGCATGGAGGGCCCCACGGTCTCCCCGCTGCACCGCGAGGGCTGGGTGGCGGTGCGCGCGATGGTGCGGCGCAAGGGCCACCAGCAGGTGATGGACAAACTGTGGGACATCGGCGCAAGAGCCATTCTGGTCACCGACATCTACGCCTGCCGCCTCTGACATCTTCCCGCTAGGTCACCGCCATGCCGGGCATATCGCAGCCGTGCGTAACGAAACGGTTGCCTGGCGTGGTGAAGCCAGGCGGATCTGGATCATGCTCTCGACACGGGGCTGGTGAGCTGCGTGACCTGACCCCGCTCGTTCATCTCAGCCCCTCCATGATCCTGATCACGTGATCCACCTGATCGGGGCCGGTCACGATGCTCGTCCCGAAGCGCAGCAGAGAGGGGTTGTACGGCGTCGTGCTGGCCGCCACCTTCAGCGCGTGCAGCCGCTGCACGGCCTGGAACGGCTCCATGCCTGTGACCGAGCAGCACACCAGGCCCGCCGAGAGCTCGGGCGCCCGCGGGGTGGCCAGCGTGACGTGCGGCAGCTCGGCCAGGCCCGCCTTGAGCCGGGTGGCCAGCTCCTGTGTACGCCGCTCCACCCGGTCCTTGCCGATCGCCGTCATGAACGCGAACGCCTCCGGCATCGCCCATCGGTGCTCGAACGCCTTGTAGCCGCCGGGGGTGACCAGCTCGGCCGTGCTCGGCCCCGGCGCGGAGCCGCCGTGCCAGGCGGTGAACGCCGCCCCGCTGAAGCTCGGCACGATCGGCGCGATCGTGTCCCAGGCGCGGCCCCACACGATCCCGGTGCCGCGCGGGCCGAACAGCCACTTGTGCGTGCCGCTGGCCAGGAAGTCGCAGCCCAGGTCGGTGACGCCGTCGGCCAGCGCGCCGAAGCCGTGCACGCCGTCCACGCACAGCAGCGCCCGGTCGTGCTCGGCGCGGTCCTTGTTGGCCTCGGCCAGCATGTCGGCGATGGCTCGCACCGGCACCCGCACGCCCGTGCTCGAATGCACCCAGGTCACCGCCACCACCCTGGTGCGCGGCCCCAGCCCCTCCTTGATCGCCGAGACCATCCGGTCCACCGAGGCGGCGGCCGGGTCGTCGTACAGCCTGACCCTGCGGACCTTCGCGCCCGTGCGGGCGGCGAGCAGGCGCAGGCCCTCGTGGGTGGCCAGGAAGTCGTGCTCGGTGGTGAGCACGTCCTGGCCGGGGCGCAGCACGACGCCGGAGTAGAGCAGGCCCAGGCCCATCGTGGTGCTGTCGGTCAGCGCGACGTCGCCGGGCTCGCCGCCCAGGTAGCGGGCCGCGGCCTCGCGTACGGTCTGGTCGGGGTCGCCGCCGGGCGGGACGTACTCGGGGTCGGCGTCCAGGGCGTCGCGGTGCGTCCTGATCGCCTCGCGCACCGGCGCCGGCGCGGGGGCCAGCACGAACGCCGCGAACTGGCCGTAGGCGGGGTCGAGCGCGAACTGGGCGCGCACGGACGCCCAGTCGGCGGGGTCGAGGACCACCCCGTTGTTCCCGGGTGACGGGTTCGCGGGGGAGGGGCTCGCGGTGCACGCGGTCACCCCGGCGAGCATGCCCGCGCCCAGCAGGGTGCGTCTGTTCAGCGGCCGATCCATGCTCCCTTCCTATCCCGGCCGCGCCCGGCCGCCCAGCACGCGCGCCGGTCCGTTCAGTTCCTGAGCGAGGTGACCTGCCTGATCAGGTCGGAGACGCGGACGATGCCGAGGCAGCGGTTCAGCTCGTCGGTGACCACCAGGTCGTCGTAGACGCGGGCCGCGTCCCGGCCCGCCGCCTGCATGGCCGCGATCGCCGGGGTCGTGCGCGGGACCGTGCGGGGCGGGTCGGCCAGGCGCTGCGCCGGCTTCGAGCCGTGCAGGGCGTGGCCGTAGCGGGTCGCGAACGACAGCAGGAAGCGGCTGCGGTCGAGGCTGCCCTTGGGCCGCTGGAACTCGTCCACCAGGATCACGCTGGTGATCGTCGGCTCCTCCCCGAACGCCGCCACCGCCTCCTCCGCCTTGGCCTCCGCGGGCAGGGTCACCGCCGGGAGCAGCAGCTCCTGCACGCGCGGGCCGAGCATGGCCGAGGCCGCGGACTCGTCGGCGATCGGCAGCGGGACGCGTACCCGGCCGTCGGGGCCCGGGGCGAGCAGGGGGCCGTTCGCCAGACGGACGCCGAGGCCGCGGATCGTCGCCACCTGGGCCTCGTGCTCCACACCGGGAGCCATGACGTGCGCGCCGATGCCGCGGGCCAGCGTGGCCACCGCGCGTGCCACCGCCGCGGCCCGGTGGTCGCCCGGGATGCGCGCCACCAGCTCGGGGTGCAGGGCCACCAGGTACGGGGCGGTGTCGGTGACGATGTCCAGCGTGGGGCCCATGCTGCCGACGTCGGAGAAGCCGTACAGGTAGCCGATCGCGCGCAGGCCGTCCAGGGCCACCTTGAGCAGCGGGCGCTCGTGCTCCTGGCACGGTCCAGTGATGAGCAGGATGGCCTCCCGCGGATGGCGGCCCGCGCGTCTCAGCGCCTCGTGGAGCGGGGTCAGCGCGCCCGCGCCCGCCAGCACCACCCGGATCGGCAACTCCAGCACCATGGGAAGCGGCGCCGCCCGCAGGACGCCGCCCGGCTCCACGAAGGCGGGGTGTGCGATGACGGCCCCGGTGTCGAGATCCACGAGGGGACTGGCGAGCAGGGAGGGCACGTATCGAATCGTGCTCCTGCCACAGCGGCATCAGAAGCCCCGCGAAACAGAATTAACCGATATTTCGGTTGAGGTTCTCGAAAACCCCCACCACCAGGGCAGGGGTGGTGATCGGTTAGCCTCGGGGCATGAGCGGGCGGCCGGCGAAGGGTGGTGGGCGGTGGGTCTCCGTGCCGCCCGAGCGGGTGCATCCGTGGATCGACGGGTTCGCCGACCGGCACGGGCCCTTCTCCGCCGGCGGGGACGAGCGGGTGGTGCGGCTGGTGGCCGAGGACGGGGCGGTGGCCGAGTTGCACGTGCCGTTCCCGCCGATGACGCCGCCCGGGCCGCCGCACGTCACCCGGCTCGTCGCCCACGCGAACGCCGACCGGCGGATCGGGGTCTTCCTCGTCCGGCTCGGCGGCTACGCGGCGGGGGTGTTCCACGGGCCGGCGCTGGTGTCGTCCAAGGTGGGGTCGCGGCTGGTGCAGGGGCGTACGGCGGCCGGCGGGTGGTCGCAGCAGCGGTTCGCCAGACGCCGGCGCAACCAGGCGGACCGGGTGTTCGACGACGCCGTGGAGACGGCGGTGCGGGTGCTGACGCCGTACCTGGGGGAGCTGGACGGGGTGGTGCTCGGCGGGGATCGCCGTGCGGTGGACGCCCTGCGGCCCGACCGGCGGCTCGCGCCGCTGCTGGCGCTGGAGAAGGAGCCGTTCCTCGTGGTGCCCGACCCGAAGCACGCGGTGCTGCGCGACACCCCCGCCCAGTTCCGGGCCGTACGGGTGCGGGTCGTCGATCCGGAGTGAGCCGTCAGGCGAACGACTCCCGGTGCTCGCGCAGGAAGGCGCTCAGGGAGCGGGGCGGGCGGCCGGTCACCTCCTGGACCGCCGTCGTGGTCGTGGACCAGCGGCCGTCGCCGGTCTCCGCCATGAGGGCGGCCAGGTCGGCGGCCAGGGGATGGGGCGTGCCCTGGCGTTCCAGGTGGGCGGTCATCTCGGGGACGGGCAGGTCCACGTAGCGGAAGGGGCGGCCCAGCTCCCTGGTGAGTTCTTCGGCGATGCGGTCGTGGGAGAGCGCCTGCGGGCCGGTGAGGACGTGTTCGGCGTCCGGGCCCACCTGGCGGGTGAGCAGCGACGCGGCCACCTCGGCGATGTCCCGGGCGTCGACGTAGGAGACCGGGCCGGGGCCGTACGAGCCGTGCATGACGCCGTCGCGGAAGTCGTGCGGCAGGTTCTGCAGGAAGCCGCTCGGCTGGAGGATCGTCCACGGCACCCCCGACCTCCTGAGGTGGGCGTCGACCACGCCGTGCATGCCCGTGCCGAGTCTCCCGCCGGGCGCGGCGCCGCGTACGGACACGGCGACGATCTGGGCGACGCCCGCGCGGGCGGCCAGGTCGATGACGGCGCGGTGGGCGTCGGCGAAGCCGGGCCACAGTGCGCTGTTGAGGAACAGCCGGTCTCCCGGCGACAGCAGCGCGCCGATCGATTCGGGCCGTTCGAAGTCGGCCAGGGTGTACGGGCACCCCAGGTCGCCGGCGGGACGCCGGACGACGGCGAGCACCTCCGGCGGCGGCCGCCGGCCCCCGCGCAGCAGCCCGACGAGCGTGCGGCCGATGACGCCGGTCGCGCCGGTCACCACGATCACGCCTGCACCTCCATAAGTGGACGAAAATCTTCCGGTTGCCGCGGACGCTACACTAACCGGAAGCAAACCGTCCACTTAGGAGTCGTACGTGCGCGCGGACGCCAGGCGCAACCGGGACAAGATCGTCGAAGCGGCGGCCGAGATCGTCGCCGAACGCGGCGTCACCGTCCCCATGGAGCTGATCGCCAGGCGTGCCGGGGTCGGCGTCGGCACGCTCTACCGCCGTTTCCCCGACCGTGACGCGCTGATCACCGCCATCGGCGACCACTACGTGCGCACGATGGCCGGGATGGTCGACGTCATCTCCCAGGAGAGCGCCGACGCCTGGGACGCGATCGGGCGGTTCGTGGCCTGGGCCGCCGCGCCCGGCCGCGTCGCGCTGGCCTCCGCGCTCGCCGTGCTCCCGGAGGAGGCGACCACGGGCCGCGCCGAGTTCGCCGAGGCGCGCGAGGAGTGGGTGGAACGGCTCGGCGGGCTCGTCCGCCGCGCCCAGGCGGAGGGCGCGATGCGACCCGACGTCGGCGTCGAGGAGCTCATCCACCTCCTGGCCGTCTTCACCTGCCATCCGGACGGGCTGCCGGCGCCCGTGGCCGCCGACCTCGGACGGTACCTGCGGCTGATGCTCGACGGCATGAAGGCGGACACCGCCGTCCCGTCACCGGAGCCGACCCGTTGAGACGATTCAAAACAATCTTGAATGCGGCTATGATGAGCCGCGTTCCCGGTGGGCCGCATCGGAAGGCCTGCCCCCTAGCAGCGCGTTCCCGCACTTCTTCCGGCAGCACGGCCCCGTGAGGATCGATGGCGACCAGGAGCATCAAGGAGGTCGCGCAGCTGGCGCGCGTCTCCGTGGGCACGGTCAGCAACGTGCTCAACCGCCCCGAGATCGTCTCGCCCGCCACCCGCGAACGCGTCTTCGACGCCATCAGGGAGCTCGGCTTCGTCCGCAACGAGGTGGCCCGCCACCTGCGCGTCGGCCGCAGCCGCACGATCGGGCTCGTCGTGCTCGACGTCTCCAACCCGTTCTTCGTGGACGTCGCCCAGGGCGCCGAGTCGGTGGCCGACGAGCACGACACCATGGTGGTGCTCTGCAACAGCGCCGGCGACCCGGAGCGCGAGCGCCGCCACCTCGACCAGCTCGAGCAACACCGGGTGCTGGGCGTCCTCATCACCCCCGTCCAGCGGGACGACCCGTGGCCGGCCGAGATGGCCGAGCGGGGCACGCCCGTGGTGCTGGTCGACTGCCCGGCGACCGGGCCGCGCTGCTCGGTGGCGGTCGACGACCGGCTGGGCGGGCGGCTGGCCGGCGACCACCTCCTCGGCCGCGGGCATCGGCGCATCGTGTTCGCCGGCGGGCCGCCGTCCGTCCGGCAGGTGGCCGAGCGGCACGCGGGCGTGGCCGAGGCCGTCGCGGCCGGCGGCGGGGCGGCCGAGCTGCTCACCTACGCCGCGCCCGCCCTCACCGTGGCAGGGGGGCGGTCCATCGGGGAGCGGGTGGCCGCCCTGCCCGCCGGCGAGCGCCCCACCGCCGCCTTCTGCGCCAACGACATGATGGCGCTGGGGTTCCTGCAGGCCATGGCCGCTCACGGGCTGCGCGTCCCGGAGGACCTCGCCATCGTCGGCTACGACGACATCGACTTCGCGGCGGCGGCGGCCGTGCCGCTGTCGTCGGTCCGCCAGCCCCGCGAGCTCCTCGGGCGTACCGCCGTCGACCTGCTGCTCGACGAGGTGGCCGACCCCGGGCGGCACCGCCACCGGCAGGTCATCTTCCAGCCCGACCTGGTGGTCCGCGAGTCCAGCGCGCCGCACCGCACCCGCTGACCGCGCCGCCCGCTCCAAAAGCACCGCCCCGACCGCAGTCGAGTACGGAAATATACGGATTTAGCGTCATTGACTTTGAGTCGATTCAACACTACTTTCGCAACACCGGCCGCGGTTCATCCGTTCGTAACGAGCGGGGAACCCCGGGGTGACGCCCCCACCGCGTGTCCGCGCACACGCCGTCAGAAGGTGCTGCGGGATGAGCCATCCAGCCATGTCGATGAAGGTGCACGCGGTCTGCTCCGAGCTCTTCTGGGCGGCCAGGCTCAACCTGATGTGGCTCGTCTTCACCCTGCTCGGCGGGGTGGTGCTGGGGTTCGGCCCGGCCACGGTGGCCGCGTACGTGCTGGCCCGGCGGCACGCGCGCGGTGAATCGATTCACTGGCGCGACTACTGGACCGTCTACCGGAGGGAGTTCGTCCGCGCCTCGTTGCTGGTCCTGCCCGGGGCCCTGCCCGCGATCGTGCTGGCGGGCAACCTCTCCGCCCTCGACGCCGGCCCGCTGCGGGCCGCGACGTACGCCGCGCTGACCGTCCTGGCGGCGGCCGGCGTCTACCTCGGGCCGCTGTACGCGCACTACGAGCTGCCGCTGTGGAGCTACTTCCCGAAGGCGTCGCTCGTGGCCCTGACCAGGCCGGCCTCCACCGCGCTGTTGCTGTTCGCCCTGTCGGCCATCGCCTTCGTGACCGCGACGGTGCCCGTCCTCGCCCCGATCGTCAGCGTCGGCGCGTGGATCTGTCTGAACACGTGGCTCTGCCTGCGCTTCTTCGAGGAGAACGAGGCGCGGCTGCAAGCGAAAGGGAACCCATGAGCGCATCTCGCCGCCGGATCCTCGCCGGTGTGTTAACGCTAACGACCGCCCTCGCCCTGTCCGCCTGCTCGGACGTCGGCGGCGGGACGGAGGCGGACGGCGACACCCTGACCATGATGGTCCCGCTGTTCGGCACCGCCCCCGACCCGCAGGGCGAGATCCACCAGGCCGTCGAGAAGCTGACCGGCAAGAAGCTCAGCATCAGCTGGACGCCGAACGCGGAGTACAACGAGAAGGTCAACGTCGTGCTGGCCTCCGACTCGATCCCCGACGTCATGGTCATCCAGGACAACAAGGGCCCGTCGTTCGTCCAGGCGGCCAAGGCCGGGGCGTTCTGGGACCTGACCGACAAGCTCGACAAGTACCCGAACCTGAAGCCCAAGTCCGAGCAGGCCTGGATCAACTCCAAGACCGACGGCCGCAACTACGGCGTCTACCGGGTGCGCCCGCTGCTGCGCTCGGCCGTCGTGCTGCGCAAGGACTGGCTGGACAAGCTCGGCCTGGAGCCGCCCAAGACCACCGAGGACCTGTACGAGATCGCCAAGGCGTTCACCGAGCGCGATCCGGACGGCAACGGCGAGAAGGACACCTACGGCCTGATCCTGCCGAAGTGGCCGGGCACGAACTTCGCCGCCTCCAGCCCGTACAACGTGATCGACGTCTGGTTCGGCACGCCGAACAACGTGGGGATGCGCGACGGGAAGCTCGTGCCCGAGTTCGACGTGCCGGAGTTCTGGGAGGCGCAGAAGTACATCAAGCGCTTCATCGACGAGGGCCTGGTCAACCCCGACTGGGCGACGCTGGACACCGGCCGGTGGAACGACCCGTTCGTGCAGGGCAAGGGCGGCATCATCATCGACGTCAACGTCCGGGCGGGGGAGCTGTTCGACGAGTTCAAGGAGCTCGACCGCGAGACGTACCACGAGAAGGTCGCGATGGCCGGCAACCTGTCGCTGCCGGACGGGCGGAAGTTCTCCTACCCGTTCACCGGGTTCAACGGCATCGTGGCGATCTCCAAACAGCGCGTGCGCACCGAGGAGCAGCTCGACGACGTGTTGCGCACGCTGGACAGGCTGGCCGCCAAGGAGGGCGCGATCCTGCTGAACAACGGGATCGAGGGCCGCAACTTCCGGGTCGAGGACGGCTACGCCGTCAAGATCAACGATCAGGACCCGGCGGTCAAGGTGATCAACAACGACGTGGACTTCGCGTTCATCCAGCTCGGCATGACCTCCAGCGTCGGCGTGGCCGGTGACGCCTACGAGTGGATGCGGCCCAGCGAGGCGGAGAAGGAGTGGCTCGAGCAGCGCGACGAGCTGATGAACCTCGACCTGCAGACCGCCGTGCACGACCCCTCGCTGCCGGTCATCTCGCAGACCGCGGTGGAGCGGGGCGCCACGCTCAACCCGATCCCGACCGACGCCCGCGTCAAGTACCTGGCGGGTGAGCTCACCGAGGAGCAGTTCAGGGCCGAGATCAAGCGCTGGTACGACTCCGGCGGCACCCAGATCCTGGCCGAGCTGCAGGCCGGGATCGCGAAGATAGGCGGCTGAGCCGGCCCGACCGAGGGGCCCGGAGCGAGCCGGGCCCCTTTCCGCGAAAGGAGGCCGACAGTGGCCACCGATCTGGCGCCGCCGGCCACGAAGCCGGCTTCCCCCGGCGACCGGCCGGGCAGGGTGCCGATCCGCGCGGCGTTGCTGCGCTACCGCTGGCTGTACCTGATGCTCGTCCCCGGTCTGGTCTACTTCGCGCTGTTCAAGTACCTGCCGATGTACGGCCTGACCATCGCCTTCCAGGACTTCGTGCCGTTCCTCGGCTACTCCGGCAGCCCCTGGGTCGGCTTCAAGCACTTCGAGGACCTGTTCACCGGCCCGGACTTCGGCCGGCTGCTGTTCAACACGCTGTTCCTCGCGCTGCTGACGGCGGTCTTCGTCTTCCCCGCCCCGATCGTCGTGGCGCTGCTGCTGAACGAGCTGCGCGTCGCGGTCCTCAAGCGCTTCGTGCAGTCGCTCATCTACATCCCGCACTTCCTGTCGTGGACGATCGTCTTCTCGCTGACGTACCTGCTGTTCGCGGTGGACTTCGGGGTCGTCGCGGGCTGGATCCACGGCCTGACGGGCGGGCCCAGGGTCGACTACATGGCCCGGCCGGAGTGGTTCCGGCCGCTGGTGATCCTGCAGCTGCTGTGGAAGACGTCCGGCTGGGGCACGATCATCTACCTGGCGGCCCTGGCCGGCGTGGACCGCAACCTGTACGAGGCGGCCCGCATGGACGGCGCCGGCCGCTGGCGGCAGTTCTGGCACGTCACGCTGCCCGCCATCAGGCCCACGATCGTGGTCATGGCCATCCTGACCTCGGGCAACCTGCTCGACCAGAGCTTCGAGCAGATCTGGCTGCTCACCAACTCGCTGAACCGCTCGGTCGCGGACGTGTTCGACACCTTCGTCTACTACGTCGGCGTCCAGCAGGGCGGCTACAGCTACGCCACCGCCGTCGGCCTGTTCAAGGGCGTGGCCGGCGTCATCCTGATCTTCGGCTCCAACTGGCTGGCCAAGCGCCTCGGCCAGCGCGGACTGTTCTAGGGGAGCGCGCCGTGAGAACCACTGCCAAGCCTTCCGCGGTCAAGCACTACAGCTCCCCGGGCAGCCGGGTGTTCGACACCCTGAACGTCATCGTCCTCGGCGGCCTGGCGCTGATCACCGTCCTGCCGCTGCTCTATGTGCTGGCGGGGTCGTTCGCCACGGAGGGCGAGATCCGCGCGCGGCCGTTCTTCCTGTGGCCGGAGAACTTCGTCACCAGCACGTACGCGTTCATCTTCGCCAACGACACGCTGCTGCGGGCGATGATCACCACGGTCGTGGTGACGGCCGTCGGCACGGTGTTGCAGGTGACGCTGACGTTCACCATGGCCTATCCGTTGGCCAAGCGGTACCTGCCGGGCCGGACGCTGGTGCTCAACCTGGTGATCTTCACGCTCGTGTTCGGCGGCGGCATCGTGCCGACGTACCTGGTGGTGCGCGACCTCGGGCTGCTGGACAGCTACTGGGCGCTGATCCTGCCGCTGGCGATCAACCCGTTCTACCTGATCATCGTGAAGTCGTTCTTCCAGGAGCTGCCGCAGGCGCTGGAGGAGGCGGCGCGGATCGACGGCTGCAACGAGATGGGCGTCTTCCTCAAGATCGTCCTGCCGCTGTCGAAGCCGATCATCGCGACGTTCTCGCTGTTCTACGCGGTGGGGATCTGGAACGACTACATGTCGCCGCTGCTGTACATCAACGACAACCAGAAGTGGACCCTGCAGGTGCTCGTGCGCCAGCTCACCAGCCCCGACGCGGCCAACGCCATCGGCGCGCTGGACTCGGCGGCCTTCTTCCCCGCCCAGGGGCTCAAGTTCGCCGTCGTGGTGATCGCGACCCTGCCGATCCTGTGCTTCTACCCGTTCCTGCAGAAGCACTTCGCCAAGGGCGTGCTGATCGGAAGCGTGAAGGAGTGACCGCATGACCGTGCTGCGCTGGCTGGACCGGCCGGGAGAGCAGGGGGTGACCTGGGGGGTGCCGTGGACGCGCGGCCAGGTGCGGCCGGGCACGCCGTTCGCGCTGAGCGACGCCGCGGGCCGGGACGTGCCGGTGCAGAGCTGGGTGACCGCCACCTGGCCCGACGGCTCGGTCAAGTGGTCGGCGCACGCCGTGGGGGCCGGGCCCGCCGCGGAGTGGTACCGGCTGGAACCCGGGCGCGAGCCGGCCGTGCCGGGCACGCCCGTCACCGTCACCCGCGAGGACGGCGTGCTGCGGGTGGACACCGGCGTCGTCACCTGGACGATCGGCGGCCGGAGCACGCTGGCCCGCTCCATCGCGCGCGGCGGGCGCGAGATCGCCAGGGACGTCCGCCTGGTGAGCCTGCGCCAGCGCGAGCCCACCCCCGACGAGGGCGGAACCGTCGCCCGCGAGCAGGCGACCGGCCTGGTGGAGCGGGTCACGGTCGAGCAGGACGGCCCCGTGCGCGCCGTCGTCCGCCTGGAGGGCCGCCACGGCGACTGGCTGCCGTTCACGGTGCGCCTGTACTTCCACGCCGGCGCCGAGCACGTGCGGATCATGCACACCTTCGTCTGGGACGGCGACCCGGAGCGCGACTTCCTGGCCGGGCTCGGCCTGCGCGCCGACGTCGTCATGCGCGACGAGCTCCACGACCGGCACATCAGGCTGGCCGGCGGCCACGGCTTCCACACCGAGGCCGTGCGCGGGCTGACCGGCCTGCGCCGCGACCCCGGCCGGAGCGCCCGCCGCGCCCAGGTCGAGGGCAGGGCCGCCGGCGAGCTGCACCCGGACGTCGCGAGCCGGCTGCACCTGATCCCCGCCTGGAACGACCACACCCTCGACCAGGGCGGCGCCGACGGCTACACGCTGCGCAAACGCACCGGCGAGGGCCACGCCTGGGTGACCGCCCCGTCCGGCACCCGCTCGGCCGGCTACGGCTACGCCGGCGGGCCGAGCGGCGGCCTGGCCTTCGGGCTGCGCGACTTCTGGCGCCTGCACCCCACCCGCCTCGACGTCAGGAACGCAGCCACCGGCCTGGCCACGGTCACCGTCTGGCTCTGGTCGCCGTCGGCCCCCGCCATGGACGTGCGCTTCTACCACGACGGCCTGGGCCAGGACACCTTCGCCGAGCAGCTGGAGGGCCTGGAGATCACGTACGAGGACTACGAGCCCGGCTTCGGCGACGCCCGCGGCGTCGCGCGGACGCACGAGCTGGGCCTGCGCGCCCACGACGGCACGCCCGGCGCGGCCGAGCTGGCCGCGCACGCCGCCGCCCTGAACGAGCCCGGCCTGCTGACCTGCGCGCCCGAGCGGGTGCGCGCGGCGGGCGTGTTCGGCGTCTGGGGACTGCCCGACCGCTCCACCCCCGCCCACGCCGAGATCGAGGACCGCCTCGACTTCCTGTTCGACCTGTACGTCCGCGAACGCGAACAACGCCGCTGGTACGGCTTCTGGGACTACGGCGACGTCATGCACACCTACGACCCCGACCGGCACACCTGGCGCTACGACGTCGGCGGCTACGCCTGGGACAACTCCGAGCTCTCGCCCGACCTGTGGTTGTGGCTGCAGTACCTGCGCACCGGCCGGGCCGACGTCTTCCGCTTCGCCGAGGCCATGACCCGCCACACCGGCGAGGTCGACGTCCACCACCTCGGCCGCTGGAAGGGCCTCGGCAGCCGGCACAACGTGCAGCACTGGGGCTGCAGCTGCAAGCAGGTGCGCATCTCCAACGCCGCCTACCGGCGCTTCCACTACTACCTGACCGCCGACGAGCGCACCGGCGACCTCCTGGACGAGCTGAGCGCGCCCGAGGAGACGTTCCTGGCCGTCGACCCGCTGCGCAAGGTGCGCGAGGACGCCTACACCCCCGACCCGTCGGCCCTGTCGGTCGGCCTCGGCACCGACTGGGGCGCGCTCGCGGCGGCCTGGCTCACCCGCTGGGAGCGGCACGGCGACGAACGGGCCAGAGACCGGCTGCTCGGCACGATGGCCGACATCGGCGCGCTGCCGCACGGGTTCCTGACCGGCGAGGCCCGGCTCGACCTGGCCACCGGGCGCTTCGACACCGGGCGCGACGCCGTCTCCGTCTCGCACCTGTCGGCGCTGTTCGGGCTGCCGGAGATCTGCGCCGAACTGATCGCGCTCGACCTGGGCGTGCCCGGCTTCGAACGGGCCTGGCTCGACTACTGCCGCCTCTACCTCGCCCCGCCGGAGCGGCAGGAGGCCGAGCTGGGGCGGCGGCTGAGCGGGATCTCGCTGGTCCAGGCGCACAGCAGGCTCACCGCGTACGCTGCGGCGCGCACCGGCGACGCCGAGCAGGCCGCCGAGCTGGCCGCGTGGGCGTGGCGCAAGTTCTTCCTCGACGAGGGCGACCAGCTCAACAACAACCCGTTGCAGCGCGAGCCCGAGTGGCGCCTGACCCTGGTCGACGGGCCGCACGTGCCGCACCCCGTGCACGAGGCGCCGTTCGTCGGCACCAACGGCGCCGCGCAGTACGCCCTGGCCGCCGTTCACAACCTGGCCCTGATCGGCGGGCACCTGCCGCGACGTTAACCAGAGGTCGAGCCCGACCGTCGGCACCTACACTGATCGGTATGCCTACTCCCGATTGACCGGCGTCGCACGCCCAACCCTCGTTTCCTAGCTCGGGAGTGGTTCCGCCATCATGATCATCGCCAGTGACATCGAGCTGCGCGCCGGCGCGCGCCTGCTCATCGAGAAAGCCTCCTTCCGGGTCAACCCCGGTGACAAGATCGGGCTCGTCGGCCGCAACGGCGCCGGCAAGACCACCCTGACCAAGGTGCTGGCGGGCGAGGCCCTGCCCGCGGCCGGCACCGTGACCACCAGTGGCAGCATCGGCTACCTGCCGCAGGACCCGCGTACCGGCGACCTGCAGGTGCTGGCCCGCGACCGCATCCTGTCCGCGCGCGGCCTCGACCAGATCATCAAGGAGCTGCGCGAGGCCGAGCTCGGCATGTCCTCCGCCGACGAGCGCACGCGGGAGCGGGCCGTCAGGAAGTACGGCCGCCTCGAGGACCAGATGCACGTGCTCGGCGGGTACGCCGCCGAGTCGGAGGCCGCCTCGATCGCCTCCAGCCTGGGTCTGCCCGACCGGGTGCTCGGCCAGCCGTTGCAAACGCTTTCCGGCGGTCAGCGGCGCCGCGTGGAATTGGCACGAATTCTTTTCAGCGGAGCGGAAACTCTCCTTCTCGACGAGCCGACAAACCACCTCGATGCAGACTCAATCAGCTGGCTTCGCGATTTTTTGCGAAGTCATCAAGGTGGCTTGGTGATCATCAGCCACGACGTCGGGCTTCTTGAAGCGACGGTCAACAAGGTCCTGCACCTCGACGCCAACCGCTCCACGATCGACCACTACAACGTCGGCTGGAAGGCCTACCTCGCCCAGCGCGAGACCGACGAGAAGCGCCGCAAGCGCGAGCGCGCCAACGCCGAGAAGCAGGCCGGGGCGCTGCTGGCGCAGGCCGACAAGATGCGGGCCAAGGCCACCAAGGCCAAGGCGGCCCAGGACATGATGCGCCGGGCGCACCGCCTGCTGTCCTCGACGGAGGAGGAGCGCCAGAGCGACAAGGTGGCGCGGCTGCGCTTCCCCGACCCCCAGCCGTGCGGGCGCACCCCGCTGATGGCGCAGGGACTGTCGAAGTCGTACGGCTCGCTGGAGGTCTTCACCGACGTCGACGTGGCCATCGACCGAGGTCACAGGGTCGTCATCCTCGGCCTGAACGGCGCCGGCAAGACCACGCTGCTGCGCCTGCTGGGCGGCCTGGAGAAGCCCGACACCGGCGAGATCAGGCCCGGCCACGGCCTGAAGGTCGGCTACTACGCCCAGGAGCACGAGACCCTCGACGCCGACCGCACCCTGCTGGAGAACATGCGCTCGGCCGGCGGCACGTTCACCGACACCGAGCTGCGCAAGGTGCTGGGCTCGTTCCTGTTCTCCGGGGACGACGTCGACAAGCCCGCCGGGGTGCTCTCCGGCGGCGAGAAGACCCGCCTCGCGCTCGCCATGCTGGTGCTCTCCAGCGCGAATGTGCTGCTTCTCGACGAGCCCACGAACAACCTCGATCCCGTCAGCCGCGAGCAGGTTCTCAACGCGCTGAGGTCGTATTCAGGAGCAATCGTCCTGGTCACACATGACGAGGGTGCCGTTGACGCCCTGTCACCGGATAGGGTGATCTTGCTACCGGACGGAACTGAAGACGCATGGAGCGCCGAATTTTCCGATCTTGTGGCACTTGCCTGATCTTAATTTGAGTGGGTACGGATCTTTTCCCGTGGAGTAGGTAGCCGATCCCGCTGAAATGACTGATCATGGCGGAGTAACGCTGCGGAAGTCCGGCACTACAGGAGGTACTCGTGGCCGAGACACTGAAGAAGGGCACCCGGGTCACCGGGGCCGACCGGGAGAAACTGGCCGGCGATCTGAAGAAGCGCTACGCCGCGGGTGAGAGCATCCGCGCCCTGGCCGCTTCCACCGGTCGGTCCTACGGGTTCATCCACCGCATCCTGAGCGAGTCCGGTGTGACTCTGCGCGGGCGCGGCGGGGCGACCCGAGGCAAGTCCAAGCGCTGACGGCCGCCTCGGAACGTGCGACCGCAGCCGCTCGTCCCCAGTCAGCCGACGTCGCGCCCGGGCCAGAACGATATTCTGTAGGCTCGGGCGCGACGGTCAGCACTCCGACGACAGGGAGCGGGCGATGGCGGAAGCGCAGGCGCGACAGCGTGGGGGGTACGCGGAGGACGTCTCCGCCGAAAGGCTGGCGGAGATAGGGCTCCGCTTCGAGGTGGACGGTGAGATAGCGACGATCACGCTGGACCGGCCGGAAAAGCGCAACGCGCAGACGTTCGCGACATGGTCGGCACTGGCTCGCATCGGCGAGAACCTGCCCGAGCAGGTGCGCGTCGTCGTCGTGAAAGGTGAGGGACCGTCCTTCTCGGCAGGGATCGACCTGCGGATGTTCACACCCGAGGGGGTGCCCGGACAGGGCTCGTTCAGTTCGGCGGCCACAAGCGGCGACTCGGACATCGCGCAGAGTGTGAGCAAGGCCCAGGCGGGGTTCCTGTGGCTGCGCCGCCCGGAGATCGTTTCCATCGCCGCAGTGCAGGGGCACGCGATCGGTGCGGGGTTCCAGCTCGCGCTCTCCTGTGATCTGCGGATCGTGGCCGACGACGTCAAGTTCTGCATGAAAGAGCCCGCACTGGGCCTGGTGCCCGACCTGACGGGGACCAAGCCCCTGGTGGAGCTGGTCGGCCTGGCCAAGGCGATCGACATCTGCCTTACCGCCAGGACCGTGCACGCCGACGAGGCCATGCGCATCGGCCTCGCCGAGAAAGTGGTCGCCGGGAGCGACCTGGAACAAGCCGTACGCGACAAGGTCGCCGAACTGCTGGCGACCAACCGCGACGCGGCGATCGCGACCAAGCGACTCCTCCAGGGCGCGCAGGGCCGTTCCCTGGAGGAGCAGTGCGCGGCCGAGGGCAGGGAGCAGGCCGCGCGCCTCAAGGCGCTCTTCGGAGGCTGAACCGATCAAAGGCCCGTTCGAAGGGCTCATTACGGGGAGCCGGGTTTGGAGGCCGGTTTCGCGGTGAGCGGACGGGGGAATCTTCGGGCGTTCACCGCGCGCTGTCGTGGCTGAGGCCCCGGCTGCGCGACTCCGGGGGAGGAAAGGGGATCCCCCGCATGGCGATGATGGGAGGGGGCTTCGGCCCCCAGGTGATGGCGTCGCTGCGGCGCGACGAGTCGGTGACGAAGCAGCGGCTGCGCCCCGGCACCGTGCGGCGCATCGCGCGCTACGCCCGGCCGCACTCCCGGCAGATCGCCGCGTTCCTGGTGCTCGTCGTGGCGGGGGCGTTCATCGTGATCGCCAACCCGCTGCTGATGAAGGCGATCATCGACGAGGGCATCCTGCCGCGGGACACCGGCGTGGTCGTCTGGCTGGCCGTCGCGATCGGCGTGCTGGCGCTCGTCGACGCCGGGCTGACGCTCGTGCAGCGGTGGTTCTCCGCCCGCATCGGCGAGGGCCTGATCTACGACCTGCGCACCGAGGTCTTCGACCACGTGCAGCGCATGCCGGTCGCGTTCTTCATGCGCGCCCAGACCGGCGCGCTGGTCAGCCGGCTCAACACCGACGTGATCGGCGCCCAGCGCGCCCTCACCAGCACGCTGTCGTCCGTCGTGTCCAACGTGGTCAGCCTGGTCCTCGTGCTGGGCGCGATGCTGGCGCTGTCGTGGCAGGTGACGCTCGTCGCGCTCGTGCTGCTGCCGATCTTCGTCGTGCCGGCGAAATACGTCGGCCGCCGCATGTCCGTGCTGACCCGCGAGCAGATGCAGCTCGACGCCGAGATGAGCTCGGTCACCACCGAGCGGTTCAACGTGGCCGGCGCGACGGTCGCCAAGCTCTACGGCCGCCCGGAGGACGACGCCGCGGTGTACGGCGGCCGGGCGGCCAGGGTGCGCGACGTCGGCGTGACCGTCGCGATGTACGGCACGGTCTTCCGGGTCGCGCTCGGCCTGGTCGCCGCCCTGGCCACCGCCCTGGTGTACGGCATCGGCGGCGTCCTCTCGGTCTCCGGCGCCTTCGAGCTCGGCACTCTCGTGGCCCTCGCCGCGCTGCTCATGCGGCTCTACGGGCCGCTCACGTCGCTGTCCAACGTGCACGTCGACGTGATGACCGCCCTGGTGAGCTTCGACCGCGTCTTCGAGATCATCGACCTCGAGCCCATGGTGGCCGAGAAGCCCGGGGCCGTGCCGGTGCCGGCCGGCCCGGTGACGATCGAGTTCGACGACGTGCACTTCCGCTACCCGGCCGCCGGCGAGGTGTCGCTGGCCTCGCTGGAGTCGGTCGCCAGGCAGGACACCGGCCCGTCCCAGCCCGTGCTCAAGGGCGTGTCGTTCACGGCCGCGCCGGGGCAGCTCATCGCCCTCGTCGGTCACTCCGGCGCGGGCAAGACCACCATCACCTCCCTGGTGTCGCGGCTCTACGACGTCGACGAGGGCGCGGTGCGGATCAACGGGCTCGACGTGCGCGAGGCCACGCTCGGCTCGCTGCGCGACACCGTGGGCGTGGTCATGCAGGACGCTCATCTCTTCCACGACACGATCGCGGCCAACCTCCGCTATGCCAGACCGGGGGCCACCGACGAGGAGATCTGGGAGGCTCTCAGGGCCGCGCAGATAGGTGAGCTGGTCGAGAGCCTGCCCGACGGGCTCGAGACCGTGGTCGGCGAGCGCGGCTACCGCCTGTCCGGCGGCGAGAAGCAGCGCCTGGCGCTGGCCCGGCTGCTGCTGAAGGCGCCGCGCGTGGTCGTGCTCGACGAGGCCACCGCCCACCTCGACTCCGAGTCGGAGGCGGCGGTACAGGTCGCGCTGAAGACGGCGCTGCAGGGCCGCACGTCGCTCGTCATCGCCCACCGGCTGTCGACGATCAGGGAGGCCGACGAGATCCTCGTCGTCCACGACGGACGCGTCGCCGAGCGCGGCCGGCACGACGAACTGCTGGCGCGCGGCGGCCTGTACGCCGAGCTCTACCGCACCCAGTTCAAGGACTCCGGTAGCCCAGCCGCTTGAGCTCCTCCCTGGCCACCTTCTCCACCAGCGCCAGGTCCTCGCCCCTGAGCCGGGTGCGCCAGGCGCCCACCTGGGGCACCGCGGCGTCGTACAGCACGGCCTTGGCGACCCTGGTCTCCAGGAACTCGCCGAGCGCCGAGGCCGTCTGCGGGGGCTTGCGCACGAGGTCCTCGTACCGGACGGTCATGAGCTGGCCGGCGGGCAGGGCGCGGCGCAGCTCGGCGCTCAGGCGCACGGCGCTGCGCCAGCGCAGGGCGCTCTTCCCCGCCGCCGGCATGACCTTCCACCGGTCGAGGTGCTCGTCCTTGTTGAGGCCGAGGAAGGCGTTGGGGAACTCGGTCTGCTCGGTCAGCATCGCGGGCCTGAACCAGGCCAGGCACGCCGGGTCGGCCAGCATGTCGGCGACCACGTCGCGGCCGTCGCGGATGAGCTGGACGAACCGGGCGTCGGGGAAGGCCCGCAGCAGCACGGGAGCGCTGTAGAGCAGGTCGGGGCTGCCGTCGCCGAAGCGCGTGACCTCGGCGGTGGACACGCACGGCCCGCTGCCCGTGACGCCGCCCGCCTCCCGGCACGCCGGCGCGCACGCGCCGCACGACCCCGGCAGCACCTGCCACGACTCGGCGAGCGCGTCGCGCAGCACACGGACGGCGCCGGAGGTCTGGGCGATGGACGGCTTGCGGGCGAAGGCGTACACCACGTGGGCCACGCACGAGCGGCCCATCGTCACGTGGAAGCCGGGGGAGCGCTTGAGCGCGCGCGCGAGCAGGTCCGTGCCGGAATGCGGAGCTCCGAGCAGGAAGACCGGCCGGCGGACCTTGATGCCGTTGACCACGAGGATGTGGGGCGGAAGTCGCATACGTCAGGTAAGTGTGACACCGTTTGCCAGGTGAACGAGCCAACGCCAGTGTCGGTGCTCACGGGAGCGGGCATCTCCACCGATTCCGGCATCCCCGACTACCGGGGGCCGCAGGGCGTGTGGACGAAGAACCCGCAGGCGGCGGTGAACGCGACCATCGACCGCTACCTGGCCGACCCCGAGGTCCGGCGCGCCGCGTGGCGGACCCGGCTCGGCCACCCCGCCTGGGAGGCCCGTCCGAACGCCGCCCACCGCGCCCTGGTCGACCTGGAGCGCGCGGGCCTGCTGCGCGCCCTCATCACCCAGAACATCGACGAGCTGCACCAGCGCGCCGGGTCGGCGCCGGAGAAGGTCATCGAGCTGCACGGCACGATGCACCGCGCCGAGTGCCTGTCGTGCGACCTCATCACGCCCATGAGCGAGGTGCTGGCCCGGGTGGCCGCCGGCGAGGACGACCCGCCCTGCCCGCGCTGCGGCGGCATCCAGAAGTCCAACACGATCTCCTTCGGCCAGGAGCTCAGGCCCGAGGTGATCGACGCGGCGGTCGAGGCCGCCCGCTCGTGCGAGCTGTTCGTCGCGGTCGGCACCTCGCTGACCGTCCACCCCGCCGCGGGGCTCTGCGGCGTGGCGCTCGACGCGGGCGCCACCCTGGTGATCGTGAACGCCGAGCCCACGCCCTACGATCCCTTCGCCGGCCGGGTCGTCCGCGAGCCGATCGGCCAGGCCCTGCCCGCGCTCGTCAAGGAGCTGATCGATGCAGCAAGGTGACACCGTCGCCGTCGTCTCACCGTCGGGACCCGCCGACGCCGCCATGCTGGAGCGCGGCGTCGAACGCCTGGAGGGCCTCGGCTACAAGGTCGTCGTGGGCGCGCACGCGCTCGACCGGCAGGAGTTCGCCTACCTCGCGGGCGACGACGCCGCCCGCGCCGCCGACCTGCAGGCCGCCTGGTGCGACCCGTCCGTCTCCGCGGTGTTCTGCGCCCGCGGCGGCTACGGCGCGGGCCGGCTGCTCGGCCTGCTCGACTGGGACGCCCTGCGGGCGGCCGGCCCCAAGGTGCTGCTCGGCTCGAGCGACATCACGGCGCTGCACAACGCGTTCGCCGTCGAGCTGGGCGTGCCGACGCTGCACGGGCCGATGGTCGCCTGCGACGCCATCGCCGCCGAGGACGGGCCCGAGCCGCGCACGTGGCAGAGCCTGCGCGCGGCGCTGTCCGGCGAGCCCGTCCGGGTGGCCGGCGACCGGGTGCTCGCCCGCGGCCGCGCCGAAGGCGTGCTGAGCGGCGGTAACCTGTCGCTGCTGGCCTCGATGTGCGGCACGCGCTGGCAGCCCTCGTTCGCGGGCCGGATCGCCTTCCTGGAGGACATCGGGGAGGAGCCGTACCGGATCGACCGGATGCTGACCCAGCTGCTGCACGCGGGCGCGTTCGACGGGGTGCGGGGGATCGCGCTCGGGTCGTGGGTGCAGTGCGGGGACCCGTACGCGGTGCTGGTCGAGCGGCTGGGGCCGCTCGGGGTGCCGATCCTGGCCGGGTTGCCGGTGGGGCACGAGTCACCCCAGATGAGCGTGTGGCTGGGGACGCTTGGTGTTATCGATACCGAATCGTGCTCGCTGACCGGTTCGAACCGCGATGGGGAGCAGGCAAGGTAAGAGGGACGAATCCGACAGAAAGGGACACGGCGCGTGAGTTGGTTTCGACGTGACCGCGAGCCCTCCCGCCGGCCGGTCGAGGACGTCGACCTCGACTCGCTGCTGGCGCTCGTCGCGGAGTCCCTCGGGTACACCTTCGAGTTCGCCCGCGACGGCGCCTCGCTGACGCTGCGGGGGAGGCCGGACGGCGATCTGGTCGTCAAGCTGACCGGGTTGCGGCGCGAGGCCGGGCGCAGGGCCAGGGAAGACTGGCCCATGCTGGTCTCCGAGCACCTGTCGCACGCCCTGGCCACCGCGGCCGACCGCGTCGACGTGTGCGACCTGGAGCAGGCCCGGCCGCTGATGCGCACCCGCGTCGAGGCCGTGGACGAGGTGGCCGACCTGACCCGTGTCGTCGGCCGCCACCTCAATGCCGACCTGGTGGAGCTGCTCACCGTCGGCGGGCGCGTCGTGCGCCCCGAGGAGGCCGGCTGCTGGCCGCTCGCGACCGCGCAGGCGCTCGACCTGGCCGTCGCCAACGTCCGCGCCGAACGGCTGCGCACGGAGTCGATCGTGTTGTCGGGCACCCCGGTCACGCGGCTCACCGCCGAGCGGCCGTCGGCCGCCACGCACCTGCGCTGGCTGGCCGACTACCTGGCCGTGCCGGACGACGGCGCCCTCGTCGTGCTGCCCGACCCGTACACGCTGCTGCTGCACCCCGTCGACGGCATCGGCGTCGTGCGGGCCATCGAGCGGCTGCGGGTGCACGCCGCCCGGACCGACGGGCTCAGCCCGCAGGTCTACTGGTGGCACGGGGGGCGGCTGACCCTCATCAAGGCCGAGATCGTCACCCGCGAGGGCCAGACCCGGCTCGTGGTGGCGCCGCCCCCCGAGTTCGCCAGGGTGCTGGCCCGCCTGGCCGTGTAGCTCCCGGCTAGCTCACGTATTCGCGCAGGTGGACGGCCGTCAGCGAGTCGGACTCCGCCACCAGCCGCGCCGGGGGCCCGGAGAACACCACCCGGCCGCCGTCGTGACCGGCCCCTGGGCCGAGGTCGACGATCCAGTCGGCGTGGGCCATGACGGCCTGGTGGTGCTCGATCACGATCACCGTGTTGCCGGCGTCGACCAGCCGGTCGAGCAGGCCGAGGAGCTGGTCGACGTCGGCCAGGTGCAGGCCCGTCGTGGGCTCGTCCAGCACGTACGTGGTGCCGTTCTTCGCCATGTTGATGGCGAGCTTGAGCCGCTGCCGCTCGCCGCCGGACAGCGTGGTCAGCGGCTGGCCGAGGCCGATGTAGCCGAGGCCGACGCCGACGAGGCGGTCGAGGATCACGCCCGCCTGGCCGGTGGGGAAGAAGTCGCGCGCCTCGGCCACCGGCATCTCCAGCACCTCGCTGATGTTCTTGCCGCGCAGCCGGTACGTCAGGACCTGCGGTGTGAACCGCTTGCCCTCGCAGTCCTCGCACACCGAGGCGACCCCGGCCATCATCGCCAGGTCGGTGTAGATCAGGCCGATGCCCTTGCACGCCGGGCAGGCGCCCTCGGAGTTGGCGCTGAACAGGCCCGGCTTGACGCCGTTGGCCTTGGCGAAGGCCGTGCGGATCGGGTCGAGCACCCCGGTGTAGGTGGCGGGGTTGCTCCGGCGCGAGCCCCGGATCGGCGACTGGTCGGCCACCACCACGCCCTCGCGGCCCGCGACGTGGCCGTGGATCAGTGAGCTCTTGCCCGACCCGGCGACGCCGGTCACCACGGTGAGCACGCCGAGCGGCAGGTCGACGCTCACGTCGCGCAGGTTGTGCAGGGTGGCGTTCCTGATCGGCAACCATCCGGAGGGCTGCCGGACGCTCTCGCGCAGGCTCACCCGGTGGTCGAGGTAGCGGCCGGTGAGGGTGCCGGACGCGCGCAGGCCCGCCAGGTCGCCCTCGTAGCAGACCTGGCCGCCGGCCGTGCCCGCGCCCGGGCCGAGGTCGGCGACGTGGTCGGCGATGGCGATCAGCTCCGGCTTGTGCTCGACCACGAGCACCGTGTTGCCCTTGTCGCGCAGCTGCAGCAGCAGGGTGTTCATCCGCTGGATGTCGTGCGGGTGCAGCCCCGCGGTGGGCTCGTCGAAGACGTACGTGACGTCGGTGAGGCTGGAGTTGAGGTGGCGCACCATCTTCACCCGCTGCGCCTCGCCGCCCGACAGCGTGGACGACTCGCGGTCGAGGCTGAGGTAGCCCAGGCCGATGCCCACCAGCGAGTCGAGCGTCGACAGCAGCCCGTCGAGCACCGGGCCGACCGCCGCCTCGCCGATGCCGCGGACGAACTCGGCCAGGTCGTTGATCTGCATCGCCGAGCACTCGGCGATGTCGAGCCCGTTGATCCGGGCCGAACGGGCGGCCTCGTTGAGCCGTGAGCCGCCGCACGACGGGCAGACCGCCAGCTTGATGGCCCGCTCGGCGAACGCGCGCGCCGACGGCTGCATCGAGTCGCGGTCCTTGCCGAGGTAGGACTTCTTCACCTTGAGGATCAGGCCCTCGTAGGTGAAGTTGTTGCTGCCGTACTTCAGCTTCGTGGCGGGCTTGTGGAGCAGGTCGTCCCACTGCTGGGGGGTGAACTCCTTCAGCTTGACCGCGGGGTCGAACAGGCCCGAGCCGGCCACGACCTGCCACGGCCAGCTGTCGACCGCGTAACCGGGGACCTTGATGGCCCCCTCGTCGAGCGACAGCTCCCGGTCGACCAGCTCGTCGACGTCGATCTCGGACGCCTTGCCGAGGCCCTCGCACTCCGGGCACATGCCCTCGGCGCGGTTGAAGCTGAACGCGTACGCCGGGCCGACGTAGGGGACGCCGATGCGGCTGAAGACGATGCGCAGCATGGTGTGGGCGTCGGTCGCGGTGCCGACCGTGGAGCGCGGGTTGGCGCCCATGCGCTCCTGGTCGACGATGATGGCCGCGCTCAGGTTGTGCAGCGCGTCGACGTCGGGGCGGCCCAGGCTCGGCATGAACGACTGGATGAACGCGGTGTAGGTCTCGTCGATCAGCCGGCGCGACTCGGCGGCGATCGTGTCGAAGACGAGCGAGGACTTGCCGGAGCCGGAGACCCCGGTGAAGACCGTGAGGCGGCGCTTGGGGATGTCGAGGGAGACGCCCTTGAGGTTGTTCTCCCTGGCGCCGCGGACCTGGATGTGGTCATGGCTGTCAGCTGCGGTGTGGTCGTGGGATCGCACGGGACCTTCCATCGTCGGGGCGGCGGTTTCCTGGCAAAGAGGTTTCCTGGGCGAAGGGTTTCCTGGCCAAGGGGGAATGGACGCGACAGCGTACCCCGGTGGACCGACAATACGTGCGGGCCCGCCAACGCCCCGTGAAATCACGACGAACGCCCGGCGACCCCGCCGCCCGCGGCTCTTCGCGGCGGATACCGTGTCAGCACTGGTTGTGCCGGTCGGTCGTCGGAGTTCGTTCGAGTGCGTGGAAATGATCGGGGGACGCGCGTGCGCGCCGTCTACGCCAAGGGGAGGCTCGTCTCGCTGGAGATCGGCCCCGGGCTGCTGCGCGAGCCGCCCGGCAGGGTCGCGGCCGGCGTCGCCGAGGCCGTCGACGCCGCCTTCCGCCAGGCCAGGGCCGACGGCGGCGACGCGGGGCTGGTGGAGCCGCTGGCGCTGGCCCGGGAGCTGCGCGCCGTCCAGGCCGGGCTCGACGCGCGGATGGCGCGGGTGACGGCCACGATCGAGGCCAGCGTGCGCACCGGCGGCGGGGTGCCGGCGCTCGACTTCGGCGAGCTGTTCGGGCCGCTCATCGACGTGCTGGAGACCATCGGCCGTGTGCCGGACGACGACGTGCGGGGCATGTCCGGCGGCCCGGTGGGCGCCGTGTGCGCGCCGGGGCCGCGGCTGGTGTCGCTGAGCGTGCCGGCGCGCGTCCTGCACGGCGGGGTAGGGCAGGTGGAAGCGCGCGTGGTGAGCGCCGTGAACGCCGCCCTGGCGGATCTGGAGGCGGGGCTGCGGCGGCGCCGCGAGGAGGCCGGCGCGGGGCCGGAGCGCATCACGGCCCGGGTGGAGGAGCTGCGCGAGCTGGGGATGGCCCGGATGCGGGCGTACGTGCGGGGCATGGCGGGCCTGATGGCCGGCATCCGGACCTGAGGGCGTTCACGCCTCCCACAGGCCGGGGGCCGTCCTGGTGAGGGTGAGGATGGCGATGTCGTCGCGGGGGACGCTGCCGGTGAAGGCGCGCAGGTCTTCGGCGAGCGTCTGCGCCAGGGGGCCCGGGGGCGGGGCGGCGGCCCAGTCGCGCAGCCGTTCCTCCAGCGGGTAGAACGCGCCGTCGGGGTCGCGGGCCTCGGTCACGCCGTCGGTGCACAGGACCAGCGTCGCGCCCGGCGGGAACGCGAACCGCACCCCGCCCCGCGGTGTGTCGGTGAGCGAGGCCAGGCCGAGCGGCAGGGCCGGCTCGCCCAGGTTCACCTGCAGGGCGTGGCCGTCGGCGATGACGTACGGGGCGATGTGCCCGCAGTTGACCGCCTCGACCAGGGTGCCGGTGCCGAAGTCGAGCACGAGCGCGGTGACCAGGCGCTCGGGCTCGCCGGTCTGCGCGGCGAAGGTGTTCTGCCGGACCACGGTGTTCTCCAGGGACGACACGAGACCCGTGAGGGTGTCCTCCCGGTAGGCGGCCTCCCGGAACGATCCGAGAACGGCGAGCGCGGTGCCGATCGCGGGGATGCCCTTGCCCTGGACGTCGGCGATGAGCACGCGGGTGCCGAGCCGGGAGACGGCGACCTCGTACATGTCGCCGCCGACCATCGCGTCCTCCTCGACCGGCTGGTAGACGCCGTTCACCACGATGTCGGCCGTGCGCAGCGGCAGCGGGCGGACGATGAGCCGCTGCAGGGCGGCCGCCGCCGAGCGCAGCCGGTGGACCTCCTCCTCGCGGCGCACGCGATAACGGCAGCCGGCGACGCTCAGCGCCCCGAACACCGCCGTGCACGCCGTCGCCAGCAGGTTGTCGTCGAGCGCGGCGCCGGTGAATCCGATGATCCCGCTCTCCGCCACCACCACCCATGCCGAGGCGATGATCGTCTGGCGTACCGTGCCGAGGCCGGAGACGATGGCGGGCAGGAAGATCAGCAGCGGGAACAGCCGTACGACCGGGCCCGTGGTGAGGTCGAGCGCGATCACCGCCGCCGTGATGAGGACCATCCCCACCACGAACGCGAGCGCCGACAGGCGCGGCCCCGCGCGCGTGCCGTCTTCGGTCACCGGTCCCCGTCACCCCCGTTTCGCCTGAGTACCAGGCCCATTGTCCTTCCCAGGGGTGCGGCGCGCGCCCTTGACCCCCTTCTCCGGGGGCTGGCGCGATAAAGAACACGGGCCGATTGATTATCGGGCGCGGTTTGTGAGAGCGCCGGAGAATGGGCGGCGGCCTGGTGCCGGCGCGCTTTTTCGGGACCGTTCGACGACGTGTGAAAGCGCGGTTCGACTGTGGTGCTCGCCGGCGTGTCGGGGTGGCCGTGGGCCAGCGGTGATGACTGTACGTAATGGAATCTTAGGCACGGCGGATACGGAAAGTAAACAGTCGCGTCCCTTATGACGGGGTTTTTATGGGATTGACGGAGAATGTTCGGACCGGCCTGGGGCGCATTATCGAAGCTTCTTTTCTTGCTATCGGTGAATGCGTTGACAGAAAAAAATGATCTTGTAAATATCGGAGTTCAGAAGCGCTGCGCAAAATTCCTGTCAGGAAAGGGAGCGGCCCACATGGACATCGAACGCGCGGGATCCGGAGCGGGCGAGCGCGTGGGGGAGGGCTCCTGGACCCTGCTGCCGGCCGTGGTCGTGCGCAGCGCCGGATTCCCCTGGGAGTCGGTCCTGTCCCTCGCCTGCATCCGGGCCGCGCAGGCCGCCGAGTCGGTCGTCCACCTGGAACGCCAGGCCCTCCGCCTCCTCGCCACCCCGCCGCTCCGGGACTCCCCGGCGCCTCCGGGTGGGCCTTGCGAGAGCGGGTGGGACGCCGCCGCGACCTCCGTGGGACCGGGAGGCGGGCGGTTGTTGCGTGCCGTGCGCAGCCGGCTGCGTGACCTGCGCCCGCTGCCCCCTGACACGCCCGGATCCGGCGACTGGCTGGCCGATTGGAACAAGCTGACGCACCTGCTGGAGGAGGCGCGCGCCACCCTGGCCGGCGCGGTCGGCGAGGACGCGGCGGCCGTACGGGCGGCGGTGGCGGCGATGGTGGCCGACGAGCGGTTCCTCGACGCGCTCGTGTGCTCCTCGCCCGGCCTCTACCGCGAGCTGCGTCACGGGGCCAAGGGCGGCAAGATACGCCGGCAGCTCGCCTCGCACGTGCAACGACTGGCGGCGGCGACCGAGACGGCGGGCTGCTTCGGGCCGGTCGGTTACGCGGCCGTGGCCCCCGGCGCGGTCCCCGGCGTGGTCCCCGGCTACGTCTGGGACGGGCCGGAGGTGAGCCCCCGCCGGGTGGCGTTCCCGGCGGCGCGCGTGGCCGAGGCCGTCCAGCAGCGCATCCTGACCGATCCGGTGCTGGTGGCCGGGCTCGTGCCGCGGCGCAGGACGTGGGCGGGGCCGGTGCCCGACGGGGCCGCGTTCGTGGCCTGGTGCGACGGGCGCCGCACGGTGGCCGAGATCGCCGCCGAGACGGGGATCGGCATGGAGCGGGCCGCCGCGGCGCTGGCCGTGGCCGTGCGCCGGGGGCTGCTCGTCCACGACCTGTGCCCGCCGGACACCGTCTGCGACCCCCTCGGCTGGCTGCGCGACCGCCTGGCCGCCCGTGCCGTGCCGCCCCTCGCCAGTGCGCCCGACGGTGCGCCCGACGGTGCGCCCGACGGTGCGCCCGACGGTGCGCCCGACGGTGTGCCCGGCGGCGTGCGGGTCTGCGCGGGCGGACCGACCGGTCCGCCCGGCGGTCCGGACGACGATGACGCGCCGTGCGGTTCCTCGGCGGCGGGCGCCGATCAGGGCATCACGGACGTCCCCGAGCCCGGCCTTCGGTCGCTACCGCCGGGGGTCGTCGGGGGAGGGGCGGCCGAGGTGCCGGCGCAGCGTCGGCCCGCGGCCGGGGCGCGTACCGCCTCCGAGCCGTCGGTCGGGCGGCGGGTCGGTGAGATCTCCGCGTTGCTGGAGCAGTACCCGGGCGCCTCGCCCGACGTGAAGGCGGCCGTGCAGCGGCGGATCGAGGCGCTGGCGGGCGGCGGGCCGGGCGACGGCCGCGTCGTCGTGCACGAGGCCGCCGCCGGCACCCTGCGGGTCACGCTCGGCGGCGCGCTGGCGGCGGACCTGCGCGACCGGGTGCCGCGGGTGCTCGACCTGCTCGCCGACGAGGCCGATCTGACCAGGAGGCTGACCAACCGGCTGGTCGCCGGACGGCTCGGCCCCGGCACGTTCGCGCTGGCGGACGCGCTGCGGACGACCGCCGAACTCGGCGTCGAGCACGGCGACTGCCTGACCGGCCGCCTCGCCTCCCTCATCCGGGAGACGCCCGAGAGCGCGGACGTGCTCGACCTCGCCGGGCTGCTGGACGACCCCGATCCGCCGGCCGCGCCCGTGCTCTGCACGGCCGACCTGCTGGTGGCCGCGTCCTCACTGGAGGCGTACGAACCGGGGGTGACCCCGCTCGTCCTCGGCGGGCTGCACGACACGGTGCTGCTCACGCCGTGGTCGCTGCAGTTCCACGAGGACGCCGCCGAGTGCCTCGCGGAGCGCGACGCGGCGGTCAGGCGGGCGCTGTCCGGGTTCACCGTGCTGAACGTCGTCCCGCGCCGCTCGGAGAGCACGCCGCCGCCGGAGCTCCCCGGCCCCGTGCTGGAGCTCGGCGGCGTGGCGGCCGACCCGCGCCGCAGGATCGGCCTCGACGAGCTGTACGTGCACAGCGACGGCCGGCGGGCCATCCTGCACGCCAAGGGGGTCGAGGAGCCGCTGCTGTTCCACCACGGCGAGCACGTCACCGCCCTGCACACGGCGCTGGCCCTGCCCATGATCCGGCTGCCGCGCCTTCCCGCCGTTCCGCACGTGCCCCGGCTGACCTTGGGGAACATCGTCATCTCGCGGCGGCGCTGGAGCGTGGGCCGGACGTCGTTCGAGGGGCTCGGGCAGGCGGCGGGTGACGGCGAGCTGCTGCTGGCGATGGCGCGGCTGCGCGAGTCCCATGGCCTGCCGGTCACGTTCTTCGCCGCGTCGGCGCGCAGGCGCAGGCCGTTCTACGTGGACACCCGCTCGCCGGCGCTCGTCGAGGCGCTCGGACGCCTGGCGGCCACGGCCGAGCGGCTCACGCTGACGGAGGTGCTGCCGGGGCCGGAGGAGTGCTGGCTGCGGGACGGCGAGCGGCGGTTCGCGGCCGAACTCCGCTGCGCCTACCTCCGCCCGGCCGCCTCCGGGCAGGTCGGCACCCGTCCGGTTCCGGCTCTCCCGCGCGGCGGCGCGAGACCTGGAGGGGTGCCCAGGAGGACGGAGGGCGGGGCGCCGCATCCGTACCCGTATCCGCGGCCTGGGGAGCGTGGCTGAGGCTGGGGCGCGGGTGAGGCACCATGGGAACGTGAGATCGAGCACCGGGAACGTGGCCGAGCTGATGGAGTTGGTCGGCCGGGGAGGGGTGGCCGTGCTCAGCGGGGCCGGCCTGTCGACCGAGTCGGGCATCCCCGACTACCGCGGGCCGACCGGCCTGGCCAGGCGGGCCGAGCCGATGACGTACCAGATGTTCGTCGGCAGCGCGGAGGCGCGCCGCCGATACTGGGCGCGCAGCCACGTGGGCTGGCGGCAGATGGAGGGCGTCCGCCCCAACGCCGGTCACCGGGCCGTGGCCGAGCTGGAGCGGCGCGGCCTGCTGAGCGGCATCGTCACCCAGAACGTCGACGGCCTCCACCAGGCGGCCGGCGCCCGCCGCGTGATCGAGCTGCACGGCGGGCTCGACCGCGTGGTGTGCCTGGCCTGCCGGGAGCGCACGTCCCGCGCCGAGCTCGAGCGCCGCCTGCGCGCGGCCAACCCCGGCCGGCAGATCACCAGCGACGAGATCAACCCCGACGGCGACGCCACGCTCACCGACGAGCAGGTCGCCGGGTTCCAGGTGGTCGACTGCGCCTCGTGCGGGGGGATGCTCAAGCCCGACGTGGTGTTCTTCGGCGAGAACGTGCCCCGGCCCCGGGTGGACGAGTGCTACGCGCTCGTCTGCGGCGCGCGGGCGCTGCTCGTGCTGGGGTCGTCGCTGACCGTCAGGTCCGGGCGGCGGTTCGTCACCAGGGCCGCCGAGCTGGGCATCCCCATCGCGATCGTCAACCAGGGGCCCACCGGCGGCGACACCGAGGCCGAGCTCACCCTCGACGCGCCGCTCGGCCCGACCCTGACCCACCTCGCCGCCCGGCTCGCCGCCGACGGGGAGACGGTCGGCACGTAGCACGGGGGGAGAATGGGGGCATGCCTGCGACGTGCCCGTGTGGATCGAGCGTTCCCTACCGTGACTGCTGCGGCCGGTTCCACCGGGGTGAGGCCGCCGCGGCGACCGCCGAGCAGCTCATGCGCTCCCGCTTCAGCGCGTTCGCCGTCGGCGACGAGACCTACCTGCTGCACACCTGGCATCCCTCGGCCCGTCCGCCCAGGGCGGGGCTCGACCGGCGGGTGCGGTGGGTGCGGCTGGAGATCCTGGAGACCACCGGCGGCAGCGTCGTCCACACCGAGGGCACCGTCCGCTTCCGCGCCCACTACCTCGACCGCGGCCGGCCGGGCGAGCTGGAGGAGAACAGCAGGTTCGTGCGCCACGAGGGCCGCTGGGTCTACGCGGGCGCCAGTCCGCGGCAGCGCCTACCGTAGATGGCATGCGCCTGACCGCCTTCACCGACATCTCCCTGCGCATCGTCATGCGCCTGGCCGTGGCGCGCCCGCACGACCTGCTCACCACCCGCGCCGTGGCCGACGTGCTCGCCGTCCCGTACACCCACGCCGCCAAGGCCGTCGCCAGGCTCGGCGAGCTGGGCGTGGTCGAGGCCCGGCGCGGCAGGGGAGGCGGGCTGCAGCTCACCGAGGCCGGGCGCGGCACGACGGTCGGCGCCCTGGTGCGCTCCCTAGAGTCCGCCGGCGACGTCGTGGGCTGCGAGGACGACCCGCCGTGCCCGCTGCGGGCCGCCTGCCGGCTGCGCACCGCGCTGCGCCGGGCCCAGGAGGCCTTCTACGCCTCGCTCGACACGGTGACCGTCGGCTCCCTGGTGGACGCCCCCACCGGCCCCCTGCTGCTGTCGCTCACGGACCCCGGAGAGAGGACCGGCGCCCCGGCACTTTAATCTGAATCCCAGATACCAATTTTGGTCCATCGGGAGGTCAAGCATGTTGTCCGGGGAGAGCGCGGCCGTCGTCCGCGCCACGCTGCCGCTGGTGGGAGCCCGACTCGACGAGATCACGGCCAGGTTCTACGACACCATGTTCGCCGAGCGCCCCGAGCTGCTCGACGGGCTGTTCAACCGGGGCAACCAGCGCAGCGGGGAGCAGCGCCGGGCCCTGGCGGGCGCCATCGCGGGGTTCGCCGGCGCGCTGCTCGCCCACCCGGACGAGCGGCCCGACGCGCTGCTGACGCGCATCGCGCACAAGCACGCCGCCGTGGGCGTGACCGACGACCAGTACGTCATCGTGCACAAGTACCTGTTCGGCGCGATCGCCGAGGTGCTCGGCGACGCGGTCACCCCGCAGGTCGCGGCGGCCTGGGACGAGGTCTACTGGCTGATGGCGGGCGCGCTGATCGCCATGGAGGCCCGCGTCTACGCCGAGGCCGGCGCCTGCGGCGGGCGGACCTGGCGCACCTGGACGGTGGCCGAACGGCGCGAGGAGACCGCCGATGCCATGTCGCTGCTGCTGCGGCCGGTCGGCGACGAGCCGGTGCCGCCCGCCCGGCCCGGCCAGTACGTCAGCGTCCGCGTCCGCATGCCCGACGGCGTCCACCAGCTCCGCCAGTACTCCCTGTCCGGCCACGGACCCGACGGGCTGCGCCGCATCACCGTCAAGCGGGTGCGCGGCGGCGACGCGCCGGAGGGCGAGGTGTCCACGCTGCTGCACGCGACCGTGCGGGAGGGCGACGAGCTGACCCTGTCGGCGCCGTTCGGGGACGTCGCGCTGGAGGACGGCGACGCGCCGCTCGTGCTGGTCTCGGCGGGCATCGGCTGCACCCCGATCACCGCGATGCTGGAGCACCTGGACCGCACCGGCGACCCCCGGCGGGTGCTGCTGCTGCACGCCGACCGCTCACCCGCCGACCACGCCCTGCGCGCCGACATGGAGCGCCTCACCGACGCCCTGCCCGCCGCCGAGCGGATCTTCTGGTACGAGGACGACGCCGGCCTGATGGACCTGGACGGCGTCGAGATCCCGCAGGGCGCGGTCGTCTACATGTGCGGCCCGGTGCCGTTCATGCGGGAGGTCCGCGGCGCCCTGCTGAAGGCCGGCGTCGCCCCGAAGGACGTCCACTACGAGGTGTTCGGCTCGGACCTCTGGTTGCCCGCCGCCGATTGACATGATGGGCGCATGACGATCGACGAACTGCTCACCACCACCCGCAGCGTGCGCAAGCGCCTCGACCTCACCCGCCCCGTCCCCCTGGAGCTGGTCCGCGAGTGCCTGGAGATCTCCCTGCAGGCGCCCACCGGCGGCAACAGGCAGGGCTGGCACTGGATCGTGGTGACCGACCCCGACCTGCGCAAGGCCATCGGCGACTACTACGCGCGGTCCTGGAACACCTACTACGGCTCCGGCTCCTCGGCGGCGTCGCTGTACGCCGCCGACCCGGAGCGGGTGAAGATCCAGGAGCGGGTGTCGTCCAGCGCCGCGTACCTGGGTGAGCACATGGGCGACGTGCCGGTGCTGGTGATCGGGTGCATCTCCACGCCCGGCGGCCTGCCCGAGGGCAACCAGGCGGGGCTGTGGGGCTCGCTGCTGCCCGCCGCGTGGAGCTACATGCTCGCCGCCCGCGCCCGCGGCCTGGGCACCGCCTGGACGACCCTCCACCTCGCGTACGAGAGCGAGATCTCCGAGCTGCTCGGCATCCCCGGAAACGTCCGGCAGGGCGTGCTGCTGCCCACCGCCTACTACACCGGCGACACCTTCCGGCCCGCCCCCAGGCAGCCGCTGGACGAGGTTCTCCACCTCGACCGCTGGTAGCGGCCGCGCCGGGAGCGCACAGTGGAGTCATGAGATCGCTTCCGGTGTCCCTGGTAGGCAGCTATCCCCAGCCCGACTGGCTCATCGACCGCGCCCGGCTGGCCGGACGGTTCCCGCCGCGCGTCCGCGCCCGGGAGCTGTGGCGGGTCCCGCCCGAGCACCTCTCCCAGGCCCAGGACGACGCCACCGAGCTGGCCATCCGGGCCCAGGAGCGGGCCGGGCTGGACATCGTCACCGACGGCGAGATGCGCCGCGAGAGCTACTCCAACCACTTCGCCACCGCCCTCGACGGCATCGACCTCGACGACCCGGGCACGGCGCTCGACCGCAGCGGGCACCCGAACCCGGTGCCGCGCATCGTCGGCCCCATCCGCCGTGCCCGCCAGGTCCAGGTGGAGGACCTGCGGTTCCTGCGCGCGCACACCGACCGGGTGGTCAAGATGACGGTGCCGGGGCCGTTCACGATGAGCCAGCAGGCGCAGAACGACCACTATCCCGACGCCGAGGCCGCCGCGATGGACTACGCGGCGGCGGTCAACGCCGAGATCCGCGACCTGTTCGCCGCCGGGGCCGACATCGTGCAGATCGACGAGCCGTACATGCAGGCCCGGCCGGACGCGGCGCGCGCGTACGGGCTGGCCGCGCTGAACGCCGCGCTCGACGGCGTCACCGGCACGACCGCGGTGCACATCTGCTTCGGGTACGCCGCGATCATCCACGAGCGGCCGGAGGCGTACTCGTTCCTGCCGGAGCTGGCCGCCTGCCCCGTCCGGCAGGTGTCGATCGAGACCGCGCAGTCCGGGCTCGACCTCGGCGTGCTGACCGACCTCAAGGACAAGACGATCATCCTCGGCGTGATCGACCTGTCCACGCCCGAGGTCGAGCCGGTGGAGGTGGTGGCGGGCCGGGTGCGCCGGGCCTTCGACCGGGTGCCGCCCGACCGCCTGGTCATCTCCACCGACTGCGGCATGAAGTACCTGCCCAGGGCGTCGGCCGAGGGCAAGATGCGGGCCATGACGGGCGCCGCACGCCTGTTGCGCGCGGAGCTGGGAGAGCCCTAGCCGAGCTTGCCCGTGGCCACCACGTCCCGGTACCAGTACGCGCTGTCCTTCCAGGTGCGCTCCATCGTGTCGCGGTCGACGCGGACGATGCCGAAGCGCTTGGCGTACCCGTGCGCCCACTCGAAGTTGTCCATCAGCGACCAGACGAAGTAGCCCCGCACGTCCGCGCCGGCCTCCATCGCCTCGGCCACGGCGGTCAGGTGGCGGCGCAGGTAGTCGACCCGGTCCTCGTCGTGGACGCGGCCGTCCTCGCCCACCGGGTCGGGGAAGGCGGCGCCGTTCTCCGTGATCATCGTGGGCATCGAGGGGTAGTCGCGGTGCAGGCGCAGCAGCAGCTCGGTCAGGCCCGTCTCGTCGATGTTCCACCCCATCTCCGTGTACGGCCCCGGCTGCTTGACGAACTCGACGTCCTCGCAGGCGATCCACGGCGAGGCGGCGCCGTCCTGGTGGCCGTCGGCGGTCTCGCGGGGGCCGGCGCCGTCCCACTGGCGTACCAGGGTGGGGTTGTAGTAGTTGACCCCGAGCACGTCGAGTGGCTGGCAGGCGGTGGCCTCGTCGCCGTCGCGGACGAACGACCAGTCCGTCACCGCCGCGGTGTCCTCGATGAGGTCGCGCGGGTAGGCGCCCTCCAGCATCGGGCCGAGGAAGGCCCGGTTGGCCACCGCGTCCGCGCGCCGCACGGCGTCGGCGTCGGCCTCGGACACGCCGCGCACGTGGTGCAGGTTGAGCGTGACCGACATCCGCGCGTCCTTGGCGGCGGTCGAGCGCAGCGCCTGGACGGCCAGGCCGTGGCCGAGGTTCAGGTGGTGCACGGCGGCCAGCGCGGCGGCGGGCTCGGTGCGGGCCGGGGCGTGCACGCCGGAGGCGTAGCCCAGGTAGGCCGAGCACCACGGCTCGTTCAGGGTGATCCAGGTGTGCACGCGGTCGCCGAGCGCGTCGCCCATGAGGCGGGCGTAGTCGGCGAAGCGGAGCGCGGTGTCGCGCTGCGGCCAGCCGCCGGCGTCCTCCAGCTCCTGCGGCAGGTCCCAGTGGTAGAGGGTGGCCACCGGGGCGATGTCCCGGGTGAGCAGGCCGTCCACGAGCCGGGAGTAGAACGCCAGCCCCGGCCCGTTGGCCGGGCCGCGCCCGCCCGGCTGCACACGCGGCCACGAGATGGAGAAGCGGTACGCCCCGACGCCCAGCGCGGCCAGGAGGTCGAGGTCCTCCTCGAGGCGGTGGTAGTGGTCACAGGCGACGTCGCCGGTGTCGCCGTTCGCGACCAGGCCGGGGGTGTGGGAGAAGGTGTCCCAGATGGACGGGGTGCGGCCGTCCTCGTTCCAGGCCCCTTCGACCTGGTAGGCGGCGGTGGCGGTGCCCCACAGGAAGTTGTCGGGGAAGGCAGGCATGTCACTCCTTGGGCGGATGTCGGTGGTGCGGGAGCGCTCCCAACACGCTTCGAGAGCCTATGCCTCCAGGGCGGCTTCGTCATGGGACGGCCCTCGTTGGCGGAGTGCCGTGTGGGGGGCGGAACGGGGCGGTCGAAACGCTTCGCACAACCTAAAGTCGGGTTTGTGCGGCTGTCAACGCCACATTCGGACGGGCCGGAAGTGCGTGGCGGCCGGTCAGCGCGCTCGGACGCACGACCCCACGAACGACCCCTCGCCGCTCGGGTAACCCACCTCCACCCCCTTCGCCGCGAAAGCCCGCGGCAGGGCGTCGCAGAAGGCGCGGCGCGCGGAGCCGTCCGGTTCTCCGGGCTTCATGCCGGTGTACGTCGACAGGGTCCCCAGGATCGGGGCCAGGTCGTCGCGCCGGACCTCCTGGCCGTTCATGACGAGGACCACCGGGTCGGCGTCCCCGAGGATCGCCACCGCCGTCGGGACCAGCCACCCGAGTGCCGCGAGGACGGCGGCGATCCCGATGCCGACGAGCCACTTGCCGGCCGGGCCCTTCTTCGGCGCGGGCGGGAGCGGGGCCGTCTTCGGGGTCCAGCGGATCCCGTCCCACCAGCGCAGGCAGGGCTGCCCGCCAGGGTCGCGGTAGTAGCCGGGCGGAGGCTGGACGGGGGGTTGCGGCGTGGTCAGCTTCGTCCGCCTTCGTCGTGGTGAGTACCGGGGGTGAAGGCGAAGTTAGCAGAGCGTCCCGTGCGGGGGAATGCGCCGCCTTCAGGCGTGGCGTCCGGTATCGCCCGGCGAGCGTAATCGCTGGACATATCCGAGATATAGCTCCGGGCCGTGCTGGAGAAATGTCAGGGATATAGCCGTGGTGGATATGGATTCCTCATTCACCATCTTTGGTGATTGGCATGCCGGTTCCCGGCGGGACCGTTCCACGGAAATCGCCTACTGAACGGAGACGGAAGCCTGCCGACAGACCAGCTCCTTCCCCGGCCGGCCGGGGAGGCGTTCGCGGGCGTCGATTCCGGCGGGACCAAGGCCCACCCCCGAGATCCCGATCACGGCACCTGCGAAGCTCGCCTTCGGCACCGGCGTGGGAGTGGCCTACGAGGGCCTCTTCGGCGCGATCCCGGGGCGGCTGCTGCGCTCGATGGGTGCCTGCTGAGGGCGTTGCACGCGCCGGGGCTGAGCACGCCGACCTGATGGAGCAGATCCCGCTGCCGCTCGTCGTCGACCGCGAAATCGCGGTCGGGGGAGCCATGAGCAGGTCCATGGCCGCGGAGCCGTAGGCCGGTTTTTCCGCACCACCGAGCGCGACGAAAAGCAGCCGAATTGCCGTTCCCTTGCGATATGAACGCTTATTGTCCCGGTCGCCGGGGCGCGACTATCATTAAAAAATCTCCCTAACGGTCGGGGAGGCCCACCGTCGACCAGCATGGGGTGGCCCGAGCGGTCGGTGTACGGGCCGGTGGGGCTGGTGGAGCGGCCCACCTTGGTCTTGTACGTGCTGTCGACGCCCGCGCAGCAGCGGTCGTAGGAGGCGAACAGGCAGGAGAAGCCGCCGCGCCGCACGACGTACGGAGCCTCGACGGCGTACGGGGCGTCCGGGCGGGTGGCGAGGTGGCAGAGGGTCCGGTCGGCGGCCAGGCGTTTGCCGGTCCCGGGGTCGAGCCGGATCATGCGGATGCCGGTCCAGTGCGAGCCGAAGCTCAGCCACCACCGCCCCGAGGCGTCCACCAGGAGGTTCGGGTCGATGGCGTTGTGATCGGCACCGGTGGTGGTGGCGTAGACGATGCCCTGTGTTGAGCGGCGAGAAGTTGACAGCGGTCGGCGACAAGTTCTGTCAGTAGCTCACCGTAGTTGAGGATGCTTTCGTCGGTAGGGCGCCGAAGTGAGCGATCAGTGGCGCAGGATTTCCTCGGTCAGTGCCTGTTCCTGAACCGGCGATCTTCTATCAAGATCAGGTTGAGGGATGGGACATCCCGTTTGTGATTCACGGAGCGTGATCGCTTTGCTACTGATATTCAGAAATGATGGGTAAGGGCGATCAGCTCTTCGGCTTGCGACAATCGGTGGCGTGGGTCAGCGTGCGGTGGGTCGGACGTGCGCGAACTGCGGGCTCCTGCTGCCGGAGGAATCGCGGTCGTCGCGACGCTATTGCTCGCCCGCGTGCCGGGCGCAGCAGTGGCGTGAACTGCGGCGATCGAGCGCCGAGTACGCCGCCGCAGTGGACGAGCTCGTGGCCCAGGGCCTTGTTGGCCAGGGTCCGACCACCCGCGAGATTCAGCAGCGGCGGCCGCGATCGCGCTGTCCGGTGTGCGGTCGGACATGGTGGGCGGGCCTGCAAAAGCGCGCCGGCGCCAAGTACTGCAGTCGCCGCTGCCGCACCGCGGCCTGGCGCGAGCGGCAGGGCGTGGTGCCGAAATGGCTGGCCGATCTTCGAGCGCAGGCGAGCCAGTAGCGTTCGTGGTGCGCGTCTCACCGAACCTGCGGCATGATTGCTCCGAGATGGTTGCCTCAGACAGGTGAGACGGAACGATCAATGCCTCAGTGCCCATGAACAAACTGATCGCAGGCATGCTCACCCATTGGGAGTAGCGCGCTTGATCTTGGTGGTCGGGCGAGATCTCGTCTTGCGATGAGGACCAATCGCGTCAGATTGGCTCTTGGGGCGAACTCTGCGGGGGGACAGAATGGCGGTCATGGAAATGATCGTTCACAACCCGACTGAGGGTATCTACGCCGCCACCGATGACTTCGTGCACGCGATTGAGGTGCGGAGTCCGTCTCGGTTTCTGTTCATCGCGGGAACGATGGGGCTGGATTCCGATGGCGTCCCCGGCACGACGCTCGAAGAACAGCTCGAGCTCATCTGGGCGAATCTTCGGGTGATTCTCGCCGAGGCAGGGATGAGTGTGGACAACATCGTGAGGCTCACGAGTTACCTGCGTGATCCCTCCTACGCTGAGGCGAATGCGAAGGCCAGGGTGGCTGCCTTGGGCGGACGGCGGGTGCCCACGACGGCGATCGTGGCACAGACCCTCGCGAGTGGCTGGTTGGTGGAGATCGAGGTGGTGGCGGCGGGCTGAGCGGCTGTAACCACCAATCGCTAAGACGATCTACGTCGTGTGAATCGCCGTCCGATGACAATGCTCACCGCCAGAGCTCAGATCAATGAGACTGCCTCAGATGCGACGAGACGCAACAAGCCGGTAGCGTTCGTTATCCGTCACGCGTTCAGGAAGCGTCACGGTGTGACGCTTGAACGTAACGCTAACTAGGCGGCCAGCGCGGCCGGGGACTGGGTGCGAGAGGGTCGCTTGCGGGTCAGCCGCCGGGTCATCAAGGTGATCGCCGTCCAATTCAAGAACGCCTCGCTGTGCGAAGCGAGCCGCTCGTAGTCGCGGCAGTTGCGGCGGGCTCTCATGATCCACGACAACGTGCGCTCCACGATCCAACGGCGCGGCAGGACGACGAACCCGGGCTGGTCGCGCGGCTGGGACACGATCTTCAGGGTCAGACAAAGGCGGGTGCGGGCCCATTCGACCAGCTCGCCACCGTAGGCGGAGTCGGCCCAGACCAGGGTGATCTGAGGATGGAGCAGGCGCAGCCGGGTGAGCATGTCCCGGGCGACAGCGCGGTCGGGCAGGTCGGCCGCGGTGACGATCGCGTTCAGCAGTAGCCCGCGCGTATCGACCGCGATGTGCCTCTTCGTCCCGTTGATCTTCTTGGCGGGATCATAGCCGCGATCAGCTTTGGCGACCGTCTCGGCGGCCTTGACCGATTGGCTGTCGACGATGATGGTCACCGGCCGGGCGCAGCGCCCGGCGCGCTGGCGGATCTGTTCGACCAACGCGTCACGCACCCTGGCCAGCAGCCCGGTCCGGGCCCACTTGGCGAACCACTTGTAGCAGGTGGACCAGGGCGGAAAGTCCGAGGGCAGGGCCCTCCACTTGATCCCGTTGTCGCAGACGTAGCGAATGGCGTCCACGATCTCGCGGCGCGGGTGCACCTCGGGGCGCCCGCCATAGGGGCTCTGGCAGGCCGGGGGCGGGAGCAGCGGTTCGATCAGCGCCCATTCGGCGGTGGTGGTGTCGGAGGGATAGCGGCGTCGGCGCATGGGCGGGCCTCGATCCTCAAGACAGGGGAGATGGGGTGAGCTTGGTCCGGGCGCGCCAGAAACGCGCCCGGACCAAGGTCACGAAAGCAGGAGGGGGAGGTGCTGGGTTTCAGCGGCCGCCGGCCATGACCACCATCGCCAGGCCCGCCTTGATGCCGGAGATTTGCTCCAGGGCGAGCTGGGCGAACTTGTCGGGGTGGGCGGCGGCATGCGGGGCGATCACCGCGGTGATCAGCCGGTTGATCCGGTTGAACTCGACCGAAAGCTGCGCGAGCTCGTAGGCGATCCAGTCGGCTGGATCGGGAGGAAAGCGGTAGCCGTCTTTCCTGGTGTAGGTCAGCGGGGTCAGATGCTCCAGGGCGGCGGTGTCCTTGATGTAGTTCAGGCCCTTGCGGACGTGGTGGGCCGACAACCCGGTGGCCACCGTGAGCTGCTTGAGCGTCAGCCCGGCCGGGCGGGCCTCCATCAGGGTGATGCGTACCTGCTCGCCGCAGACGCTGGCGTGCAGCCCACCGCGCCGCCCGCCCTGCTGCCCTGGCTGCGACCTGCGTGCTGGCATGGTCGCGCCTCGTTTCGTTACTCGCCGCGCAACAGGTTGGCCAGAGCCTCATCCAGGCTCAGGTTGCCGGTCTCGACGGCGGTCTCGATCCAGTCGGTGGTCGCCCGGACCTTGGCGATCTGGGCCAGGATGACCTCGCGCTCCTGCTCGGTGAAGGTGTGGCCGTGCAGGGTGGGCATGGTGCGGCCGACAGCGGCGACGAACGCCGAGCAGGCCGCGATCAGGTCGAGGAACTGCGCGGCCTGGCGGGTGCGCTCGATCGCCGGGCGGGCCGGTGCCTGGTGGCGTTCGGCCGCCTGCACCGAGCGGTCGACCTGGGCGCGGTTGACCATGTGCCGTGCCACCTGGTCGCTCATGGCCTTGAAGGCCACGTTCGGCCGGCGCAGCAGATCGGTGACCGCCGAGGCGGCGACCTGCTCATCGCGGGCCAGGTCGTGGATCGCGGTGACCTTCTCGGTGACCGAGACCGGGTTGCTGACCTTCTGCCCGACCTCCCGCCTGGCGGCGTCCTCGGTCCACTCGTGCCGGCCGGTGCGCTCGTTCAGCGGCGGTTTGGTGATGCGCGCCCACCGCTCGGCGTCCTCGGGGATGTCGGCCAGGATCTTGTGCACCCCGAACGACACGCCCGCCTGGCGGTGCTCGACAGGCCAGCGCGAGGCCACCCAGCGCAGCGTCTTGAGGGTGTTGACCGGGATCCGGGTGTCGTCGGACAGCCGCTGCAGCGACGCCTCCACCCCGAACAGGTCGCTGCCCGGGCGGGACCCGCCGACCGGCTGAATCGGCTCGATCTCCAATCCAGCGTCGCCGATCTCGAAGCGGCCGCGGGTCTGCTGCTCGTCGATCTGCAGGATGCGCGCCACGAGCTGGTGGTAGCGCTCGCTGCTCACCTGGCCGATCTTGTCTTGCTGCGTCACGGACGTGTCCATCACGCGCTCCCTTCGCGGGGTTCCCGTCTATCCGGGAAACCGCTGACCGCGAGTGTGCTCGTGATCGCAATAAGTCACAATAGGAGGACAGGGAGCCCTTTCCCCCAGGTCAGATCGGGTCAATACGGGATCATTCAGCCGTTCGCAACGCCGTCACGGTGACGCCCTCGCGAACGGCTTTACGCCGCCGCCACGCCCGCGTCCGGCATCGCGGACTGCAGTAGATCGCCCCGGCCTGACGCTCGGCGCCCATCACCCACGCGGTCCCACACTCCGCGCACTGCGCCCGCGCGGCCGGCGAGCCGTCCAGGATTGTCGCCACCCGGACCCGGCTGCGCCGTACCCAGCGCCAGTGTCGTGACCTGCACGCCGTGCTGCAGAACACCGCGTCCTGTCGTAACCAGCCTGGCAGCGACTGCCCGCAGCTCGGGCACCGTCGCTGGCTCTTCTCGCCCACGAGTCCACTGTGACGTCACCGCATCATGACCACCAGGACGCTCGCCAAACGGCTTCCTGATCAGGCCTATCCAAGATCAACGGCTTTGGAACAGGCACTCAGCTTGTTCTTTATCCTCCGGATTGTTGTAGTACTGCGAGGGTGCGGCCCCGTCTGACGGTTTTGCCCACGTCGTAGCGGGGGGCGGGTCGGCGGTTGGGGATGCCAGGTGGGCGCCCGGGCCCGGG
>NZ_POUD01000139.1 GCF_003236395.1 Nonomuraea aridisoli | reverse complement strand
CGTGTCGCTGGTGAGCCCCTGCAGGGGATTGGCGATGGCGCGCACCGGATAGCCGTCCTTGCGCAGTCGCTCCATCACCGATGACCAACTGGAGGAATCCGCCCACGCTCCATGGACGAGGACGATGGTCGGCTTCGGGGAAGCAGCAGCGGAAGAAGATCCTTCACTGGCGGCCATCGCCACACCCGGAGCGGTGGTGGCACCGAGCAGAGCGAGGGCGCCGGCGGCGAGCGCAACGCGACCGGGGATGCGAATTCGCATGATGTGGCCTTTCGGGTCAACTGTGGCTTCAAGGCGTAGGGGGCTGAACGTCGTCGCCTCCCTCGTGAGCCCCTGATGGCCCTGCCAGGCTCGGCCAAGCGGCTTCTGCGGCATGTCTTGAGCCACGCCGAGGGAGAACGTTCGGTCTCATCATTGGGCAAGCCAAGAGAACTGTCAAGACAGAACGTTCTATCTCCTCGTCCATGCCGGGTGCGTCAGGTGGCCAGGCCGGCGCTGATCAGCCAGATGTGTTCGCAGGTCGAAGATGCCTTCTGCAACTCTTCGCGGGACTCCTGCGAGGCGTGGTAGAAGGACCGCTCGATCATCCAGCACAGGGCGCGTGCCATCGCCGACGCCTGGTCCGGTTCGGTCCCGGCCGGAACGCCGGCTCGTTCCAGGACGGCGGTGATGGCCTTGATGAACAAGTCGGCTGTATGGCTCCACAGCTCGCCGATCTCCGGCACGGTCAACGACAGGTCGATCGCCGTGCGCATGACCAGGCCGTGCTCGTTCCACAGCTCGACCGTGCGCCGCATGGCTGCTGAGATGGCCTGGCGCGGATCGTCGGCCTCCGCGGTCGCCCGTGACCGCTCCCACAGGTGTGCGACAGTGCGGGCCACGAGCGCCGTGACCACTTCTTGCTTGGAGCCGAAGTAGAAGTACAGGGCGCCGCGTGTGATGCCGGCGCCCTGGGCGATGTCGCCGACGGTCATGGCGTCGTAGCCCTTCTGCGCCAGCAGGGCTTCGCAGGTGTCCAGAATGGCCCGCTCCCGGAGATCGCCCTTGCGTTCACTGGTACGCCGGCTCCGCGCGGGCTGGTGGCCGGGCATCAGAGCTGAGCCCCCTCGGGGAAGTCGGTCGTACGGGAGAGCTCCTCCCATGCGCGAATGTCGTCGTCCACCGCCGTGCGCGCGGCGGTGACCAGTCGCAACGCGTCCGAACCCAGGACGAGATGGGCCGGCGGCCGGTCGACCGACGCGATGTGCACGACGGCCTCCCCGGCCTTGGCCGGATTCCCCAACTGGTTCCCGCTCGCCTTCTGCCGCGCTTCACGGATGGGGATGAACAGCTCGTCGTAGTCGTCGATGGACCGCGCGGCGCGCGTCATGGACCGTCCGGCCCAGTCGGTACGGAAGGAGCCGGGTTCGATCGCCGTCACGTGGATCCCGAACTGTGCGACCTCCTTGCCCAGTGCCTCGAGGATGCCTTCCAGGGCGAACTTGCTGCCGCAGTAGGCGGACATGCCGGGCACGGCCATGAGCCCGCCCATGGAGGTGACGGCCATCAGGTGTCCGCGGCGGCGCCGGCGCATGTAGGGGAGCGCGGCCCGCAGGGTGGCCACCGCCCCGAAGACGTTGACCTCGAACTGCCGCCGCACCTCGGCCAGCGGGGTTTCCTCGAAGGTGCCCTCCAGGCCGTAACCGGCGTTGGCGACGACGACGTCCAAAGGGCCGACGCCCTGCTCCACCTCCGCGACCACGCTTGAGACGGCGTCGCCGTCGGTCACGTCCAGGATGCGGCCGTGAGCGTACCCGGGTGCGAGCCCTTCGAAGGCCCGCAGGTCATCCTCGGAGCGGACCGTTCCGACGACCGTGTGCCCGGCGGCCAAGGCGGCCTGGGCGAAGGCACGCCCAAGGCCCGAACTGACGCCGGTGATGAGCCACTTCTGCTTCTGCATCGCTCCTCCAGAGAGAACTGAACAGGAGCTGAACTGCTCCCATGGCTCAAATTCTACACAACGTCGATTTTTGTCATCATCGTGTAGATTCTGGCGACGCCTTACGGCTCCTGTCCGGATAGAGGTGATTCCTGGCCGGACGAAGGCGGCGGCGCACGCCGACCCCTGGGCAGCATGGACGACGGACAGCCGACTCGCTTCCCGGAATGCTGAGCGATCACCTGGGCCGCCGTCCGGTGCTGGTGGCCGCCCTGCTTGTGGTGGGGTCGCTGCTTGCCACGTTGAACGACCCGCGCGCGGGTTCGTCCTCACAATCCGACCTGAGAATTCTGGAGTACCGTTCGTGACCACCGTGATGATCGTCCATGGCGCCTGGCACCGGCCGAAGGTCTGGGAGAAGCTCGAGACCGAGTTGCACGCACTCGGCTATCGCACCCACGCACCCGCATTGCCGAGCGCCGGAGAGCGTCCCACCGCGGGCATGCATGACGACGCCGCCGTGGTGGCCAAGGAGTTGGCCTCGACCGAAGGACCGGTCGTGCTGCTCGCCCACTCCTACGGGGGCATCCCGGTCACCGAGGGAGCCGCCGGTGCGCCGAACGTCGAGCGGCTGATCTACCTTTGCGCGTGGATGCCGGACGAGGGCCAGTCGCTGTTCGACCTCGAAGGCTCGCCCACTCCTGACGACGTGAGCGGCATCCTCCCGGTCCTCAGCGAAGCGCGTACCGCGTTCTACGGCGACATGCCCGACGCCGAGGCCGAGCAGGCGATGAGCATGTTGGTCGAGCAGACCATCCGATCGTTCGCCGAGAAGGTCGGCGCGGTCGCCTGGCGGGACATCCCGTCCACCTACGTCGTCGCAGAGCAGGACCAGGCCATCCCGCTCGCACTGCAGGAGAAGATGGCAGCCCAGGCCGCCGGGACCCGCCGGCTCACCGGCGGTCATTCCCCGTTCCTGGCGCAGCCGCGCGTTCTGGCCGCACTCGTCGACGAGATCGTGCGATCGAGCTGAGCCCGGACGGGATCCTGCGGTCAGGAGGCGGAAGCCGCCGCAGGGCGAGCCGCGAGGCGGTCGAGCCAGTCGGCCAGCAAGGCTTGCTCGTTCGCGGTCAAGGTGGTGCCGTCGTCATGCCGGAGCGCCTCGCGCAGAGCGATTGCCCTGTGGGCGACGCTGCGGGCCGGGCCGGCCTCAAGGTCGTCTTCCGTTGTGATCGCGCGCATGACGTGGTCGCGCGCGGCCACGGACAGTTCCAGGTCCCGCTCGGTGGGTGGGGTGGCGAGTAGTGTCAGCACGACGCCCACTCCTGTCGCGTACAAGAGTTGCGTCGCCCGGTCCACGTCGACCCGCAGCCGTCCGGCCGCCGCCACGCGAGAGACCATTTCCCGCAGGAGCGAGAAAGCCTTCTGGCATGCTTTGGAACCCGCCTGGGACGGGGTGCCGCCGAACATCAGCATGTACAAGGCCGGCTGTGACAAGCCGAAGCGCACGTTCAGCTCCCAACTGCTGACCAGATCGGCGATGGGGTCGTCGCTCGCCGCCAAAGCCTGCTTGTCGGCGAGGTACTGCTCGAAGCTGAAGGCCGCGACCTCTTCGAGCAGGCCGTCCTTGTCGCCGAACAGGCGATAGAGAGTGGGAGCGGTCACACCTGCGGCCGCGCTCACCGCCCGGGTGGACACGGCGTCCCGGCCGCCCCGGACCAGCAGATCGGTCGCCGCATGAAGCATCCGCTGCCGGGTATCCATGGTCAAGCTCAACACCGTCCTTACCGGATTTACGATGATACGGCGCTTCAGTATCGTCGATACGTAGTCATGATACGTCTGCTCATCATCGACGAGGGTCGCATCGGTGCGGCCAAGGACGCCATGACGGCGCCGAAACCTGGAGTCGGACGTCGCCCGCCGTGCCTGCAGCGACGTTCTACGTCGAACCGATGACACGGACAAGAACGGAGGGCTGGTATGAGTGATCCGTGCTCAGCCTCGGAGAAACTCTCTGACCGTCTGAGCGAACCTCTCTCTTTCCTCAACATGCGCGAAGTGCCCGCTGTTCTCGAAGATCGCTAGACGGGAAGCGGGGATGCCCTTGTGCATCTCCTCCGCCCACCTGACCGGACAGATGAAGTCGTACCGGCCGGCCAGGATCTGCGTCGGAACGCCTACCTCGCCCAGCGATTCCCGGACGTCCCAGTCGGCAGGGTAGGCGGCGGGGGCGTACTCGATGTCGACGGTGGGCAACCACTCCTGGAACTCGTGCTGCCTGCTCCAGAATTCCGCGAAGTAGGCGGGAAGCAGCCGTCCCATATGGTCCATGAGCTCCGCCTTGCTGGTGCGTGGCGTCTGCGACTCGAAGGCGTCCATCACGTCAGCGACGCCGGGGTGCCCGGCGTAGCGTTCCGCGAAGAGCCGCATCTGCGCGGCCGCCTCGGTGTACAGGTCGGGACCGTAGACGGGGGCGCCGCTGTACAGCAGGAGTCCGGCGAGCCTGCCCGGACGAAGGAGTGCGTACTGCAGACCGGCGAAGGCTCCGGCGGAGTGGCCCAAGAAGTACACGTCGGGGACGTCCAGATGCTCGACCAGGGCGTCGACGAAATGGGCGAACCGCTCCATGGAGTACTCGCCGTCCGGCAGGTCGCCCGACTCGCCCGCTCCGACGGCGGCCACGTAGACAGCCGTCATGTGGTTCTCCAGGAGCGGCATGCGCAGATACTCCCAGTGGCCTCCTGGGCCTCCAGGGTGGACCAGGCACACCGGGCCCTGGCCTGCTACGTGGTAGCGCTGACGTACTCCGTCGATGGTGCACTCGTGCACGCCATGGACCAGGTTGAGTCTGCTCACTGAGCCACTCCAGGGTGATGTACGTACTTCCGTTGACATGGGGCAACCGGTCGAGGTCGTCAGGCGTACGGGCCATAAGGACGGAGGCTGCAGCGGGCCGGACGCGGATCGGGACGGCCGCCACCCGCCCGTGCAACCTTGGCGGCCGAAGCCAGGCATCGGTCTCCAGTGCTCATCGTCCGGTTTGGCCCACCGCTGTGCTCTATCGATGTGATTGCCGTCACTTATCACCGCTCCGACCTCGCCGGGCTGCGGCCGGCGAGCAACTGCTCGCCCCGTCGGTGCTGCGCCGGGTCGTCGAACGGTTCCTCGCCGCCGAGGAGCAGGCCGCGCCCCGTCGGTGCCGCCCGGGCTGACGGAGCGCGAGCTGGAGGCGCTCGCCCCGGCGGGCACCGGTCGGCCCGGGTACCGGCGGGTTTGTGGGTCGGTACCCGGGCCGAGAGGTCACTGCGTGCTGGGACGGTAGGCGTCGTTCACGTCCATGGGGGCGCCGCCGCCGCGGTTGCCGCCGCCGGGGATGTAGATGGTGTCGCCCACAGCGGTGGCCGCGGTGCCGTGCCGTGGCACCGGCATGGGGGCCAACCGCTGCCAGCGGTCGCGGCGGGTGTCGTAGGCCTCTGTCTGGTCGAAAACGGTGTTCACGCCGTCGACCACGTTGCCCTCGCCACCGAAGGTGTAAATGACCCCGTTCACGGCGGCGGCTGCGATACCGCCACGTGGGGTCGGCATCGGGGCGCGTTCGACCCACCGGCCGCCGCGCAGATCGAGGGCGTAGACGGTGTCACGCACGTTGATCTGGCCGCGGTCGCGGCCGCCGAGCACGTACAGGGTGTGGCCGATGACCGCACCGCCGACATGGTCGCGAGCCTCGGGCAGGTCAGGCAGGCTGGACCAGCGACCGGTGGTGACGTCGTAGGCGCTGACTGTGGCAACCGTGTCCTGTAGGCCACCGGGGCCAGGGGTCAAGGTTCGCATGCCGCCGGCGAGATAGATCCGCGTGCCGTGCACGCCTACGGCGGCGCTGCCTCGCTCGCTGCCCTCGGGCATCGGTGGCAGTGGGGTCCACGTGTTCGTCGTGGGATTGTAGACATAGCTGTCGCGCAGCGCCTGCCATGATGCGCCGCCGGACAGCCCGCCGAGGACATAGAGTTTGCCGCCAACCGCTGCGAGGTTCGGATGGTTCATGGCCACCGGTAGCGGAGCCGCCCGGCGCCATGTGTTCCGCCGGCTGTCGTAGACCTCCACATCGCGGACGGTGGTGACTCCGCCGGCTCCGTCGGGCTGGATGCCGCCAACGACGTAGACGTCCTTGCCTATCGTCGCGACGCTGTGCTCCTGCCGTGGCCCGCCGGCTATCGGCTTCAGCGGCTTCCAGCCGTGGGCGTACTCCGGAGTCGCCGCCGGTGCTGTTGCGCTCGGGGTCGGGTCCGTGGAATGCCCCGGATGACCGGGGTGCGCTCGAGCCACGTCGGTGTGCCACCCTAGCGCCGAAGTCAGAATGACACCGACGGCTACCGCAGCGGTCCGGCGCGTCATCGGGGCGGGGGTGTGCGATGCGACCCTGTCCGTGTGTCGTCCGAGGGCTTGTGGGACAGTCATAACGTTCCACCTCGCACTAATCGCAGGTCATATGGTTGTAATTTGTGGTCGTCGTCGAAATGGCCGCCGACGGCCGCGTGGCGAAGTTTCTTGCCGGCAGCGGCTGTCGACGGCGAGGGCGCGCTCTTCCATCGACGTGGTGTGTCCCGCGCTGCCCAACTGCTCCTGTGCGATGACCTCCGAAACCGGCCAGATGATGCCCTTGGGGGCCAGGTCTGGCCGGTCGCCCGCAGGAACTCTTTGGGGGTTCGTACATGGGCGGCTGGACGTCATCGGGAATCATGTAGTGGAACCGGCCTGATGGGGCGACGATCTTTTCCCGCAGATACTCCGACATCGTGGCCATCAGCGCGTATGTCGCGGGGTGATAACGCGACTGCTTTCGGCGATCCAAGCCAATGCCGTGGCCTTGGCGCCACTGTCGCGCCCAGTACGGGGTGCGCCTCCATCATCGCGGCGGTGCTCGCCGCGGCCGTGAGACCGAAAGCCTGGAGAGCCCACGTGATCAAACGTCATGCCCAACTCGTCAACTCCAGTCGGAGCAGCCGGCCGGGCCGACCGACCAAGAGTCCACGCACACCCGGATCTGCCAGATGTCCTTGTTCAGGGTCCTGCTGGCGGATGAAGTGGTGCTGAGGCTCCCGCCGGTGCCGTCGTAGTGCCTGTACTCGACCCTCGCCGCGGCCCAGTTGGCGGCATAGACCCAGACCCAGCTTTCGGCGTTGTTCCCTGGATTGTTGTCGTACTGAGCCTGGGCGCCCTGAAAGGAAACCGATACTGCGGCGGAAGCGGGCGCTGCCGTTAAGGTGACACCTGCAATCAGCGTCGCGACGGCGACGGCTCGAGCGGCATTCGCAATTCTCATCATTTTTCTCCTGTCTTCTGCGAGTGAGGGTGCAGCGCTGTGGTGGACATTACGGCAACGACGGCAACGGCTTTGATTTCGAGAAGATCGTGATTGATCCTTTCCTGTTGGATCTTGAACAAGAAAAGAATGCGTTATTCGTGAGCGTCTGGTCAAGCCTTGAGTCGGCTATAGGCAGGGGTTGACGACCCTGCTTTATGTCAGCGTCCCGGTGATGGGGTGCTTCGTGGTCATGCCACATGGATTTTGAAGGCTGACGCCCGCTTGTGCGCCCCGTACATGACCGTGCGGGAGAGAGGGCTCCCCCTCCGGTGATGTGGCTCGGAAACGGCGACGCCACTGCAGACGCTCTTTCGGTCAGCGGTGCAGCCACCGCAGCAGGTCGGCTGGGGCCAGCTCGCGCGTTCGCCTGTCGTAGCGGGCGAACTCTTCCTCGGTGAGCAACGCGCTGCCCGAGCCGGATTCGCCCCGGCGGAAGAACATGGTGATGTCCTTGAGCAATCCACCGGTGGTCGGTACGAGCCGGTCGGCACGGGACTTCATGCTCTTGAACGTCGCGGCGTCGACCAGCGTCGGCCAGACCTCTTCCGGCACTTTGATGTCCAGCGCCTCCGAGATCCGGCGCATCTCGCCGGCGAGGTCTCCCAAGAGATCGTCGTAATGCACCATGAGGACGTTCGGTCGGTGAAGGTGTCTCTCCCACGCGTCCGACAGGTGCCACATCACTCCGGGCAACGAGCTCAGATCCGTCGCGGGCGTCACGTCCCCGTCAATCCATTGGAGCAGCCAGTCGCGCAACGGCGGTCTCGGTTCGGACGGCCTGGAGGGCTCAGGCTGGTGCGTGAGCGCACGGAGTCGGCTGCTGTCCAGGTTGTCGTGCATGTGGTAGAGCGACACGGCCATGTCGAGCGGGTGTCGTGCCACCACGATGTAGGTGGCTCGCGGGTCCATCGGAACGCCGTCGAGCGGGGTGTGCGTCTTGATGAACCGCCGGTGACGTTGGGCGGCGAGCCGCGCGTACACCTCGTCTTTCGGTATGAGCACCTGCTCCAGCCAAGGGGACATCGCCGGCAACGGCTCCGGGAGATCCGGGGTCTGGAAGATCAGCAACGCACAGATCATCTGCATCCACGTCGTACCGCTCTTCGAGCGCGTGCTGATCACGATGTCCCCTTGCCGGAAGGGAAATTCGCTCCATCGATCGCTGTCGATGAGTGCGGACCTGTATTTCACCAGGGAAGGCATACTTTTTCCTGTCAACGAGCACCGATCTCGTGAGAACCACGCCGCGGCCGACCATCGTGACAACCTTCAGGAGAAAGGCGAGATCACCCTCTTGCACGGCGCAAGGCGGCGTCCACACGGGACCACGCGATATCCCCCGTACGGCGAGGTGTCAGATCATGTGCTCGGCTGCGGTCGCCAAGGTGGTCGATTCAATTAGGGGTGCGGCTGCGCATTGGCGCAGGCCATTCCCGGCGCACGATCCCACGATGACGCCCCCGGTCGTCTGCTTTCGTCGCTGTCGATCCCACCGACACAACGTATCGACGGTAACGGCTTCAAGGTAACAGATGTACGGTTCCATCGCTACCTATATGGCGATACAGTCGCTAACCGGGCCTCTTGTGACGGTCGCTCCTGAGAGCTACTCGCCGGGCAGTCCGCGCAGTTCCTTGCGCGACGGCAGGCCGAGTTTGCGCAGGACGTTCGCGATGTGGCTCTCCACCGTCCGCCGCGACAGGAACAGCACGTCGGCGATCTCCTGGTTCGTCTTTCCCGCCGCCGCCAGCCGTGCCACCTCGCGCTCCCGTGACGACAGCGTCTGCCCGTGGGACGGACGCCCGCCCCGCCACGGATACGGAATCGGCACGCCGTTCTGCCGCATGATCCGGGAGATGCGGGCGATGTCGCGATCGGCCCCCATCGCCCCGTACGCTCGCAACGCGCTCTCCAGCAGCGGTCCGCCGCCGGGTGTGCCGCGTTCGCACCGCCGGCGGCCCAGGCGCTCGCCGGCCAGCGCCTCCTCGTAACGCAGCCCGGCCTCCCGCAACGTCATACGGGCCTCCTCAAGGAGTGCGGTGTCATGGGGACGTGCCACAACGGCGCGCGCGGTCAGCAGCGCGGCGCGCGCCAGCGGCGCGTCGGCCCCCTCGATCGCGTCGTGCAGCTCAGCCACCACCTCGGCGGCCTCGCCGGTCCGGCCGAGCGCGTCGAGGGCGTCCACCAGGCACCGCACGCTCCCCGCGCCCCACACCCAGGTGCCCTTGGCCCGGACGAGGGCGAGCGCGGCGCGGGCGTGCGCGAGCGCGCCCTCGGCGTCGTCCAGGGTGAGCGCCAGCCGTGACAACGTCGTCCGGGCGGTGATGAGCGGCCAGACCGCCCCCACCCGCTCGGCGACCGCGACCACCTCGTCCAAGCACGTCAGGGCCTCCTCGGCCGGCCCGGTCGCCGCCAGCAGCGTGCCGCGCAGCAGCCACGAGTCCAGGGACGCGGCGGGCATCGCGGCCATCGCCCCTCCCAGGCGGGCCACCCGGCGCGCCAGCCCGTCCCAGCGCCCGGCGGCGTGCTCCACGGCTGCGGTCACCAGCTCGACGACCTCCGCCACGCGCAGGTACTCCGCCTGGTCGGCGACCTGACGGCCCTCGGTGAGCAGCGCCTCGGCGCGGTCGAGGCGGCCGATGTGCAGGGCGGCCTGAGCCCAGTTGAGGCAGGCGCGGGCGTGCTCCCTCGGATTGGCCCGCAGCCGGTCGTCGCGCAGCAGCACGTCGATCAGCCGCCAGCTGCCCGGATCACCCTGTTCGAGCAGGAGGGACGCGCGGGCGATGCGTACGGCGATGCCGGCGTCGCAGTCGCCGCTGCGGCGGGCGGCCTCCTCGGCCTGGTCGCAGCGGGCGGCGTGCTCGCTGACGTGCCGGTCCGCGACGGTCTCTGGCGCGGCCAGCACGGCGAGCGCGCGGGACAGCAGCTCCGGCCGGTCCGCGAGGTCCTCGATCGCGTCCTCGATCTGCAGGTAACCCGCGCGGGCCTCGCCCTGCTGGCGCAGCAGGCGGCCGAGCGCGAAGCGCAGCTCCCCGCGCACGGAGGCGGGCAGGGGCTCGGTGGCCAGCAGGCATTCCAGGACCGGGACGGCTTCCGCGTGCGCCAGCCCGTCCACCGCCGCCCGGCCGAGTTTGACGGCCAGCCGTACGCGGGTGTCGCGCGCCGGAGCGCCGACCTTCAGCGCCTGGAGCAGGAAGCGGGCGGCCGTGGCGTCGTTGCCGTGGGCGAGCGCGGTGTCGGCGGCGGCCTCGGCGTTGGCCACGAAGTCGGCCGTGTGTCCCGCGTGCCGGAAGTGGTGGGCCAGCCGGGCGACCGGCCGGGGGTCGCCGCTGGACTCCAGGGACCGCGCGGTCCGCAGGTGCAGCCAGCGGCGGCCGGACGCGGGGACGGACTCGTACACGATCTGCCGGGCCAGCGCGTGGCGGAACCGGCAGCGGCCGTCCTCCTCGTGCAGCAGCCCGACCGCCTGCGCCTTGGCCAGGGCGCGGGCGACCTCGGGCGGGGTGCGGTCGCTGACCTCCGCCAGCACCCGCTCGTCGGGCGTCATGCCGATGACGGCGGCGGCCGTGAGGATGTCGCGCGCCGGGTCGTCCAGGGACGACAGGCGCTGCAGCAGGACGTCGCGCAGCACGGTCGGCACGGCCAGGTCGGCCAGCATGTCGGCGCGGCCGGGGATCTCGCTCGCGGGCAGCCGTTCCAACAGCGTGCGCAGCACCTCCTCCACGACGAACGGGATGCCGCCGGTCTTCTCGTAGAGGGGTTCGGCGAACGCCCGGGAGAGGTCGGCCCTGAGGATGCCGCGGGCGAGCTCCTCCACTTCGGGAAGCGTCAGCGGGGCCAGGCTGACCGTGCGCGCCGGTCCCGACGGGGCCCGTGCGAACGCCTCGCGGATCGGCAGCCGGTCCGGCCCGGTGCGGACGGTGAGAACCACCGTCAGGTCGCGGGGCATGTGGGCGGCGAGGAAGGCGAGGAAATCGTGCGTGCCGCCGTCGGCCCAGTGCACGTCCTCCAGCACGAGCACCAGCGGGCCGAGATGGTCGAGCAGCGCGACGGCGGCGCGGAACACCCGGTGCCGCTCGGCCCGCTGGTCGGGCAGCGGGGGAAGGGGCGGGGGCAGGTACGCGGCGATCTCGGGCAGCAGCGGCGCGAGCGCCCCCACGACGGGGTTCGGCGGCCGGGAACGCGCCAGCTCGGTCTCCGCCTGGCGGAACGCGTCGAGCAGCGGTGACAGCGGCAGCGGCTCCTGGAGCTGCTCGCACTGGCCGACGAGCCGCCGCGTCCCCGCCAGCTCCGGCGCCGCGAGCAGCTCGGCGACCAGACGGCTCTTGCCGATTCCCGCCTCGCCCTCGACCAGGGCGAGCGACGGCCGGGAGCCGATCACCGCGCGCAGCAGGGCCAGCTCGGCCCGGCGGCCGACCAGGACGTCCGAGAGCGAACCCGAGGGGGCCGGTCCCAGGGGCATGCGCCACCCCCAAGCTGCACTAATGGTGGCATATCAGACCAAACAGGCTACCGGATCTTCAGCTTCCGTTAAGTACCCCCCAAAAATCCGTATACGGTACGGATGCCGCAACCTGCAGCCCCTCCCTAGCCTCGGCGATCGTCCGCGTGACGCGCGGAGACGCACAGAGGGGCGACGATGCATCAGTCCACATCCCCGGGAATCCCCCAACGGCTGGCGGTGACCGCGGCCTTGACCGCGCTGGCCGCGTCCGGGCTCGCCTGGCCCGCTCCGGCCTCCGCGACGGCCGGAGCCGAGGAGCAGAAGACCTATATCGTGCAGATGATCCCCGACCCTGTCGCGACCTACGAAGGCGACGTGGCCGGGCTGGCCAGGACCAAGCCCGAGCGGGGCAAGAAGATCGAGCCCCGCTCCGCGGAGGTGAAGGAGTACGTCAGCCACCTCAAGGGCCGGCACGACGCCGTGCTGAAGCAGACCGGCGGCAAGAAGATCTACGACTACCTGTACTCCTTCGGCGGCTTCGCCGCCCGCATGACCGCAGCCGAGGCGGCGAAGGCGCGGGCGTTACCCGACGTCGTGGCGGTCACCGAGGACAGGAAGGTCTCGGTGCAGACCTCCTCGACGCCGTCGTTCCTCGGCCTGGACGCCAAGGGCGGCCTCTGGGACAAGCTCGGCGGACCCGGCGGCGGCAAGAAGGGCGGCGCCGGCGAGGACCTCGTCATCGGCGTGATCGACAGCGGTATCTGGGCGACCAGCCAGAGCTTCGCCAACCCCGGCCCGGACGGCAGGCCGTACGGGAAGATCGACGGGTTCACCGGCAGCTGCGTGCAGAGCAGCACGGACGACTCCTGGGACGCCTCGCTGTGCAACGGCAAGATCGTCGGGGCCCGGCACTTCAACGAGGGCTGGGGCGGCGACCAGGGCATGAAGGAGTTCATGCCGTGGGAGTTCGCGTCCCCGCGTGACTACAACGGCCACGGCACCCACACCTCCTCCACGGCCGCGGGCAACCACGACGTGCAGGTGACCGGCCCCGCGGCCGGGTTCGGCAAGATCAGCGGCATCGCGCCGCGCGCCAGGATCGCCGTGTACAAGGCGCTCTGGTCGACCCAGGCCGCGGACACGGCCAGCGGGTACAACTCCGACCTGGTCGCCGCCATCGACCAGGCGGTGGCCGACGGCGTGGACGTCATCAACTACTCGGTCTCCGGCACGAGCACCGACTTCCTCGACCCGGCCGAGATCTCCTTCCTCGCCGCCGCCGACGCGGGCATCTTCGTCTCCGCCGCGGGCGGCAACAGCGGGCCGGCCGCGTCCACGGTGGCGCACCCGTCCCCCTGGACCACCACGGTCGCCGCCGGTACGCACAACCGCGCCACGCAGGGGAAGGTCACGCTGGGCGACGGCACCTCCTACAGCGGGGCCTCCGTGGCCCCGGCGCAGGCGGGCCCGGCGCCGCTCATCGACGCCGCGGCGGCGGGGCTGCCCGGCGCCGACCCGGCGAAGGCGGCGCAGTGCTGGGCCGCCCGCGACAACGGCGGCACGGCGGTGCTCGACCAGGCCAAGGTCAAGGGCAAGATCGTGATCTGCGACCGCGGTGTGACGCCCCGGGTCAACAAGAGCGCCGCGGTGTCCGAGGCAGGCGGCATCGGCGCCGTCCTGACCAACATCGGCGACGAGTCGCTCAACGCCGACCTGCACACCGTTCCCACCGTGCACCTCGAGGTGAAGGACCGGCAGGCGGTCAAGGACTACGCGGTCACCGACGGCGCCACCGCAACGATCGAGCAGGCCACGGTCGTCACCGACGCCCCGGCTCCGTACATCGCGGACTTCTCCTCGCGCGGGCCGCTCAACGCCGGCGGCGGCGACGTGCTCAAGCCGGACCTGACCGCTCCCGGCCAGGACATCCTCGCGGCGTTCGCCCCGCCGGGCGCGAACGGGCTGGAGTTCAACCTGTCCAGCGGCACGTCGATGGCCGCCCCGCACATCGCCGGGCTCGCCGCGCTGCTGAAGGACCTGCACCCCGACTGGTCGCCGATGGCGATCAAGTCGGCCCTCATGACCAGCGGCACCGACGTCAAGGACGGCCCGGCCGACGACCCCTCGGTGATCTTCGGCGCGGGCGCCGGCCACGCCGCCCCGAACAGCGCCGCCGACCCCGGCCTCGTCTACGACAGCGGGACCGACGACTGGATCGCGTTCCTCTGCGGCACGACCAAGGGCGTCCGGCAGGAGGCCTGCGACGAGCTGAAGGGCAAGGGCTTCTCGTTCGACCCGAGCGACATGAACAGCCCCTCGATCGCGGTCGGCCGGCTGACCGGCACGCAGACGGTGACCCGCAAGGTGACCAACGTCGGCCGTTCGGCCGCCACGTACCGGGCCTCCGTCACCGGGCTCGACGGGATCAAGGCCGAGGTGTCGCCGAGCACGCTCAAGCTCAAGGCGGGCGAGACCAGGTCGTTCACGGTCACGCTCAGCCGCACCACCGCCCCGATGAACGCCTACGTCGGCGGGCACCTCACCTGGAAGGACAACAAGCACACCGTTCGCATCCCGATGGTGGTCAAGCCGGCGCAGGAGAGCTGGGCGGCCATGTACGGCGTGGCGGGCGGCTCCGACTCCGGCGAGTACGTCGCGCTCGACCCCAAGGGCGAGCGGGTCTACGTGACCGGCGTCAGCTACGCGGCCTCGCCCGGCCTGCTCAGCCCGTCCATCGCCACCGTCGCCTACGACGCGGTCAGCGGCGCCGAGCTGTGGAGCAAGACCTACGCCGGACCGGTGAAGGTGTACGACGAGCCGTACGGCCTGGAGGTCAGCCCCGACGGCTCCAAGCTCTTCGTCGTCGGCGGCGGCCAGGGCACCGGCACCGGCCTGGACGCCGTGACGATCGCGTACGACAGCGCCTCGGGCGAGGAGCTGTGGGCGAACCGGCACACCACTCCCGGCGACTTCGCCGACGAGGCCAAGGGGGCCGCGGTCGCGCCCGACGGCAGGACGGTCTACGTCACCGGCATGACCACGTTCGGTGAGGGCGACAAGAACGACTACTTCACGGTCGCGTACGACACCGCCACCGGCAAGCAGTCCTGGCTCGTCCAGTACGACGGCCCGGGATCGAGCACCGACGACGCGCGGGAGGTCGCGGTGACCCCTGACGGCACCAAGGTGTTCGTCACCGGCCAGAGCGCCGGCCCCGAGGGCACCGGCCTGACCGACTGGGGCACCGTCGCCTACGACGCCGCCACCGGCCGGCAGCTGTGGAAGGCCGGGCTCAACGGCAGGGACAACGGTCTCGACATCCCCTCCGCCATGGCGGTCACCGCCGACGGCAAGGCGGTCGTCGTCACCGGCGTCACCAGCAACCCGGGAACACTGACCGACTACACCACCGTCGCCTACGACACCGCCACGGGCCAGGTGCTCTGGAAGGACGACTACGACGGGCCGGCGCACGAGAGCGACACACCCCACGACCTCACGATCGCGCCCGGCGGCAAGCTCTACGTCACCGGCAACACCACGGGCGAGGGCACCGGAGGCGACTACACCACGATCGCCTACGACCCGGCCACCGGCGCGCGCTCCTGGGTGCAGCGCCTCGACGGCCAGGCGAAGAACGAGGACTACGCGTGGGGCGTCCGGATGACCCCGGACGGGAGCAAGGTCGTCGTCGCCGGCCAGAGCAGCGACTCGGCGCAGGGCACGGACTACGTGACCGTGGCCTACGACGCGGCCAGTGGCGAACCTGTCTGGACGGGCCGCTACGACGGCAACGTCGCGGCGACGGACGCCGCCCGCGCCGTCGCCGTGGACGCCACCTCGAGCGAGGGTGTCCGGATCTTCGTGACCGGCACCAGCGCGACCGGTGGCACCCCGCCTGACAACACCGAGGTGGACATGGCCACGGTCGCCTACTTCGAACCGTGGAAGCAGTCCTGATCCGAAACCCATGCGAGCGCCCCCGGCTCCTCCCCGGAGCCGGGGGCGCTCCGCCGGGGCTCGAACTTCCTACAGCCGCCGTCCCCAGCCGGAGGCGGGCAGCCGGCACGGCGCGAGGTAGCGGCGCCGGTGACAACCAGACCTTGCCGGACGGCACCAGGGCACAAGTTGCACGACGCCGAACACCACCTCGACGACGAAGAACAGCCACAGCGCTCGTGTGACGCCCTGGCCGAGCGCGTAGGCCTGCCACATCGCGAAGAGCACACGCGCGGCGCCATCGAACAGTCCATGCAGCGGCAGCGGTCTGGCGATGCGCAGGACGGCCCACACCACGACGACCGAACCCATCAGGTTCGCGTACAGGGTCTGCATGGGGTCGAGCTCGGGCATGGCGCCCAGACCGAGCGCGCCGGCCGGCGACGACAGGGCTCCATGCACCCACGCGTAGGTCCACGGCGTCGCGAAGCCCGCCGTGACGACGAGGTCGTACCAGGCGCTCGTGCGTACGAGGCGAAGATAGGCGGGGTGGGGAGGGGTGAAACGACCGATCACGATGGACCTCCTGCGGTCTCACGACGGCGACGCCTCACGCTAAAGGGTGGAGTACGCTCCAAGGTCAACCCCCGGGACGACGGAGGATCATGCGCATCGGAGAGCTGGCCGCCCAGGCGGGGATGACCAAGGACACCATCCGGTTCTACGAGAAGGTGGGCCTCGTCGCGGCTCATCGGCTGGCCAACGGCTATCGCGACTTCCCGCCGGAGACGGTGCCCTGGCTGCGCTACGTCCGCACGGCGCAGCGGCTCGGATTCTCGTTGGCGGAGATCGCACGGCACGGCGAGGACCTGCGCGACGCCCCGGACACCGCGGAAGCCCTGTCCGCGCTGTTCGCGGAGAAGATTCAGATCATCGACGCACGTATGGCCGAACTCGGCGCGTTGCGAGCCGAACTCACCGCGCGCGCCGGCACGGGATGCCCGTTGCGCGCCTCCTAGTTAGAGAGGCACTCGGAACCCCTCCACCAATCCCTTGTGATTTGTGACAGCTGTCATCTCGTACTCATGACGGCGACGTCTACGCCGCTACGCGCTCCTGCACGAAGATCGAACCATGACGAACTGCAAGAACTCGCGCAACCGGACAGTCGGCATGTGGTCGGGCATCGCGATCGGCATGGGACTCGGCGTCACGCTGGACAACCTCCTTCTCGGCATCGCACTGTCCATGTGTTTCGGAGTCGCCCTCTCGTCCGCGCTCGCGGCAAACCACAAGACCGGAGAAGAGTGAGAGCGGACAGCCCGCTCGGCATCGCCACAGCGGAGATCGTGGCTGGCGGGGCCTGTATGCGCGGGATGATCATCCCTGGGAGCCAAGAGCCATACCCCGACGCAGGTTATAACTTTGCAGCTGCCACCAGCAGTAAGCTCAGCTGAGAGGCCCTACGGGGCCTCTTCTGTTTTCCGGGATATGCAGCTGTAGGCGCGCATGCGTGCCGGGTCGGTGGACTGTTCGGGTCCAGCTCCGCATGCTGGGCATGCCCTGGGCTCGTCCGGGTCGATCGGCAGATTGCCCACGAAGCTGACCGTACGCCTGCCTGGGCGGCTCCCGCGCGAGAACGGCTCGCAGACCGCCCTCAGGGGAGGGCCGCGCTGGTGCCGCCTTGCTCTCAACAGGAACAATTCAGCAATCCTCAGCAATGCCGGTGTCCGAGCGCTATGACACTGTCCGCGGTCCAGATCGAACGACGGTGCTGCATTCTCGGCACAGTCCGGTCGTACGTGTCGATTGCGGCCCGTCGCTTGCCTGCCGCCCTGGCATGCGGCCTGGGGGCCGGTCCCGGGCGGCAGCAGAACGGGCCGCCGCGCCGGCCTTCGTCCCCGCCGTATCGAACACGCTCGCCGACGCCGGCGCCGCACGAATACAGCCCTACGATCGCCACGTGTTGGGCCAGCATCGTTGCCCAAGGGAGATCGACGATCCCTCAGCGCCGGCTCACCGGACGGCGGGCGCCTGCCCGTAGTTCCACGTGAATCACCGCACCCGTAGCCTGTCATCGGCCCGATGCACGATCACACGCTCATCGACAGGAGCGCACGCATGAGCGCCATGCACGACTACTTCCGTGCGCCCGATCGCGCCACCGCGACCTGGCGGCCGGACGAGTTACGAGCACCGGCCAAACCGCGCCCCGACGCTCCGGTGTTCGATGTCGTGGAAACCAAGTGGGTCGATCCCAACGGGTCTCTCGGCAGCCTTGTGGCCGTCATGAAGGGCGTCCCTTACTCAAACGACTTGGTCGAGACCGTCGCCTTGTATCCGCCGCCCGAAGGGACGCCGAAGACCGAAGCCGAATGGCTGGCCCTGCCGGAGGATTCCCCGTACCGCGAAGGACCGGAGATCGAGGAACTCTCGGCGACTGCCCGCGACGCGCTCGCCGAGGTCGATGACGCCCGTCTGGCCGAAGTGGCTCGGCGATGGACGACTGAACCTCTCTCCGGATTCGACGACGGTGACCGCGTGCTGGATCTGGTCAAGGAGCTCGTCGCGCTGGCGCGACGAGCCAAGGACAGCGACCAACTGCTCTACTGCTGGTGGATCCACGGCTAGTCACGATTCCGTACGGACGCCGAATGCCGCGGGCGGCCTTGGCGGGGGCCGCAGTGGCGGTCTTACTGCTACTTCTCCTCGCCTATCCGACCACCGACTCGGATTCCGAGCTCAAGTTGGCGATGGCGTTCGCGCTGGCGCCCTTTCCTCTCAGCGCGGTGGCCGCGGGGCTGGCTCGCCTGCCCCACTGGCCGGCCTTTGGTCTGTTAGCGCCCTTCGCCATGTTGGGGGTCGCCGTCATCCAGCCGGATTATGACGTCTGGGTGCTCAGTGAGACCCTTGCATTCGGCATGCTGATAGGGATCCCCGTGGTGGTCGGCTTCATGCTCACGGCCCTGCTCTCTCTCCTGCTCTCCGAAAAGACCGCACGCCCGGCAGGAGGAGATACGGCGTAGGGCGCAGGTGGAAGCGTGGTCACCGTGTTCAGTCCTCCGGCTGTTCCGGTCCCAGCGGCAATTCACTTGACACATCGGTGGGTCGCCAGTTGAGCTGTCGCCGTGGACAGTCCGTCGCCGATCTTCGTTGCTGGCACCGGCCGGTCGGGAACATCGCAGCTCGCGAACATTCTCGGCGAACACCCGCAGATCCACAGGATTCCGATCGAGACCAGGTTCATTGTCGACCCGGGCGGCTTCAGGGACTTGGCGGATGCGCTCACTATTCGATACGACCCTTACGTCGGGGACGACGCGCTCCGCAGGTTGAGCGACATCCTTACGGTGCGACTGGTCGGCAGGAGAGATGTCGATCGAGGTCATACCGTTCCTGAGGCCATCGGCGAGCGGCACTACTGGGACGCGGTGGGACGGCTGTGGTCGGAGCTCGTCGCGGGCACGTTCGACGAGTTCGTGCCTGCGGCAGGGGCGGGCCATGCAGACTGGGCTGCCGGGCCGTTCGAGCAGCAGAGGTACCGGCGGGCGATCCCGAGGTACTTCAGTGATCGCAGGGAACTGCTTCACATCCTTCGTCGGGCGGTCGACACAATGTTCGGCGGGGCAGCTGCCGACGCTGGAAAGCCGATCTGGTGCGAGAAGACGCCGTTCAACGTCTTGTGCATGGATTTCCTCTGGGAACTCGTTCCTGAGGCGACCATCGTCCACATCAAGCGTCACCCGGTCGCGGTGGTCGCGTCGCACGTCGACCAGCCGTGGGCGCCGCCCACGGTCGACGGCGCGCTCGCTTGGCTCAAGCCGGTCTATGACCGATGGCTCGCCTGGAAGGCGACCGCCGATCTCGACACCAAGCGATACGTGGAGATCAGAGCCGAGGATCTCGCTGCGGACTGGCCGGGCCAGCGGAAGGCGCTCTTTGAGCGCGTCGGCGTTGACGACTTCGCGACCAGGTCGACGTTCCGCGCACGCAGCCTCGACCACCGCAACGACCAGTTCGACAGCGACACCCGCGCGCTGATCGAACGAGCACTCGCAGATGCCATCCCAGCCATGGGGTACGAGTAGCGGCCGAACAGAGCGTGCGCTCGTGAGCCGGGTACGCGTCTTCCCGTTCGTGCCGGTTGGCAGGAAGTTGGACTTCTACGACGGTGAGGGCCTGCCGGACGGCGCTGAAGACGGCCAGAAACGGGACGCTTTTCGGCATGGCGAGCTGCTTGGCCTCATCGGCTGAGGGCATGCGGTCGATGATCGCTGATGCTCCGGCCTCTACGTTTTTCAATCATGCCGCAAGGGTCCATGCCACGCGCCTGACAACATCCGGGAGAGGACTGATGGACTCTGTAGTGCTGTTCTTCATCGTCATCTTGGCGGCATTGGGGGTCGTCGTAGGTCTCCTCATCAGATCGGAGGCTCGCGGGCTCGACGACGGCCGTCACCTCGAAGAGGCCAGGCGCCGGGCTGCGGACTTCTACACCTGGAAGGAGTCCAATGAGCCGGATGTCGACCCGGAGATCGAGGAGCTCATGGTCTCCACGGCTGAGAACCTCGGCATTTACGGCGCGTGGATCCGGCCTCAGCGGGGGCGCGAGCAGTTCAGACCACTTCAGGAACTCGATGACGCCGTATACGCCGACGCTTTTCGGGTGCTGGTCAAGTGGCATCCCGAGTGGTACCGGCTGTGCATCCTCACACTGAAACTCGGCAACGAGCCGGCGCTCGGCACGTTGCTGTCTTCCTTACGTACCCGTGGCAGCAGCGGCCTGGCCATGGTGTACATCAACTCCGAGCACCCACGCCTCGTCGAGCACGGCCGGCGCTGGCTCGAACGGCATAACTACCGTATCTACTACGACCAGACGAAGTACGGGGTGCCCGCGCGCTGGGGCGGCTTCTGATTATGGTCATGGACCATTGCGACGCTCGACCGAGATTGGCGCCCACGGCCACTGGGCCGTAAGTGGCTGAGGTGGAAGCCTGATCACACGTCGGCCATTGATCCGGGACAAGCCGGGCAGACCAGGGGCGATTGCCGCGGCGGGTCGTACGGGATCACAGATCGACATAGATCACCTTTTGTCGCTACGCTCCCAAGCAGGGCACGTCGCTTGTATTCGGCTCGTCCGCACCCACGACCGTACGCCGAAGACACCGCCCAACGGCTGCCGCGCCACGACGGCCGGCGGGACAGACGACGGACGAAGACCGGCGGGCACGAGGTGAGTTGTGACTGAGACATCGCCGCGGGGGTTCAATCCCGACGTCGCGCACAACGCGCGCGTATGGAACTACTGGCTGGGTGGGAAGGACAACTTTCCGGCCGACCGCGTGGTTGGCGACCAGGTCCGGGAGATGTTCCCCGCCATCGTTGACGTGGCCCGCGCCGACCGGGAGTTTCTCGGGCGAGCCGTACATCATCTTGCGGGCGAAGCGGGCATGTGGCAGTTCCTCGATATCGGGACGGGCCTGCCCACCGCGAACAACACCCACGAGGTCGCCCAGCGGGTGAACCCACGGGCGCGGATCGTCTACGTGGACAACGACCCTCTGGTACTCGTGCACGCCCGCGCCCTGCTCACCGGCACAGAAGAAGGCGTGACCGACTACGTCGACGCCGACCTGCGCGACCCCGACACCATTCTGCGGGAAGCCGAGAGGACGCTCGACTTCACCCAGCCTGTGGTGATCATGCTGCTGGGCGTCATCAACTTCATCAGCGACACCGGCGAGGCCCAGCGGATCGTGAAGCGTCTGCTGGAGGCGGTGCCGTCGGGCAGCTACGTGGCGCTCACCCATCCCACGATGGACATAGGAGGCGGCTCCAACGCCGAGGCGCTGGACTTCTACAACGCCCACGCCACACCACAGATCACCCCGCGCGGCGCAGAGGAGCTGTCCGACTTCCTCGAAGGGCTGGAACTGCTGGAACCCGGTCTCACGTCATGCTCGCTGTGGCGGGCCGAGGAGACGCCGTTCGGCCCTCCCGAGCCCGTGGCGCAATACGGCGTGGTCGCCCGCAAACCCTGATCGACCGCCGCCGGCCCCGTAAGCCGCGCCTTTCGTGCCGAGGTCAGTCTGTGATCCTCAGCCCGGGATGCGTTGCTTGCGCAGGCCCGCAGGTAGCCGATCTCCACTGCACGACAGATCAGGTTGTTCATCGCGGCAGAGCCGTCGAGGCGTCCCCAACCGGTGAACTCGTTGGACACCGCCTCATCGGCCAGCCGCTCGTCGCCGGCATCACGGTCCCCCTCCCCGCCTAGCTCATCCGGCGTGCTCGGCGGGGGAGGGCGTGGTCGGGGCCGCTGAAGCGGCGTCTTCCCACCGCCGGGGATCCGCTGTCCTTGTGGCGCCTATTCACCGATGCTCTCATCGGGCGTTCCGTCGCCCACGCTGGTGTCGAGGAGGTGGGCCCCGGCATCGTGCAGGGTGATGCCGTAGCCCGGTGCCTGGTCAGGAGGCGACCATTCGTTTGTCGCGCTGATCGCCTCAAAGCGGGTGTCACGGGTCGGGCCGTCGCCGACGAGGTGGCCGCGCAGATGGCCGGCGCGGTCGTACACGGCCCACCGGCCGGCACCCACCTGCGGCATCGCGTCCGGGTTGTCCTTGAGCCACTGAGCATTGGCCGCGTGATCAGGCCGCTCGTCGGCCCCATTCGGCTGGGACGGGTCCCCGGTGGGGGAATCTTCGGTATTGCGAGCACTGCCCATGTCGCGTCTCGCTCTCTGATTGTGGCTGTTGCTCCCCGAGATGCCGGAGAAGCATTCTCAGCCTAGGAACACACGGTATGGCACACTCGGCCCGGCCACGTCCGCATGCCCACCGCCGCTTGCGCCACTGGACGCTGACACGCGGGTTTCCACCGCCTTCGCCATTGCACGGGCCACTGGTATCACCCTGACACCGACTCTCTACGTGGCGGAACCCATCGTCGGGTCGATCGACTGAATGCTCCGACTCAGCGACCTGCCGTGCCATTGATCATGGCTGATCAGAGCCTCGGGGCCGAACGGCCGCGATTCTCAATGGTCCGTACGCAGCGCTCTTCCCTGAGGGCGGGGACGCGGTGGCGCGTGTCCGCGCTGGTCGGGAGCTCGTTCGGGTGGCAATTCGCCGCCGTACCGGGGCGATGGCCAGAACCCGTCCGGACGCTGCCGGCGGGAGGCCACGGGAGGCTCGGCGGAAGTGGGTGACAGGGCTGGGTGTGCTGGTGACCGGTTAGTTGATGGGGAGGAAGCGGAGTGATGTTCCGGGGCGGGCTTGGGC
>NZ_POUD01000138.1 GCF_003236395.1 Nonomuraea aridisoli | reverse complement strand
CCGCAGCCCCAGAGCATCCTCGACCCGGCGCAGGTCGTCATGCTTCAGCGCCGGGCCGAGGAGGTCTTCGTGCACCACGCGGTCGCCGAGTACGCCGTCCGCCTGGTGTACGCCACCCGCGAGCCCGGCCGGGCCGTCGCCGCTGCCCACGGAGCCCATCACGTTCGAGGGGCCCGAGGGCACGACGCTGCAGGCCGCCTGGGCCGCCGCCGCGGACCCCAGGGGCGGCGTGCTCGTGATCCACGAGAACCGCGGCCTCACCGACCACGTCCGCTCGGTCGCGGGACGGCTCGCCGCGACCGGCTACTCGGCCCTCGCCCTGGACCTCCTGTCCCGCGACGGCGGCACGGCCTCGTTCACCGACACCGCCGAGGCCACGGCGCGGCTCGGGGAGATCCCGCCGGAGCAGTTCGTGGCGGACATGAAGGCGGCGGTGGGCGAGCTGGGGCGGCGCGCCGAAGGGCTGGAACTAGGCATGATCGGGTTCTGCTTCGGCGGCGGGATGATCTGGCTGCTGCTGTCGTCGGCGGAACCGCGTCTCGCCGCCGCCGTGCCGTTCTACGGGCCGCTCTCGGACGACGCCGACATGACCGGGAGCGAGGCTGCGGTGCTCGGGGTGTACGCCGAGCAGGACGACCGGGTGAACGCCACCCGCGACGCCGCCGAAGCCGCTCTGCGCGAGGCCGGGCTGACCCACGAGATCGTCACGTTCCCGGGCGTCGGCCACGCCTTCTTCAACGACACCGGCCAGCGGTACGACGCCGAGGCGGCGGCCCAGGCGTGGGAACGCGTCACGGCCTGGTTCGACCAGCACCTCGCCTGACGCTCTGCCCGCCGTCGCCGGCTGCCCCGGCATGCGGTCAACGTGCGGCGTAGTTGCCGGCGTAGGCGTCGGCGGGCGGGATCTCCTTGATCACGTCGATGAGGACGCCGTTGGGGTCGGCCACGATGAAGTGCCGCTGGCCGAACTCCTCGGTGCGCAGCTCCAGCTCGGCCGTCAGCCCCGTGCGAAGGACGAGACGCTCCCATTCGGCGTCCACGTCGTCGACCTCGAAGTTGAGCAGCACGCCTTGGGCGGGCCTGCGGTAGGCCTCGGGCACGGTCGGGTGCGCGTAGTCGAGCAGGGCCAGTTCGTACGGCTGGTCGCCACCGCGCCGCAGACTGACATACCAGTCGGCCTCGAACGTGACCTCGAACCCGAACAGGCGCGTGTAGAAGTCACGCGACTCGCTCAGACGCGTGACACCGAGGACCGGATAGAAGCTGGTCAGCCTCATGAGCACCTTCCTTCACATACCGCTGGTATGCGGAGTAAGCTAGTCGGCATACCATCGGTATGTCAACGGAGCGGGATGACCAGCAGGATCGAACAGCGCGAGCAGACGCGGCGGACTCTCGTGCACGAAGGCAGGCGGCTCTTCGCGGACAAGGGTTACGGCGCGGTGGGCCTGTCAGAGATCGTCCGTGCCGCCGGGGTCACCAAGGGCGCGCTCTATCACCATTTCGACAGCAAGACGGACCTCTTCCGAGCCGTCCTCCAGGAGGTCCAGGACGAGGTCGGCACACAGGTCGCGGCGGCCGCCGACGCACATGACGACCCCTGGACGCAGTTCACGGCGGGCTGCCGGGCGTTCCTCGCGGCCAGTACCCATCCGGACGTCCAACGCATCATGCTCATCGACGGCCCGGCGGTGCTGGGCTGGAACGAGTGGCGCACCATGGACGAGGCCGCCTCCGCCCGGCACCTCGCCGAGGCCCTCACCGGCCTGATGGACAAGGGGGTGATCCCGCGGCAGCCGGTGAAGCCGCTGACCCACCTGCTGTCAGGGGCGATGAACGAAGCGGCCCTCTTCCTCGCGGGATCCGACCGTGCCGAGGACCTCTCCGACACCATCACCGCCCTCACCGGGATCCTGGAGTCGCTCCGCAGGTGAGCACACCAGCCGACGAAGGACCACGGAGCCGGGCAACATGCGCCGTGACGGCGGCGCGCCAGTGAGGCGGAGAAGCGTCTCCCTGGAAGGCCCTCAAGGCGCTACGGCGGGTGGGGCCGGGCCGGCGCAGCCGTAAAGAGTGAAAGGCGCAAAGCCCAACAGACCGACGGCGCCGCGCAACGGCGCGCCCAACGCAGCGAACGCGCCGCAACAAAGGGCACACCGCAACAGACCCACCGCCGCCGTGACAGAGGCGCGGCGTGACAGACGCGCGGCGTGGGCTGGACGGAGGGGCGTGGCAGTGCTCGATGTCGTGACTGCCGTCGGCGACAGAAAGGCCGCTCGCCGTGGAATCGCGGCGAGCGGCCTCCTACGAACGAAACTCAGTCGTTCAGGTGCTGGCGGAGGTAGGACTCGACGGCGTCGATGGCGATGCGCTCCTGGCTCATCGTGTCGCGCTCGCGGATGGTCACCGCCTGGTCGTCGAGGGTGTCGAAGTCGACCGTGATGCAGAACGGCGTGCCGATCTCGTCCTGGCGGCGGTAGCGGCGGCCGATCGCGCCGGCGTCGTCGAACTCGACGTTCCAGCGGCGGCGCAGCTGGGCGGCCAGGTCGCGGGCCTTCGGCGACAGGTCGGCGTTGCGCGACAGCGGCAGCACCGCGGCCTTGACCGGCGCGAGCCGGTGGTCGAGCCGCATCACCGTGCGCTTCTCCAGGACGCCCTTGGCGTTGGGCGCCTCGTCCTCGGTGTAGGCGTCGAGCAGGAAGGTGAGCGTGGCCCGGTCGACGCCGGCGGCCGGCTCGATGACGTAGGGGACGTAGCGCTCCTGCGTCTCCTGCTCGAAGAAGCTGAGGTCGACGCCCGACGCCTTGGAGTGGGCCGTCAGGTCGAAGTCGGTGCGGTTGGCGACGCCCTCCAGCTCACCCCACTCCGAGCCGGTGAAGTTGAACCGGTATTCGATGTCGACCGTGCGCTTGGAGTAGTGGGACAGCTTGTCCTTCGGGTGCTCGTAAAGGCGCAGGTTGTCCTTGTTGATGCCGAGGTCGGAGTACCAGCGGTAGCGCTCGTCGATCCAGTACTGGTGCCACTCCTCGTCGGTGCCGGGCTTGACGAAGAACTCCATCTCCATCTGCTCGAACTCGCGGGTGCGGAAGATGAAGTTGCCGGGCGTGATCTCGTTGCGGAACGACTTGCCGATCTGGCCGATGCCGAACGGGATCTTCTTGCGCGCCGACTGCTGCACGTTGAGGTAGTTGATGAAGATGCCCTGCGCGGTCTCGGGCCGGAGGTAGGCCAGGCCCGACTCGTCCTCGACCGGGCCGAGGAAGGTCTTCAGCAGGCCGCTGAACTGGCGCGGCTCGGTGAAGGTGCCCTTGTTGCCGCAGTTGGGGCAGGTGATGTCGGCCAGGCCGCCCTCGGGCGACTTGCCGTTCTTCTCCTCGTACGCCTCGACGAGGTGGTCGGCCCTGAAGCGCTTGTGGCAGGACAGGCACTCGGTGAGCGGGTCGGTGAAGGTGTCGACGTGGCCGCTGGCCCGCCACACCTCGGGCGCCAGGACGACCGAGGAGTCGAGGCCCACCACGTCTTCGCGCGCCTGGACCATCGACAGCCACCACTGCCGCTTGACGTTGTTCTTCAGCTCGACGCCCAGCGGACCGTAGTCCCACGACGCGCGCAGTCCGCCGTAGATCTCGCTCGACGGGAATACGAGCCCGCGGCGCTTGGCGAGGCTGACGATGGTGTCCATGACGTCGTTGCGTCGTGCCATTTCGGTAGGTTCTCTTTCCGGCTGGAGGTCGGCGAGGGTATTGGTGAGCTCCCAGCTTAGGGGACGCTTCCCCGGTCTCGCGCGCGACTAAATGTTACGCCCCGTCGCGGGGGTAGACGTCCTCGTACGCACTGGGTTCGTTGACCATGAGGATCATCAGCGGATACATCACCATGCGGGCGGCGGACAGCGCTCTGCGGTAGAAACCGGCGCCCTCCCACTCCGAGACCAGGGCCCACAGATTGGGCTCGTCGACCGAGCGGGCCAGCCTGCCCCGCTGGAAGCCGGGCTGTTCGGCGAACGTGTCGAGGATCGTTTGGCCCTGCTTGAGAAAGTCCTGCGACTGGGCCTCGGGCACGGTGTAGCGGATGACGGCGAGCACGCGTTCCAGCCTAGAGGCGCGAGCGGGCCGCCACGGCCCGGTCACCTGCGCTCATCCGGCTCACGGGCGGGCGATCTCCCGTAGGCTCGGGGCGTGGCCCCTGACGACAAGCGCCGCCCGCGGCCCCCGGGCGAGCAGTTCTTCACGCCGGGCGCGAGCGGCCTGCGCAAGGCCGTCGAGCGGCGCAGCGCGGTGCCGATGGCGTACCTGTTCACGCAGGTGCCCCGGTGGGTGGCGCCGGCGATCCTGGTGATCTTGCTGCTCACGGGCTTCGCCGTGAGCAATCCGCTCGGCGGTGTGGCCGTGCTGCCGGTGATCGCGTTCGTCGGCTGGCTGGCGTATCTGTCATGGCCGTCGCTGCGGATCGGCGGGAAGGTGTTGCGGGTGGCCATGCTGACCTTTCTGGTGCTGCTGGTGGCGACCCGCTTCGGCGCCTTCTAGACCCACAGCTCCTGATAGGCGACCACGAAGCCGACGAAGAGCGTGGCGATCCCGACCACGACGCAGATCAGGCCGAGAAGGGTGCCCCTCCCCATCAGGTTGTCGATGCGGATCAGCGTGGGGGCGTCCGGGTCGTAGAGAACGCGCACCTGCCGGCCGGGCCGGGCGGGCGGCGGGTTGCTGGCGACGTGGGTCCGGGCCTCCACGTGCACGCCCTGCCGGGTGGTGAACCGGATGATCGCGTAATACGCGGTGCCGTCGTGGGGGCTGCTCGGCTTCAGCCCTACGACCAGGCCCTGAGCTCGGTGGGCCCGCCGGCGGAAACGCCGCGAGCCGATCGCCGTCCCGCCGCCGACGAGGACGAAGATCAGGCCCAGGCCGCAGATGACGAGGACGGCGTTGATGGTTTGCAGCACTCTTCGACCGTATTGATGCCGGTTGCAGCTCGCTTGACATGCGGATGAGCCGGCGGGCTCTGCGCCGGTCGTGCCACGCGCAGAGCCCGGGTGACGGATCAGGCGGCCGTGGGGGTGTCCGGCAGCAGCGTGTAGCTGGGGAAGTTGCCCGGGAGGCGTTCGCCGTCCGGGCCGACGGTGGCGGCGCGCACGAGCAGCTCGCCGCCGACGAACGCGCCGCGCCACGACGCCCCGAGGCCGCCGAAGAGCTCGTCGCGGTCGCCGCGCGAGCGCGGCCTGTTGTGGCCGACCTTGAACGCCCGCACCTCGGGCGCCAGCCGGCGGTAGGTCTCCTCCTCGTCGCAGGAGAGCGTGGCGACGAGGGCGCCGTTGCTGGCGTTCATGGCGGCCAGCAGCTCGGCCTCGGTGTCCACCAGCACGATCGTGTCGACCGGCCCGAAGGGCTCGGCGTGGTGGAGGGGTGACGAGCGCGGCGGGTTGAGCAGCGCCGTCGGAGCAAAATAAGCCGATTTATCCTGCCCAGGCAGGAAATGTCCGGCGTCCAGTGACGCCCGGTGGAGCGGCACGCCGCCCCTCGCCACGGCCTCGTCCACCTGGTCGGCCAGTTCCTTGGCCTTCGAGGCGTTGATCAGCGGGCCGAAGTCCAGCTCCGGCAGCGGGTCGTCCGGGTCTGCCACGGCCAGCGGGTGGCCGAACCGCAGCGACCCCACGGCCTTCAGGTACGCGGCCAGGAACTCGTGGAACAGCGAGCGTTGCACGACGAACCGCGGGTAGGCGGTGCAGCGCTGCTTGCCGTAGTCGAACGACCCGCGGATCTGCCGGGTGAGCAGCTCCCAGTCGCCGTACTCCCAGACGCCCCAGCAGTTGAGGCCCTCCTGCTCCAGCACGTGGCGGCGGCCGAGGTCGGCCAGCGAGGTGACCACCTTCGCCCCCGCGTCGCGTCCGCCGACGAACGACACGCACCCGAGCGACTGCCCGCCGACGAGCACCGGCGACAGCTCCGCCCCTCCCCCGCTCACCAGCGTGAACGGCAGCCCTTCGCGGACGGCCAGCGCCGTGGCGAGGGTGAGGCAGCACAGACCACCGTCGGTGGGCGTCTTGGCGATGACCGCGTTGCCGGCCAGCGCCTGCACGAGCATGGCGTGCATGAGCACGCTCATCGGATAGTTCCAGCTGGCGATGTTGCTGACCGGGCCGGGCAGCGGGGTGCGCCCGGCGGTCATGTCGTCGATCTGCTCGATGTACCAGCGCACGCCGTCCAGGCAGCGGTCGACGTCGGCGCAGGCCGTCTTCCACGGCTTGCCGATCTCCCAGACCAGCAGCATGGCCAGCAGGTCGCGGTGGGCGGCCATGGACTCCACGGCGGCGGAGACCATGGCCTTGCGCTCGGGCGGCGGCAGGTACCGCCAGCGCCCGTGCTCCTCGACGGCTCCCGCCACGGCCCGGCCCGCGCCGGCCCGGTCCAGCCTGGGCAGGCCGGCGATGGCGGTGCCGTCCAGCGGGGAGAAGCCGGGCACGGGGCGCCCGTCGCGGTGCCAGATGCCGCCCCAGTGGTTGAGCACCCGGTCGTCGTGGAAGGCTTCCGGCGCCACCGAACAGCACCGTTCGTAGGTGTCCCGCCAGGACGTCCCCGGCTTCAGCTGCATGTGCTCCTCCTCAGTCGGACCAGTCGGCGGTGATGAGCTCGGGCAGCGGTTCGAATTCCTTGACGGCCTCCAGCGACGGACCCATGGCGGCGTTCGCCTCGCGCTCGACCATCACCTCCACGAGCACCGGCAGCCGTTCGCGCGCCGCCTCGGCGGTCGCCCATGCCAGCGCGTCGCGGATGTCGCCGGGCAGCTCGACCCGGCGCGCCGGGCAGCCGAACGCCTCCATCGCCTTGACATGGTCGATGCCCCCCTCCCCGTAGTGCAGGTCCACGGCGAAGTTCATGTCGTACGGGAGCTCGGCCTGCCGGATGAGGCCCAGATACTCGTTGTTGATCATCACGATGACGAACGGGATGCGGTACTGGGCGGCCACCGCGACCTCTTCCATGAGGAACTGGAAGGAGTAGTCGCCGACCACCGCCACGACCTGCCGTTCGGGGTGGGCGAGCTTGACGCCCATGGCCGCGGGCACCTCCCAGCCGAGCGGCCCGGCCTGGCCGCAGACCAGGTAGCGGCGCGGCAGGTACGTCGTCTGGAACTGCCCGGACCAGATCTGGTAGAGCCCGATGGCGGTGACGAACGTGGTGTCGCGCGGGAAGTACTCGTTGATCTCCTTGAACACCCTGGGCGGCTTGATCGGCACGTCGTCGAAGTCGTCGCGCCGCAGCAGCGTGCCGCGCAGCTCCCCGACCTTGCGCACCCACTTGTCCGGCTCCTTGGGCCCGCCGCGCCGGCGCGCCTCGTCGCGCAGGTTGGCGAGCACCGGACGGGCGTGCCCGACGACCCCGAGGTCGGGCTCGAAGACCCGGCCGATCTGCAGCGGGTCGATGTCGACGTGGATGAACTTGCGGCCCCGGCGGTAGACGTCGAGCTCGCCGGTGTGGCGATCGCCGAAGCGGGCGCCGACGGCCAGCACGAGGTCGCTCTCCAGGAACGCGGCGTTGCCCCAGCGGGTCTGCGTCTGGATGCCGGCCATGCCGGCGAACAGCGGGTGGTCCTCGGGGAAGGCGCCCTTGCCCATGAGCGTCACCTGGACGGGCACCTGCAGGTGCTCGGCCAGCGCGCGCAGCTCGTCGCAGGCGTCGGCGATGATGACGCCGCCGCCGGCCAGGATGATCGGCCGCTTGGCCTGCCCGATCATGTCCAGGACTGCGCCCACGGCCTGCGGCAGCGGCTCCGGCACCTCGACGGGCAGCGGCCCGTCCAGGGCGGGGTCGTACAGGCAGGTGCCCTTCGCCACGTCGATGGGCAGGTCGATGAGCACGGGGCCGGGCCGTCCCGAGCGGGCGATCCGGAACGCCTCACGGAACACCCACGGCGCCTGCGCGGGCTCCTTGAGCTGCACGGCCCACTTGGTGACGGGCCGGGCGATCTCCACGATGTCGACCGCCTGGAACGCCTCCTGGTGCAGCTTGGAGGTGGCGGCCTGGCCGGTGATGCAGATCATCGGGATCGAGTCGGCCATCGCGGTGTAGAGGCCGGTGATCATGTTGGTGCCGGCCGGTCCGGAGGTGCCGATGCAGACGCCGACGTTGCCGGTCACCCGCGCCCACCCGTCGGCGGCGTGGGTGCCGCCCTCCTCGTGGCGGACGGTGATGTGCCGGATCGAGCTGTGCTGCAGCGCGGCGTAAAGGGGCAGGATGGCCGCGCCGGGGATGCCGAAGACGGTGTCCACGCCCTCCGACTCCAGCACCTTCACCACGGCTTCCATGCAGGGGACGCGCGTCATCCGTTCAGCCTTTCGATGACCTTCAGCAGGGCGGAGTGGTCGAGCGAGCCGTGCCCCTGCGCCCTGGCCGCGGCCACGAGCTGGGCGACCTGCCCGGTGAGCGGCAGGCTGACGCCGGCCTCGCGGGCGGCGGCGACGGCGATGCCCATGTCCTTGTGGTGCAGGTCGATGCGGAACCCGGGAGCGAACTCCCGCTTGACCATGGTGTGCCGCTTGAGCTCCAGGATGCGGGAGCCGGCCAGGCCGCCGGCGAGCACGTCGAGCCCGGCCGCCGGGTCCACGCCGGAGGCCTCCAGCAGCACGATCGCCTCCGCCACCAGCCCGTAGATGCCGCCGACGACGAGCTGGTTGGCGGCCTTGACGGTCTGCCCGGCGCCGGCGGGGCCGACGTGCACGACGGGCTTGCCGAGCGCCTCCAGGACGGGCCGGGCCGCCTCGAAGTGCTCGGGGTCGCCGCCGACCATGATCGACAGGGTGGCGTCGATCGCGCCGCGCTCGCCGCCGCTGACAGGGGCGTCCAGCGGCCGTACGCCGACCGCGGCGGCCTGCTTGGCCACCCAACGGGAGGTCTCCGGCTTGATGGTGCTCATGTCGATGTAGAGGAGGTTGGGTTTGCCGTACTCGACGACGAGCGGTGCGACCTCCTCCACCTGCGGTGAGTCGGGCAGCATCGTGATCACCACGTCGGCGCCGCCGACCGCGTCGACCACGCCCGTGGCGCCCTTGCCGCCCAGGCCGACGAGCTGCTCGACCCGTTCGGCGCTGACGTCGTACCCGGTCACGGCGTAGCCGGCCTTGAGGAGGTTGGCCGCCATCGGGCTGCCCATGATCCCCAAGCCGACGAACCCGATGTTCATGTCTGCCTCCAGTCGAACGCGCCCGGCCCCTCGTGCCGGTACTCCAGGCCGACGTGCCCGTGGTAGCCCGCCGCCTCCAGCCGCGCGAAGATCTCCGCGTACGGCATCCGCCCGCTGCCCGGCCGGCCCCTGCCGGGGTCGTCGGCGATCTGCACGTGGCCGAAGCGCGCCGCGTGCCGGTCGGTGAGCGCGAGCACGTCCTCGCCCATCCGGTTCAGGTGGTAGAGGTCGGCCAGGAAGGCCACGTTGTCCCGATCCACCTCGTCGATCAGCTCGAAGGCGGCCTGCGAGGAGGTGATCGGGTAGTGCGGGTTCTCGTGCGAGTTGAGCGCCTCGACGACCACGGTCGCGCCGATGCCGGCCGCCGCGTCCGCCGCCCGGCGCAGGTTGTCCACGGCGAGGGCGTGGTCGGTGCCGGGGCCGTTGCCGTAGAGGGCGTTGAGCACCCCGCAGCCCAGCTCGCCCGCGAACCGGACCGCGACGTCGATGTTGGCCCGGAAGCGGTCGGAACCGTCGGGACGGGCCAGCAGGCCGCGCTCGCCCGCCGCCATGTCGCCGGCGTCGAAGTTGAGGCCGACCAGCCGCACCCCGGCGTCCTCGATGGCCTGGCGCAGCGCGGCCAGGTCCGCGGCGCCGGGGTCGGGCGCCGGGAACGGCCACCACAGCTCGACGGCGTCGAACCCGGCCTTGGCCGCCGCCGCCGGGCGCTCCAGCAGCGGCAGGTCGGTGAGGAGGATGGACAGGTTGACGTCGAACTTCAGCGAACCCGACGCCACGGTCCCCGCGCTCACCGCGCGTCCAGGGCCGAGCGCATGAGCCGGGCCGTCTCGGTGGGGGTCTTGCCGACGCGGACGCCGACCGCCTCCAGCGCCTCCTTCTTGGCCTGCGCGGTGCCGGACGAGCCGGACACGATCGCGCCGGCGTGGCCCATCGTCTTGCCCTCGGGCGCGGTGAAGCCGGCCACGTAGGCGACGACGGGCTTGGTGACGTTCGCCGCGATGTAGGCGGCGGCCCGCTCCTCGGCGTCACCGCCGATCTCACCGATCATCACGATCGCGTCGGTGCCCGGGTCCTCCTCGAAGGCCCGCAGGCAGTCGATGTGGGTCGTGCCGACGACGGGGTCGCCGCCGATGCCGACGGCGGTGGAGAAGCCGAGGTCGCGCAGCTCGTAGATGAGCTGGTAGGTGAGCGTGCCGGACTTCGAGACCAGGCCGATGCGGCCGGCCGAGGTGATGTCGGCGGGGATGATGCCGGCCGACGACTGCCCGGGGCTGATCAGGCCGGGGCAGTTGGGGCCGATGATCCTGGTGCTCCCGGCCGCGGCGAGCGCGCGGAAGCGTACGGCGTCGTGCACGGGGACGCCCTCGGTGATGACCACGCAGAGCGGCACCTGCGCCGCGATGGCCTCCTCGACGGCCCCCGCGGTGAACTTCGGCGGCACGAACACCACCGACACGTCGGCCCCGGTCTCCTCGACCGCGTCGGCGACCGAGCCGAACACGGGCACCGTGCGCTCGCCGAAGTCGACCGACGCGCCGCCCTTGCCGGGCGTGACGCCGGCCACGATGTCGGTGCCGGCGGCGAGCATGCGGGCGGTGTGCCGCCTGCCCTCCGCGCCGGTCATGCCCTGGACGAGTACCCGGCTGTCCTTGGTCAGAAAGATCGCCATTACGCACCTGCCGCGAGTCTGGCCGCCAGCTCGGCGGCGCCGTCCATGGTGGAGACCTGGCGGACCGCCGGGTGCCGGGCGTCGCTGAGGATGCGCCGCCCCACCTCGGCGTTGTTGCCGTCCAGCCGTACGACGATGGGCGTGCCGTGGCCGCGCTCGCCGAGCAGCTGGAGTGCGGTGACGATGCCGTTCGCCACCGCGTCGCAGGCCGTGATGCCGCCGAAGACGTTGACCAGCACCGAACGCACGTCGGGGTCGGCCAGGATGATCTCCAGCCCGTCGGCCATCACCTGCGCGGACGCTCCGCCGCCGATGTCGAGGAAGTTGGCGGGGGCGGCGCCGGCCCCGGCGACCACGTCGAGCGTGCTCATGACGAGCCCCGCGCCGTTGCCGATCACGCCGACCTTGCCGTCCAGTTTGACGTAGTTCAATCCCTTGGCCTTGGCCTGGGCCTCCAAGCTGACCGACTCCTCCGCGTACTCCCAGGAGTGCCGGAAGGCGGCGTTGTCGTCGACGGTGACCTTGCCGTCGAGGGCGACGATCTGCTGGTCGGCCGTGCAGATCAGCGGGTTCACCTCGACGAGCAGGGCGTCCTCCTCGACGAGGACCCGCCACAGCTTCTCCAGCACCGGGGCCGCCTGCTCGGGCAGGCCCGCCTTGCCCACCAGCTGGCGCGCGGTGTCGGCGTCGACTCCGGCCACGGGGTCGATCGGCAGCTTCACGATGGCGTCGGGGTCGCGGGCGGCCAGTTCCTCGATCTCCATGCCGCCCTGGGCCGACACCATCGCCAGGAACGCGCCCTCTGCCCGGTCCACCAGGAAGGCCGCGTAATACTCCTCGAACGGCACGGTCGCGGCCTCCACCAGCACGCGGCGCGCGATGTGCCCCTTGATGTCCATCCCGATGACGTGCTCTGCCTCGCTCTCGGCCGCAGCCGGCCCGGCCGCGGGCCTGATGCCGCCCGCTTTGCCGCGTCCACCGGTCTTCACCTGGGCCTTGATGACAACGGGCGTGTCCAGCTCGGCCGAGATCGCGCGGGCCTCGGCCGGCGTGGCCGCGACCTTGCCCGCGGGAACGGGGATCCCGTGACGCCCGAAGAGCTCCTTCGCCTGGTACTCGTACAGGTCCATTCGAGCCTCCTTTGTAGACGGTATACCGTATGGAGTATCCTTCGTCTAGGGTCTCGACAGGCGTGGGTCGGGCTGGATATTCCATACAGTATGGAGAATGCAATCCGAGATTGGCGGGGTCGCGCGTACCGTCCCGGGCCCGTCCCCGCCGACCGCATGCGCATGTTCTGGCTGGCCCTGGCCGCGATGGCGGCCATCAGCCCGCTCCAGTACGGCTACGCCGCCCTCCTCGCCCGCGAGGCGGGCGGCCTGACGCTGCTGGCCGTCTGGATCGCCTGCCAGGCCGCGGGCGCCCTGCCCGCGCTCCATCTCGTCCGCCGCGGGCGCCTGAGCGTACGCGCCAGCCTGGCCATGGGCGCCGCGCTGAGCGGTCTCGGTTTGGCCACGGCGGCGCTGTCCGGCGGCCTCGGACTGCCCGCCCTCGTGGGCTACGCCGTCCTCGGCGGCCTCGGCGGCGGCCTGGTCTACGGCGTCTGCGGCGAGGTCGTCTCCTCCTGGTTCCCCGAACGCCCCGCCGCCCGGGTCGGCCTGATCACCGGCGCCTTCGGCTACGGCGCGGTGCCGCTGCTGGTCTGGGCCGGGATCGCCCCGGGCGCCACGACCGCCGCGTTCCTCGTCGCCGCCGCCGTCGCCACGGGCGTCATCGCGGCCGCCGCCGCGCACCTGCGGCTGCCGCCGGCCCAGTGGTGGCCCGACGACGTGGACCCGCGTACGCACGCGCTCGACGCGGCCCGGCTGCGCACGGCCCCGGAGGGGGCCAAGCAGTTCGGCCTCGCGCAGGCGATGCGCACGCGGACGATGCCGACCCTCGCGCTGATCCTGACCTGCGCGGGCGCGGTGTCCGTCTTCGACGTCATCGTGGTGGCGGGCACGGGGGCGTGGGGCGCGCTGGCGCTGCTCGTCGCGCTCAACGGGGCCAGCCGGTCGGTGGCCGTGCGGGCCTCGGAGCTGTTCGGCCGCCGGCGTGTGCTCGCCGCGGTGTTCGGCTCGCTCGCGGTCGGCCAGATCCTGCTCGCCGTGGCCGTCCAGAACGCCGCCGTGCCCGGACAGGCCGCGGGGACGCTGCTGTGGCTCGGGGCGGTCGCGGCCGGGCTGGGCGGCGGGGCGTTCTATCCTCTGCTCGCCGGCCTCGTGCGCGAGTTCTTCGGCGCGGAGCGGGCCGGCGACATCCACGCGGTCGTCTACAGCGCCAAGGCCGTGGCCGGCGTGGTGGCGGTCGTGCTGGCCCTGACCGCCCTGACCGCGCCGGGGGCCGCGCTGCTCGCCGCCGCGGCGCTCGCGGCGCTGCCCGCGCTGGCCGCGCCCCGTCTGCGGATTCCGGGCCTGCCGGCCACCATCCCCCTGTGATAATGATCCTGCGCGGCGCTCTGCCCCCGGACGCCTCACGACGCCCTCACACTCGTGAATCTGTGAAATGAGACGCGAGATGTGGCGTCTGAGGCGTCTGCGCACGTCACGGGAGTCTCGCCAGCGCCTTGAGTGATGTCCTGTGATGAGACTCACCCACGCCGGGGACCCCCGGACGGTATGCTGTAGGCAGTCGACCAAAAACCTTTTAACCCTAACGCAGTCCTGGAGACGTGACCATGTTGCTGTCGGAACAGACCGGCCAGTCGGCGGCCGCCAAGATTCCCCGCCCGGCCACGCTCCGGGAGAGCGTGATCGAGGCCATTCAAGAGCTCATCGTCTCCGGCCAGCTCAAGCCGGGCCAGCACCTGGTGGAGAGCGAGCTGGCCGGCCTGCTCGGCGTGTCCAGGCAGCCGGTCCGCGAGGCGCTGCAGCAGCTCAGCGGCGAGGGCTGGGTCGATCTCCACCCCGGGCAGGGCGCGTTCGTCCACGTCCCGACGGTGCAGGAGGCCGACCAGCTGCTCGCCGTGCGCGCGCTGCTGGAGACCGAGTCGGCCCGCCTCGCCGCCAAGCACGCCGGCGAGGACGGCGTGCGGCGGCTGCGCGAGTTGTGCGAGCAGGGCATCGCCGCGGTGAAGTCCGACGACGTCGACACGGCCGTGGCGCTCAACTCCGACCTGCACAGCCTGGTGACCGCCCTGTCGGGCAACGCCGTGCTGGCGGAGCTGGCCGCGCAGGTGGCCAGGCGGGTGCGGTGGTACCACACGCCGGTGGCCCGCCGTCGTGGCATGGCCTCGTGGGACGAGCACACCCAGCTCATCGACGCCATCGAGGCCGGCGACGAACGCCGCGCCGCGAAGATCATGCGCGAGCACACCGAGCACACCCGCGTCTCCTACATGGCGCAGCGGGAGAACGAGCCGGCGGAGCCCGCGCCCAAGCCCGTCCGCCGGCGGCGGCCGCGCACCCCGTACCGGGACAGCGGCGCCGATTGACGTGACGTTCACAGAAAACCACATGCTCCGAAACACCTCGGGTAGAGGGTGGAGCCAGACCGATTGGAGGTGCATGACGATGAAAGCGTTCTGGCGCTTTCTCCTTGGTGATCCCCCGGGTCACTCGGCAGACGGCCGGTCCATGGGGCTCGGCCTGAGCACAGCGCTCAAGAAGTACTACTCCGCGGACGACGCGGAAGACTATGTGCGCCAGTGGAGCGCCGAGCACGACATTCGCAAGAGCCCGCGGCACTGAGGCCGCGGCAAGGGGCGTGGCCGCGTGGCAGCCCCGTCCCCCCGCACGCGGCCCGGTTCAGCGCCCGTGTGAAGGTTCCTCCGCAGGCTCGTCGTCCTGCTTCTCCGCCTCGGCCTTCTCGGCCTTGGCATCACGCGAGGACTTCATCAGGCTCAGCACCGTGGTGATGGCCAAAGTGCCGATGATGACTCCGAGCGACACCATGATGGGCACCTCGGGCGCCCACGAGACGCCGTCGTGGTGCAGCGCTTCGAGGATCAGCTTCACGCCGATGAAGGCGAGCACCACCGAGAGTCCCTTGCTCAGGTAGACGAGCCGGTCCAGCAGCCCGCCGATGAGGAAGAACAGCTGCCGCAGCCCCATGAGGGCGAAGGCGTTGGCGGTGAACACCAGGTACGGCTCCTGGGTGAGCCCGAAGATCGCCGGAATGGAGTCGAGTGCGAACAACAGGTCGGTCGTCCCGATGGCGACCATGACGATCAGCATGGGGGTGAACATCCTGCGGCCCATGTGGCGCACCGTGAGGCTGGCGCCGTGGTAGGTCTCCGTGGTCGGGAGGACCCGCCGGGCCGTGCGCAGGGCGATGTTCTCGGAGAACTCCGCGTCCTCCTCCTCGTGCCCGATCAGCTTCCACGCGGTGTAGACGAGGAAGGCGCCGAACACGTAGAAGAGCCAGTCGAACCTGGTGATCGCCTCCGCGCCGGCCGCGATGAAGGCGCCGCGCATGAGAAGCGCCAGGATGATGCCGATGAGCAGCACCTTCTGGCGGTACATCCGCGGCACCTGGAAGCGACTCATGATCAGCAGGAAGACGAAGAGGTTGTCCACGCTGAGCGAGTACTCGGTGATCCAGCCGGCGAAGAACTCGCCGCCGTGTGTCGGCCCTGAGAGCACCAGCAGGCCGACGCCGAAGGCGATGGCCAGGCCCACGTAGAACGACACCCAGCCGACGCACTCCTTGAAGCTGGGTTCGTGCGGGTTGCGCGCGACCAGCCAGAAGTCGAACGCGAGCACGACGCAGAATCCGCCGATCGTGGCCAGCCAGATCCACAGCGGCAGGGTCACTTACGCGCTCCCTTCCGCGCCTGGATCATCCGGGCGTATCGGAGGTAGACGGCGAGCAGGTCCGCGGCGAGCGGGTTGTCGTCGGCCCGCCGGATGAGCCAGTGCGGCATGAGCCGCTCGTGCATCCAGACGAAGCCGATCGCGAAGCCGAGGCTCACCATGGCCTGGTAGGCGAGGAACGGGAGCACGCCGTCCGCCGTGCCGACCCCGTACAGGGTTTCCTGCACCAGCCGGGAGACGGGGAAGGCGACCATCCAGTACAGACCGACGGGGCCGAAGGTGCCGGGACGGAACACGCGGTGGCCCAGGAGCACGCCGTACAGCCCGCCGAAGAGGGCGAGGGGTACGGCGAGTGCCAGAGCCGACAGCGCGGCCATGCCGGTGGGCGCCCCCGCGAACAGGGTCAGCCCACCGGCCACGGCACCGGCAACGGCTCCGATCGACGCCCCGGGCAGGGCGAGTTCGAGGCTGTGCCGTGTGATCATCAGCCCACGACCACGCCGAAGGCGACCATGCTGTAGAAGAGCATGCCCAGGTAGAACACCGCGCCGAAGCCGATGATCGCGTTGCTCCACCACCTGGGCCTGATCGGTTTGGGCAGCATGCGGTTGTTCACCAGCAGCAGGGTCACGCAGTACGCGCCCATGGCGAACGTCGACAGGAACGCGAGCGTGTCCAGGATCGACGCCGGCCCGTCAGCCGGTCCGAAGAGCAGGATCAGGATGCCGAAGGCGATCACCGCCCACAGGAAGATCGCGTACAGCTTCGACATGCCGATCTTCTTCGCCCCGGGGACGAAGTTGAAGGACATGTCGGCCTGACCACGGGAGAACGAGTCGAACAGGCCGAGCGTCGCGTTCAGACCGATCAGTGCGATGAACCCGAGGAACACCACCCCGAGCACCGAGCTGCCCGCCGAGGAGACGGCGTCGGACATCGCGGTCAGCGCCGCCTCCTGGTCGTCCGCGAGAAGAGCCTCGCGCACGCCCGGGTTCAGCCGCGACGCCGACTGCGCGATCACCGTGAAGGAGATCGTGACCAGCATCGTGACGCCCCAGAAGAGCAGGAGGGCGTCGAAGGTGACCCAGCGCCGCCAGCCCTTCCACTTCGCCATCTCCGCCGGGTCCTCGGTGTCGAACATGAAGCCCCGGTTCGGCATCTCCTCTTCCTCGCCGGCGTGCCGCAGACCGCGCACCTTGGGGATGTGCGCGCCCATGCCGGCGCCGGAGTCGCGCAGGTGCAGCGTGTACCACATCTGCTGCATGCCCGACGGACCGGCGAACGCGCACGCGCCGACGATGACGGGGAACCACGCGGCCGTCATCGCCTCGTCCGGCAGGTAGCCGATGGCGAACATGCCGGTGATCGTGCTGACCACGTCCGACCACTGGCCGACCATGGCCGCGACGATGGCGGTGCCGAGCACGAGCGCGCCGATGAGCAGCGAGAGCACGTTCTCGAGCAGGTTATAGATGACCTTCGCCAGGGTGAAGACCACGCCCACCAGGAGCAATCCGGCGATCGCGGTGATCATCCAGGGTATTCCGGTGATCTGTTCCAATGCCGCCGCTCCGGCCGAGAGGTGTCCCGGCCAGATGTAGACGGCGATCGCCACGATGAAGAAGAACCACATCAGTGGCTTGAAGACCCGGGCGGCGCCGGTGAAGATGCTCTCGCCGGTGGCCATGGCGTAGCGGGCCATCTCCAGCATGACCACGGCCTGAAGCGTGACGCCGACCAGGAACAACCACCTGATCTCGGGGCCGAACAGCAGCACCAGGCGCGGCCACATGTACGACTCGCCCATGCCCACGCCCAGGGCGACGAGGAACACCGTCGGCCCGAGCAGGTGCACCGAGGGAGGCGCGTCGGGGAGCTTCCTGATGGGCATCGGCTCGAGCCGGCCCGCTTTCCATACTCGTCCATCTTCGACCGGCGGCGTGGCCGTCGCCGGTGGGGTGTTCGATGTGTCCACCTACGGACCTCCTGGGGGGTGTGTTGCCTTACCTTTGCGCCCCGAATTGCCCCCTCGCCTGGTACTGCTGCGCTCGGCTCTTAGCTCAGCAGACCGGCAGCCCTGGCCCAGCGGTACTTCGCACCGAGGACCGCCACGGGCTTCTCTGTCGTGTACGGGTACGCGACCACGCCATGCTCGAACAGGTACTCGCTCGCCTCCTCAACTTCGGTGTCGCCGGCCAGGCTGGCCACGACCGGCTTGACGTTGCCCTTCGCCCGCTCCTCCGCCACCACACGGGCGATGAGCTCGGCGAAGACCATCGGCGGCGTCACGATCGTGTGCCAGTAGCCGAGGACGAGCGCGTGGATGCGGTCGTCCTGCAGGCCGAGGCGGACCGTGTTCTCGTAGGTCGAGGGGGGTTCGCCGCCGGTGATGTCGATGGGGTTGCCCGCCGCGCCGAACGGCGGGATGTAGGCGCGGAACGCCTTGTCCAGGTCCTCAGGGATGTCCATGAGGGTCAGGCCGGCGTCCACGATGGCGTCCGACAGCAGCACGCCCGAGCCGCCGGCGCCGGTGATGATGACGACGTTCTCGCCCTTCGGGGCGGGCAGGATCGGCAGCGCGCGGGCGTACTCGAGCATGTCGTTCAGCCCGGGCGCCCGCACCACGCCGGCCTGGCGCAGGATGTCGTCGTACACCTTGTCGTCACCGGCCAGCGCGCCGGTGTGGGAGCCGGCCGCGCGGGCGCCCATGGCGGTGCGGCCCGCCTTGAGCACGATGACCGGCTTCTGCTTGACGACCCGCCGGGCGGCGTCGACGAAGCCGCGCCCGTCCTTGAGGTCCTCGAGGTGCATGGCCACGGCCTTGGTGTTCTCGTCCTGCTCGAAGAAGGTGAGCAGGTCGTCCTCGTCCACGTCGGCCTTGTTGCCGACGCCGACGATGGCCGAGACGCCCATCTTCGTCGTGCGGCTGAAGCCCAGGATGGCCATGCCGATGCCGCCGCTCTGCGAGGTCAGCGCCACGCTGCCCTTGACGTCGTACGGGGTGCAGAACGTCGCGCAGAGGTTCTCCGGCGTGTAGTAGTAGCCGTAGATGTTCGGGCCGAGCATGCGCACGCCGTGCCGCTTGGCGATCTCGACGATCTCCTGCTGGCCCTCGACGTTGCCGGTCTCCGCGAAGCCCGACGGGATCATGACCGCGCCTGCCACGCCTTTCGCGCCGACCTCCTCCAGCGCGGACGCCACGAACTTGGCGGGGATCGCGAACACGGCCACGTCCACGTCACCGGGCACGTCGGAGATGCTCTTGTACGCCTTGCGCCCGAGGATCTCGTCGGCCTTGGGGTTGATCGGGAGGATCTGCCCCTGGTAGCCGCCGTTGATGAGGTTCTTCATGACCGAGTTGCCGATCTTGCCGTCCTCGGCCGAGGCGCCGATGACGGCGACCGAGCGCGGCTTGAAGATCCTCGTCATCTGCCGCAGGATCTCCTCCCTCGACAGCCGGGTGACCTCCGCCGGCTTGTCGCCGATGAGGATGCGCACGTCCGCGGCGACGGCCCCGTTCGCGTCGGCGAAGACCGGGTTGAGGTCCACCTCGGAGATCTCGGGGTAGTCGGTGACGAGCTTGCCGACGCGCTCGATGAGGCTCGCGAGCGCCTCCCGGTTCGCCGGCTCGGCGCCCCGGGCCCCGCGCAGCACCTCCGCCGCCTTGATGTCGTCCAGCATGCCAAGCGCATCATCGCCTGAAACCGGGGCAAGACGGAAGGTCACGTCCTTGAGGACTTCGACCAGAACGCCGCCCAGGCCGAAAGCGATCACCTTGCCGAAGGTCGGGTCGGTGACGGCGCCGACGATGACCTCGTGGCCGCCGCCGACCAGCTGCTGCACCTGGATGCCGTCGATCTTGGCGTCGGGGTTGTAGGCGCGGGCGTTGGCCAGGATCTTGTCGTAGCCCTCCCGCACCTCCTCGACGGTCTTCAGGCCGACGAGCACGCCGCCGGCGTCGGTCTTGTGCAGGATGTCCGGTGAGACGATCTTGAGAACGACCGGGAGTCCGATCTTCTCGGCGATCTCCGCGGCCTCGGTGGCCGAGGTGGCCAGCCCCTCGCCGGGCGTCGTGATGCCGTACTCCTCGCACAGCAGCCGGCCCTCGGGGGCGGTCAGAGCCGTACGGCCCTCCGCGAGTGCCTTGTCGATGACTTGCCTGACCGTGCTCACCTAGATGACTCCGTTCGCTTTGAGTTCGGCCAGCTCGTCCGCGCTCACGCCGAGCCGGCTGTAGATCTCTTCGTTGTGCTCGCCGAGCAGCGGCGGGGTGCGCACGTCCACCGGCGAGTCGGACAGCTGCAGCGGGCTGCCCACGGTCACGAACTCACCGCGCTCGGGGTGGTCGACCGTGACGACGATGCCCTCCTCGCGCAGGCTCTCGTCCTCGACCAGCTCCTTGGTGGACAGGATCGGCCCGCAGGGGATGTTCTCCGCGTTGAGCCGGTCGAGCACCGTCCACTTGTCGTGCTGGATCGACCACTCCTCGATGAGCTGGAACATCTTGTCCAGCTTCGACAGCCGCGCCTCCGGCGTCGCCCACTCGGGGTCCTCGGCCAGCTCGGGACGGCCGATGATGTTCGCGATGGGCTTCCAGCCGACGGGCTGCACGATCACGTAGACGTAGTCGTTCGGCCCGCCGGGCGCGCAGCGGACCGCCCAGCCCGGCTGCCCGCCGCCGCTCGCGTTGCCGGAGCGGGGCACCTCGTCGCCGAACGACTCGTTCGGGTACTCACGCAGCGGGCCGTGCGCCAGCCGCTGCTGGTCGCGCAGCTTCACGCGGCACAGGTTCAGCACGGCGTGCTGCATGGCCACCTGTACGCGCTGGCCGCGCCCGGTCTGGGTGCGCTGGTAGAGAGCGGCGAGGATGCCGGACAGCGCGTGCACGCCGGTGCCCGAGTCGCCGATCTGCGCCCCGGTCGCCAGCGGCGGGCCGTCCTCGAAGCCCGTGGTGCTCATCGAGCCGCCCATGGCCTGGGCGACCACCTCGTACGCCTTGAACTTGGCGTACCGGCCGGGGCCGAAGCCCTTGATCGAGGCGTAGATGAGACGGGGGTTGAGCTCCTGCAGCCGCTCCCAGGGGAACCCCATGCGATCGACCGCGCCGGGCCCGAAGTTCTCCACGAGCACGTCGGCCTCCTTCACCAGCTCGGTGAAGATCTCCTTGCCGCGCTCGCTCTTCATGTTCAGGGTGATGCTGCGCTTGTTGCAGTTCAGCATCGTGAAGTAGAGGCTGTCGACGCCTGGCACGTCGCGGAGCTGTTGCCGGGTGATGTCGCCCGTGGGGGCCTCCAGCTTGACCACGTCGGCGCCCAGCCAGGCGAGCAGCTGGGTGCACGACGGGCCCGACTGGACATGGGTCATGTCGAGGACGCGGACACCTTCGAGAGCCTTCATGTCGGAGATCCCCTACTTGTACATGGTCTGGTTCATGGTTCCGGGGGCGTAGACCTCTGGGTCGACCCAGACGTTGATCAGCGAGGGCTTGCCCGACTCCCTGGCCCGCTCGAGCGCGGGGCGGATCTCGGCCGGGTCGCGCACCTCCTCGCCGTAACCGCCGAGGAGCTTGGCGAACTCGCCGTACTTGATGTCGCCGAGCGTGTTGCCGACGCGGGCGCGGTCCTCGCCGTACTTGGCGGCCTGGCCGTACCGGATCTGGTTCATGGACGAGTTGTTGCCGACGACGCCGATGAACGGCAGGTCGAAGCGGACCATCGTCTCGAAGTCCCAGCCGGTGAGGCTGAAGGCGCCGTCGCCGAAGAGGCAGAGCACCTCCTTGTCGCGCCGCGCCTGCTTGGCGGCCATCGCGAAGGCCATGCCGACGCCGAGGGTGCCGAGGGGGCCCGGGTCCATCCAGTGGCCGGGCGACTTGGGCTGCACGACCTGGCCGGAGAAGGTGACGATGTCGCCGCCGTCGCCGATGTAGATCGTGTCCTCGGTGAGGAACTCGTTGATCTCGTGGACCAGCCGGTAGGGGTCGATGGGCTGGGCGTCGGAGTGCTGGCGCGGCAGGCGCTTCTCGTACGCCTGGGTCTCGACCGCGCGCAGCTCGTCCAGCCACGCCTTGCGCTTGGCGGCGGCGTCCTGGATGCGGCCGCTCGCGGCCTGGGCCGCCGCGGCGAGGATGAGGCCGGCGTCGCCGACGATGCCGAGGTCGATGTCGCGGTTCTTGCCGACCGTGCGGTAGTCGAGGTCGATCTGCACGACCTTGGCGGACGGCGACAGCCGCTTGCCGTAACCCATCCGGAAGTCGAACGGGGTGCCGACGATGATGATCAGGTCGGCCTCGGTGAAGGCGTAGCGGCGGCTGAGCTGGAAGTGGTGCGGGTCACCGGGCGGCAGGGTGCCGCGGCCGGAGCCGTTCATGTAGGCCGGCACGTTGAGCGCCCGGACGAAGTCGATGGCCGCGTCGGTCGCCCGGCACGTCCAGACCTGGCTGCCGAGCAGTATGCACGGCTTCTCCGCGTGGGCCAGCATGTCGGCCAGCCGCTCGATGGCCTCCGGGTCGCCCATCTGGCGGGTGGAGGCGCGGTAGTGGCCGGCCTGCGGGATGCGCGCCTTCTCCAGCGGGACCTTCGCGTCGAGCACATCGCGCGGGATCTCCAGGAACGACGGCCCCGGAGCGCCGTTGAAGCACTCGCGGAAGGCCATCGACACGATGTCGGCCACCCGCTCCGTGCTCGGCACCGTGGCCGCGAACTTGGTGATCGGGGTCATCATGTCGACGTGGGGCAGGTCCTGCAGCGAGCCCATCTTGTGCTGGCTCAGGGCGCCCTGGCCGCCGATCAGCAACATCGGGCTCTCCGCACGGAAGGCGTTGGCCACACCGGTGACCGCGTCCGTCGTGCCGGGGCCCGCGGTGACCACGGCGCACCCGGGCTTGCCGGTGATGCGCGCGTAGCCGTCGGCCGCGTGCGCGGCCACCTGCTCGTGGCGTACGTCGATGACCTCGATGCCCTCGTCGACACAGCCGTCGTAGATATCGATGATGTGGCCGCCGCAGAGCGTGTAGATCACGTCCACGCCCTCGGCCTTGAGTGCCTTGGCTACGAGATGACCACCAGAGATCGTTTCAGACATCAGTCACCCTTTCCCGGCGACGAGCTATACCTGTCTTCCGCATACTGCATACCGTATGAACGCAATGCTTACTCCCTCCTGAACGGACTGTCTAGCCCCTACGGGGCAACTCGATCGGCTCCCTCCATCCCCCGGACCACCCGGGCAGCGCGCCCGCCGGCACCCGACCGGCGGGACTTCCCACAGGGGGCATGACGCCCCCGTCCAGCCATCCCTGCGCCGGCCGCCTCACCGCCGGCACCCCCCGCAAGTGATCGCCCGCTCC